>JAAZPQ010000074.1 GCA_012797175.1 Bacillota bacterium
AAGGGCACCACCTTCTCTACAACCGTTGCCCCGTAGTTTTAGGCAAGCAAGGCTACCGGTTCGACTGCGGGATCTGGTCCAATGGTAATTATCAACGCCCTACTGGGAAATGCCCGGTCTGCGGAGCTAGCTCTTTTGCAAAAGATGCAGGGGAACATAGAATTTACAGTAGCGTCTTCCTTCTTGATCTCGATAGGGGCCATTCTTATCAGGAACCATAATTGTGGCCCGCCTTGTAATTCGGCTGATTACCCCGCTAAATGTTTCTCCTTCAGCCTGAAAACTAACCCGGTCTCCGACAGATAAACCGTATTTTGCCGTGGCGATCTCGGCCATTAGCGGCAACCGGTGGCCGCTCTCCGTGTGGCCGAAAAGATTAACGGCGAGCGCCTGAAAGCGCTTCTGCCGGCAGCTCGTTTCTTTGAAGCAATGCAGCTCGATCAGGTGGCAGAGCTCGTGCTCAAAAACCAGTTGCAAGGCCTCCAGGCTGTCCCTGGTTTTAATCCCGTTGACCGCTTTATCCCGGTCCAGCTTCTCGTAGCTGAAGAGGAGAATAACGCTAATCCGTAGCTCGTAACGCTCCTTATGGGGGAAGAGCTCTTTTAAGTTGCGGGGATAAATGGTCTGGCCGGCGGTTTTAGTCATCCGCGCCGAGAGTGAGAATAGAAGCTGTCCCGGGAATTGGTCTCGGAAATAATCGTAGAAAAAGAGCTGGTCGTAGAGATCAAAGAGAAGCTTTAGGTCTGATTCTAAGATACGGGTAATACGTCCGCCATTAAGGTGGGGCGAACTTTGGAGCAGGGCCCGGCGCACCTCTTCCCTTTTGGCATGAATCTCCGCGGGCGGATATTGCAGGCTGGACAGGTCGGATTTTAGCATGATTTAATATTATTCCTTTCTCAGGCAGTCGGGATGATCGAAAGCAGGGTTGTTGACCAACTTGGAGACAGGGTAAACATCCATCTTCTCCGCGGGATAGGGCAAAAGCATTTTCTGCAACTCGGCCGTTGGAGTGCCGGGATCGAGCCAGAGCGGGTAAAGCTCTTCAGGGATAATCAGCGGCATGCGATGATGAATCGACGCGATCAGGCTGTTTGCCGCAGTGGTGATGATGGCGCAATTTTGAGGCCGCTTCAGCTCCCGGCGGCCGCTTTCGTAAAGTCCGCCGAAAGCAAAGGGCCGGCTGTCTTGCCGGTAGATATAATAAGGCTGTTTTGATTTCCCCTCTTTACGCCACTCGTAAAAACCGCTGGCCGGGATCAGGACCCGCCGCCGCTGGAAAGCGCTGCTAAACTTAACAGCAGCCGTTTCGGCCCGGATATTGATCAGGCCTCCACCGGTAAATTTGTTTTTTGCCCAGGATGGAACCAGGCCCCACTGGAGGCGAATCAGCTCTTTCTGCCCGCTGTGGGGGCTGCAGCGCAGCGCCAGGAGCATCTCGGAAGGAGCAATATTGTAGCGTGAAGTGATCTCTTCCATAAGCTCAATCTCGAAGAGCAGCTCAAGAACCCGTTTTTCTGTAACCAGGGCAAATCGACCACACATACAGTTTCTCCTCCGAAGGTGACAGGGGGACGTTTCTCCTGACACCTAACTGATCGATTAAAAAAGGTGACAACTGAAACGTCCCCCTGTCACCTAGAGGGTGATTAGGGCGTCGACGACTACGGGACGGGAGCCCTCAAGGATGATCGGGTTGAGGTCGATCTCCTGGATTTCAGGATGCAGCAGGAGCAGGTTGCCGGTCTTCTGCAAAATATCAGCCAGCGCTTCGCTGTCCGCGGCGGGCATCCCCCGGAATTCACCGAGTAGCTCCCTGGCCCTAATTGAGCCGAGCATCTCGAGGGCTTCGGGCCGGCTGAGAGGAGCCATCCGGAAAACGGTATCGCGCAGCGCCTCGGTAAAGATCCCGCCAAGCCCGAACATAACGCAGGGCCCGAAACCGGGCTGCCGCAGGGCCCCGGCCACGAGCTCGCGCTCTCCACGAACCATCTGCGCTACCAGTACCGGGATCTCGGTCCCCGCCGCCTCCTGGATCGCTTCAAAAGAACGGTTCACAGAGGCTTCATCTTTAATGTTCAGATGGATCAGCCCCTTGCCGGTTTTGTGGGCAATCTCGGCCGAGCATCCCTTCAAAACCACCGGGTAACCAAGCTGGCGGGCCTGTTCAACCGCTTCGGCAGCGGAGCGGGCCAGCCCTTCAGCGCTGATAGGGATATCGTAAGCGGCAAGCACTCTTTTGGAAGAATATTCATCAAGAATAGGAGCGCCTTTATTCACTGCCTCTGCAATCAGCGCCGCCGCCTCCCCGGCGGCAGGCGGCAGAACCGGCGGATCTGAAGATACCCGCTGTTGAACCTGTCGGTATTTCCACAGCGCGACCATGGCCCGGGCGGCCTTCTCCGGAGCATCATAAACCGGGATTTCATGAGCCTGGTAGGCCGCAATATAATCATCATTTTCGTCGAGAAACGAGGAGGTTAGGAGCGGATAACCGTATTTTTTAGGCAGGGACACAGCCGCACTGAGATCATCCCGGAACATCTCCAGGAACTGTTCGCGGGGTATCCCGAACAGTTCTTCGGCATGGGTAAAGACTTCACCCATAAAACCGGTACCCATGGCCCCGTGGAGAACAATCCCGTCAACCTCGCCGCTTTGCATAATCAGCTCCGGAATGTCCACGCTGAGCACCTTGGAATTTAGAAAGAAGGTCAGGTCAACCGGGTTGGCGCAAGAGCCCTGGGGAGGAACCAGCGGGCGGATCTGCTCCTGGAGCTTCTTGGAAAATACAGGCACTTCCAGTTCACCGCTATTACAGGCATCGGAGATCGCCGTGCCCGGTCCGCCGGAATTGGTGATCACACCGATTCTCTTTCCCTTCAGGGGAGGTTGCGTGGCCAGGGCCCAGCCCTGCCCGTAGAGATCTTCTACCGAGTAGACCCGGATGATCCCCGCCTGTTGAAAAAGCCCGTCGTAAAGGTGATCCGGGCCGGCCATGGCCCCGGTATGGCTGGAACCGGCCCGCGCCCCGGCAACACTGCCGCCGACGTACTGGGCCAGAACCGGCTTGTGCGGCGTAACCTGGCGCGCGATCTCTAGAAAGCGGGCTGGATTCTGCAACCCTTCAATATAAAGGGCGATGGCCCTGGTCTGCTCATCTTCTCCCAGGTAGGCCAGGGCTTCATTAATGTCGATGTCGGCCTCGTTACCCAGGCTGATGGCCTTGCTAAAGCGGATCCCCCGTTTTCTCAAGTAAGGCAGGGTCTGGGTAACGTAAGTTCCGCTCTGCGAGGCCATCCCTAGCAGCCCCGGCGGGCCTTCCAGCGGCAAAACCGTAATGTTGAGAGAGATGGCACTGTTCACCAGGCCGATACAGTTTGGCCCGAGAAAGCGGATCCCATGATGCCGGGCAACATCTTTAAGCTGCTCCTCTAATTTTAGCCCTGCGCTGCCGGTCTCCCGGAAGCCGGCGGTGATCACCACCGCCCTTTTGGTCCCGATCTTGCCGAAATCATCCATCAGCTC
>JAAZPQ010000075.1 GCA_012797175.1 Bacillota bacterium
AACATAGTCGGCATGACCAGGACAGTCCACATGGGCATAGTGACGCTTGTCCGTCTCATACTCCACATGAGCCGTGGCAATGGTAATCCCACGTTCTTTCTCCTCAGGAGCCTTATCAATCTGCTCAAAAGAGGTCTTCTGAGCAAAACCCGCACTGGACAAACAGGAGGTTACCGCCGCCGTCAACGTGGTCTTACCATGATCCACATGACCGATAGTCCCGATATTCAGGTGGGGCTTCGTCCGCTCATATTTTTTCTTCGCCATTTAAAAACACCTCCGGATATTAATAAGCTATGCTTTAGTAATGATTTTTTGGGCAATGCTTTGCGGCAGCTCGTCATAACGGTTAAATTCCATGCTAAAAACACCCCGCCCTTGGGTCAGTGAACGCAAACTGGTAGTATAACCGAACATGTCAGAAAGCGGGGCAATGCCCCGGATAATATGAAGGTGCCCTTTACGATCCGTCCCCATAATCCGGCCGCGGCGGCCGGTAAAATCACCGAGCACATCGCCAAGGTAATCTTCGGGTACAGTAATCTCCACCTTCATGATCGGCTCCAGCATAACCGGTTGGGCCTGGACCAGAGCTTTTTTTAATGCCTGGGAGGCAGCAATTTGAAAGGCTAGCTCGGATGAATCGACCGGGTGGTAAGAGCCGTCTACCAGCTTCACCACAACATCGGTCACCGGGTAGCCGGCCAGAACTCCATTATGCATCGCTTCATTCAGGCCTTTTTCAACAGCGGGAATAAACTCTTTGGGGATAGCCCCGCCGACAATTTCATTAATAAAGAGAAAACCTTGCCCCTGTTCTGCCGGTGATACTTCAATAACGACATGCCCGTACTGGCCTCTTCCGCCGGTCTGGCGGATAAAACGTCCTTCTACCCGGGCCTCGCCGCGGATTGTTTCTTTGTAGGCTACCTGCGGTTTCCCCACATTGGCCTGGACCTTAAATTCACGTAACAGGCGGTCAACAATAACTTCTAGATGCAGCTCGCCCATACCGGAGATAATGGTCTGCCCTGTTTCTTCATCGGTATGCATATGAAAGGTTGGATCTTCTTCAGCCAGATGTTGCAGTGAAAGGCTCATCTTATCCTGATCCGCCTTGGTTTTAGGCTCAATGGCTACCGAGATAACCGGTTCGGGAAATTTAATCGCTTCAAGAATAATCGGTTTTTCGAGGCTGCAAAGGGTATCACCGGTACCGATCTCCTTGGGACCGGCAAAAGCAATGATATCACCGGCTAGCACCTCATCTACCTCTTCGCGATAGTTAGCATGCATCCGTAGCAGGCGGTTGATCCGCTGCTTTTTTTCACGGGTGGCGTTAAACAACACCGACCCTTTTTTCAGCCGGCCCGAATAGACCCGCGCAAAAGCAAGCTTGCCGACGAAAGGATCAACCATGATTTTAAAAACCAGCGCCGAAAACGGAGCATCAACGGAAGGAAGGCGAAAGTCTTCCCGGCCGCTTTTAAAGTCAAATCCCTTCACCGCACCTACATCCATGGGGGAGGGAAGAAAAGTAACCACCGCCTGAAGAAGAGGCTGGACACCCTTGTTGCGGTAGGAAGAGCCACAAAATACAGGCACCAGAGCATGGTGGATTGTAGCTTTCCGGAGAGCACGGTAACATTCTTCAGGTGAAATCTCCTGGCCTTTAAAATATTTTTCCATCAGGAGATCATCATACTCGGCCGCGGTCTCCAGGATCCGCTCACGATAATCAGCGGCTTGATCGCGCATCTCTTCGGGAATCTCCGCTTCGCGGCTGTGAATTCCGAGATCGTCTTCATAAATAATCGCCCGCTGCCGGATCAGATCAATTACACCTGAGAACTTGCTTTCAGCACCGATGGGCAACTGCAGGGGAAGCACATGCGCATGCAGCTTTTCTCGGAGCTGACGGAGCACTTTAAAGAAGTCGGCTCCAACAATATCCATCTTGTTGATATAGGCAATCCGGGGAACATGGTAGCGATCCGCCTGGCACCAGACCGTCTCGGACTGGGGCTCAACTCCCCCCTTGGCACAGAATATGGCCACCACGCCGTCAAGGACGCGCATAGAACGCTCTACCTCCACGGTAAAGTCCACGTGTCCGGGTGTATCTATAATGTTTATCCGTGTATCATGCCACATGCAAGTAGTTGCCGCCGAGGTGATCGTGATCCCGCGCTCCTGTTCCTGGGCCATCCAGTCCATCGTCGCGGTGCCCTCGTGCACCTCTCCGAGCTTGTGCAACCTGCCGGAATAAAATAGTATTCTTTCGGTAGTGGTAGTTTTTCCGGCATCAATATGAGCGGCGATACCGATATTTCTGACCTTTTCCAGTGGAAAATGCTGGCTCATTTTTTTCCCTCCTTTCCATGGCAATTTATAATTAAAATTATCATTTACCAGCGATAGTGAGCGAAAGCCTTGTTCGCTTCAGCCATCTTGTGAGTATCTTCCTTTTTCCTTATTGCTGCTCCGACACCGTTGGAAGCATCGAGAATTTCTGCCGCCAACCGCTGCGACATTGTTTTCTCGCCCCGTTTCCTGGCAAAAGTAATCATCCAGCGGATTGCCAGTATGCTTTTCCGATGGTTGGACACCTCTACCGGAACCTGGTAAGTGGCGCCTCCGACCCGGCGGGGTTTTACTTCAAGAACCGGTGAGACGTTGCGGATCGCAGTTTCGAAAACCTGTTCTGGATCCTTACCGGTTTTTTGCCGGATAATTTCAAAGGCTTCGTAAAATATTTTTTGGGCGATACCCTTTTTCCCATCACACATCAGATTGTTAATAAACTTTGCCACCAGCTTGCTGTTATAAACAGGATCCGCGAGGGTCTCCCGCCTGGCGACAGGGCCTTTGCGTGGCATCCTAATCACCCCTTACCCTATCAAAATAAAAATCAACTCTGGCTAGGCCTTTGGTTTCTTTGTCCCATACTTGGATCGGGCCTGGGCCCGATTCTCCACTCCGGCAGCGTCCAGCGCCCCGCGTACCAGATGGTAACGAACACCCGGCAGATCTTTAACCCGGCCGCCTCTGACCAGCACTACGGAGTGCTCCTGGAGATTATGGCCGATTCCGGGAATATAGGCGGTAACCTCAATGCCGTTAGTCAGGCGGACGCGGGCAATCTTTCGTAGCGCCGAATTTGGCTTTTTCGGTGTCGTCGTAGAGACCCTGGTGCAAACCCCCCTTTTCTGCGGAGAACGCTCCAGGGCTGGCGCAGCCGACTTGTGGGTCTGCTTCCGGCGTCCTTTACGAACCAATTGATTTAAGGTCGGCAACTGTCCACCCCCTTTTAAAACTCGATAATGGCAGCCGCAGCTGCTTTTACTTTAATACCACAGATCTTGCCTAATTCGGACATGGTTTCAATATAGTGAACTTTTACCCCTTTGTTCTCTGCAAGGGCCGCTACCGGGGCGCTGATCTTCTCTTCAGCATCCTTGGCCAGAAGAACCATGACCGCTTCGCCTTTTTCCAGCGCCTTCAGGGTCTGCTTTGTTCCGACAACTTTTTGACCTGCCTGGGAGACCCGAGCGATCAGTTCATCTTCACTCAAGCAAACCAACCTCTCTTTCCTGAAGCCGTCTTTTTAAGCGCACTTCGGTATTCTATCACCAGCGCTGGCGGTTGTCAATTAATTTTTGCCCTGCCTATATTTATCCAACCAGATCTGCTCTAGGATTCAGAGGAAGCCGCCGGCTCCGGCGCTAGCTCTTCATCCGGATCAAGCGAAGTTGTTTTCTCTCCGGCTTTGTCCTCAGGCTCCTCTTCCGGATCCGACGCCTCGACCCGGGACTCTTCCGGCTCATCGAGGACCCGGACCTTGACATTACGGTAACGAGACATTCCGGTACCAGCCGGGATCAGCTTGCCAATAATGACGTTCTCTTTCAATCCTAAAAGGTCGTCCCGCTTCCCTTTGATCGCTGCATCGGTAAGAACGCGGGTAGTCTCCTGGAATGAAGCCGCTGAAAGAAACGAATCGGTAGCCAGTGAGGCCTTGGTAATGCCCAGAAGCAACGGCCGGGCCTGAGCCGGGCGCCCGCCTTCTTCTTTGATCTTCTCATTTATCTCCTCAAATAAGAAACTGTCAATGATCCCTCCGGGAAGCAGGTCGGTATCACCGGGATCCTCCACTTTCACTTTTTTCAACATCTGCCGGATAATTACTTCAATATGCTTATCGTTGATATCGACCCCCTGCATCCGGTAGACCCACTGGACCTCTTGAAGAAGGTAGAGCTGCACGCCGCGGACCCCTTTTACTTTAAGAAGCTCGTGAGGATTGATCGAACCTTCGGTAAGCTCATCACCGGCGTTAACTTTCTGCCCATCCTCTACTTTCAACCGGGCCCCGTACGGCACAGGATAGATCCGCACTTCATCGTGCTCTGAAATAACTTTCAGCTCTCGCTTATAGCGTGTCTCCTGGATATCAACTACACCGGAAACCTCTGATATAAGGGACTGCCCTTTCGGCTTACGTGCTTCAAAAAGCTCCTCCACCCTGGGCAGGCCCTGGGTAATATCGTCACCGGCTACTCCCCCGGTATGGAAGGTCCGCATGGTCAGCTGGGTCCCGGGTTCGCCAATGGACTGCGCGGCGATGATTCCTACGGCCTCGCCGACATCGACGATCTTTCCTGTAGCAAGATTGCGGCCGTAGCATTTGACACAGATACCGTGGCGGGTGCGGCAGGTAAGTACAGAACGAAAACGAACTTCGGTAATACCGAGCTTAACAATCTGCTCGGCAATATCCTCATCGATCATCTCATCCCGATCCACAAGCACCTCTCCGCTATCGGGATGATAGACCGGCTCCAGGGCAAAGCGGCCGATGACCCGCTCGATAGCCTCCTCCAGATCAGTGCCGTTTCCAAGATATTCACTTAAACTGATCCCCTGGCCGGTACCGCAGTCTTCTTCGCGGATGATGACATCCTGAACCACGTCCACCAGGCGGCGGGTAAGATAGCCGGAGTCAGCCGTTTTTAAAGCGGTGTCGGCTAAACCTTTACGAGCGCCGTGCGTAGAGATAAAGTATTCCAACACGGTTAGCCCCTCACGGAAATTGGCCTTGATCGGCAGGTCAATAATCCGCCCGGCGGGGTCGGCCATCAGGCCACGCATCCCGGCCAGCTGGGTGATCTGCGATTCGTTGCCACGCGCCCCTGAATGGGCCATCATGAAGATGGGATTGAGCTCGTCAAGCCCCTCCATCAATGAACGGGTGACCTCTTCTTTGGCATCGCTCCAGATCTCGATCACGCGATCGTAGCGCTCTTTTTCGGTAATCAGGCCGCGCAGAAAGTTTTCTTCGGTGACCCAGACTAGTTCCTCGGCCCGCTGGAGAATCTCCTGCTTATTCGGGGGAATGACAATATCTTCAATGGCTACGGTCACTCCGGCCCGGGTGGCATAGTGAAAGCCAAGCCTTTTAATTTCGTCTAAGATCTCGGCAGTTTTTGTATGACCGTATTTGCGATAGCAGCGGAAAACCAGGTCGCCGAGAAAATCCTTTTTAATCGGATTATTCCGCGGGACCTTTTCCAGCACCTCTTCAGGATTCATCCCGCGCAGGGGGATAAAGTTTTTCTCCGGCAGGAAGTCGGCAAATTCGGCATTGTTGATATAAGGAAAGTCAACCGGAAAAATGTCGTTAAATATAACCTTGCCGACGGTGGTTAGCAGATATTTTTTACGGCGAGCAAAACTGCGCCCCCTAAAGCCGGAAGCTTTGACCAGGATGCGGGCATGCAGATCCAGGTAGCCCAGCTCGTATGCGCTGATGGCTTCTTCAGGATCAATATAGACCCGCCCTTCACCCCTAGCCCCATCTTTCTCCAGGGTGAGATAGTAACAGCCGAGGACCATATCCTGGGTCGGGGTGACCACCGGGCGCCCGTCTTTAGGATTAAGAATGTTTTGTGCCGCCAGCATGAGCAACCTGGCTTCCGCCTGGGCCTCGGCAGAGAGAGGCACGTGTACCGCCATCTGGTCGCCGTCAAAATCGGCATTGTAAGCCACGCAAACCAGCGGATGAATCTGAATGGCCCGGCCTTCCACCAGCACCGGTTCAAAAGCCTGAATCCCTAAACGGTGCAGCGTCGGGGCCCGGTTTAAGAGTACCGGGTGATCTTTAATCACCTCTTCAAGGACATCCCAGACCTCAGGGCGAACCTTCTCCACCATCCGCTTGGCGCTCTTGATATTATGGGCCATCCCGTCATTGACCAGGCGCTTCATCACAAAAGGTTTAAACAGCTCCAGGGCCATCTCCTTGGGCAGGCCACACTGGTAAAGCTTTAGATCCGGACCGACAACAATCACCGAGCGCCCGGAATAGTCGACCCGCTTACCGAGGAGATTCTGGCGAAAGCGCCCTTGCTTCCCTTTAAGCATATCGCTTAACGATTTCAAGGGACGGTTCCCCGGACCGGTTACCGGCCGACCCCGCCTGCCGTTATCAATTAGCGCATCAACGGCCTCCTGAAGCATCCGCTTCTCGTTGCGAACGATAATATCGGGAGCCCCCAGATCGAGAAGCCTCTTCAGGCGATTGTTGCGGTTAATCACCCGGCGATAAAGGTCGTTTAAATCAGAGGTGGCAAAACGTCCGCCGTCAAGCTGGACCATCGGACGCAGATCAGGCGGGATTACCGGGATCACATCGAGGATCATCCAGGAGGGATGATTGCCAGATTGGCGGAAAGCCTCGACCACTTCAAGGCGGCGGGTTGCCCGGATCTTTTTCTGGCCGCTGGAGTTTTTCAACTCGGTACGCAGCTCCTCGGCAAGATCGTCTAAATTAATCTCTTCAAGCAGTCGCTTCACCGCTTCAGCGCCCATGTCTGCCTTAAATCCTTTCCCCTCTTTAAAAAGCGCATCGTATTTATCGCGGTATTCGCGGTATTCTGCCTCCGTCAGCAGCTGTTTCTTGCTTAAGATGGTTTCACCGGGATCGATAACCACGTATGAAGCAAAATAAAGGACCTTCTCCAGGGAACGCGGTGACATGTCCAGTAAAAGCCCCATCCGGCTGGGGATCCCCTTGAAATACCAGATATGAGAAACCGGGGCGGCCAGCTCGATATGGCCCATCCGCTCACGGCGCACCTTGGCCCGGGTTACCTCCACCCCGCAGCGATCGCAAACAATACCGCGGTAGCGAATTCGTTTATACTTACCACAGTTGCATTCCCAATCTTTCTGCGGCCCAAAAATCTTTTCACAAAAAAGCCCTTCACGCTCAGGCTTAAGGGTGCGGTAATTAATTGTTTCCGGCTTCTTCACCTCGCCGCGAGACCAGGCCCGGATCTGCTCAGATGAGACCAATCCGATCTTTAAAGCATCAAAGCTGTTTACGTCCAAGAAAATTTCGCTCCTTTCGCCGGATTTACGCCCTTAACCAGTGATACCCTTCCTTATGATTCCTTTTTAGGCAATTTATGAAGTGCGGGGAGAGGCACCCTCCTCCTCATCATCTTCTTTATCTTTTCCTTCCATTTCTCCGGGTTGCTCTAAAGAGATCTCCTCGTCAGTCCCTGCTTCAATAGCGGTTGAGACAGGGACCTTCTCTTCTTGCTCATCTGCAATAATATCTTCAATATCTTTTTCTGGCTCCTCCTCGTCCTTCGTCACAGTCTCTTTGGCCTTGTCTCCCGCTGGATCACGTTTTAAAGCAGAAACTTCGGCCCCGTCATCACCTGTTTCAAGCCCTTCGATATTGACATCCAGGCGGCGGTAATCGCCTTCTTCATCATCTTCCCGGATCTCGACTTCTCCCTCTTCTTCACTGAGCACCTTGACGTCAAGGCAGAGACTTTGCAGCTCTTTCACCAGCACCTTAAATGATTCAGGAACACCGGGTTCGGGAATGTTCTCCCCTTTAACGATCGCTTCGTAAGTTTTAACCCGGCCGATGACATCGTCAGATTTTACCGTTAAGATCTCTTGCAACGTATAGGCAGCCCCGTATGCTTCCAGAGCCCAAACCTCCATCTCGCCAAAGCGCTGGCCGCCAAACTGGGCTTTGCCACCCAGGGGCTGCTGGGTCACCAGCGAATAAGGGCCGGTCGAGCGGGCATGGATCTTATCGTCGACCAGGTGGGCCAGCTTCATCATATAAACATAACCAACGGTTACCTCGTTATCAAACGGTTCACCGCTGCGGCCGTCGTAAAGAAGAGTCTTCCCCGTTTCGGACAACCCGGCCTCATTGAAAGCAGCAAAGACATCGTCTTCAACTGCTCCGTCAAAGACCGGGGAGGCAATATAAATTCCCAGGGCCTTCGCCGCCCAGCCAAGATGGGTCTCAAGTACCTGCCCGATATTCATCCGGGAAGGGACCCCCAGGGGGTTAAGAATAATTTCAACCGGCGTCCCGTCCGGCAAAAAGGGCATATCCTCTTCCGGAAGAATCCGGGCAATAACCCCCTTGTTGCCATGCCGCCCCGCCATCTTATCCCCTTCGGATATTTTCCGTTTCTGGGCTACGTAGACGCGCACTAACTGATTGACTCCAGGGGAAAGCTCGTCACCATCTTCACGCGTAAAAACCTTCACATCGACAACAATACCGGACTCGCCGTGTGGCACCCGCAGCGAGGTATCCCTGACCTCGCGGGCCTTTTCACCAAAGATGGCCCGCAGAAGCCGCTCCTCGGCGGTAAGTTCGGTTTCTCCTTTAGGCGTGACTTTGCCCACGAGGATATCCCCGGAGCGCACTTCGGCGCCGATCCGGATAATTCCCCGTGCATCGAGATCCCGGAGGGCCTCTTCGCCAACATTGGGAATGTCGCGGGTAATTTCTTCCGGACCAAGCTTGGTATCACGGGCTTCCGCTTCATACTCTTCGATATGAATCGAGGTAAAGATATCTTCTTTAACCAGCTTCTCGCTGAGCAGAATAGCATCTTCGTAATTATAACCTTCCCAGGGAAGAAAAGCAGTCAACACGTTGCGTCCCAGGGCCAGTTCACCGCGACTGGTACAGGCGCCGTCGGCGATGACCTCACCGGCTTTTACCTTTTGTCCCCGCGAAACAATGGGGTGCTGGTTAATGCAGGTGCCCTGGTTGGAGCGCTTGAATTTTTCCAGGGTATAGATATCCATACCGCTACTCCCCCAGGAAGAATGACCTTCTTCAAATTTTTCTCCGGTGCGACCGTTGATCAGGTAGTTCAACCCGTCAGGATCCTCGTCGCGCCGAATGGCGATCTCCGTAGAGGTAACCCGGGCCACCTCACCGTCGGACTGGCAGATCACCACCGCTCCCGAATCGTAGGCCACCTTTTCTTCCAGCCCCGTTCCCACCAGCGGCGCTTCGGTCTGCAGCAGCGGGACCGCCTGGCGCTGCATATTCGCGCCCATCAGGGCCCGGTTGGCGTCGTCATTTTCAAGGAAGGGTATTAACGCCGTCGCTACACTGACCAGCTGCTTAGGCGAGACATCCATAAAGTCTACCTCGTTCGGAGAGCGCAGCACCGTATCATACTGGTAACGGCAGGTAACCCGACTGCCGACAAAACGGCCCTCGCTGTCCAACTCGGCGTTGGCCTGGGCAATGACATACTTGTCTTCATCATCGGCGGTCAGGTAAATAACCTCATCGGTCACCCGCCCTTCCTTTTTATCGACTTTCCGGTACGGGGTTTCGATGAAACCGTAGCAATTAATCCGGGCGTAAGTGCTTAAAGAGCCGATCAGGCCGATATTGGGCCCTTCCGGAGTTTCAATCGGGCAGACCCGCCCGTAGTGAGAATGGTGGACGTCACGGACTTCAAAGCCGGCCCGCTCACGGCTCAAACCACCCGGGCCGAGAGCGCTGAGACGTCTCTTGTGAGTTAACTCCGCCAGGGGGTTAGTTTGATCCATAAATTGAGAAAGCTGACTGCTGCCAAAAAACTCCTTGATCGCCGCGATCACCGGGCGAATATTAATCAGGGCTTGTGGAGTAATGGCATCGACATCCTGGATGGTCATCCTTTCCCGAACCACCCGCTCCATCCTGGATAAACCGATTCGGAACTGGTTCTGGAGAAGTTCGCCGACGCTGCGCAGACGACGGTTACCGAGATGATCGATGTCATCAACCTCGCCAATTCCGTCCATCAGGTTAAGGATATAGCTAACCGCAGCCACAATATCCGCTGGAACCAGGTGTTTTATCTCCAGATCCACGCCGCCGTTGCTAAGTATGAGGCAGCTTCCATTGCGGTGGATGACCCGGGCCCGGGAGATTCCGCATTCCTCGATCTTTCGGGCCGCTTCTTCATCCACAACTAACCCGGCAGAAAAAAGAACCTCCCCGGTAGCAGGATCAAGAAGATCTTCCGCCAGCTCTGCTCCAACAAGAGAGCTGCTCATAGAAAACTTTTTATTTATTTTGTACCGCCCTACCTGGGCGAAATCATAACGTCTATTCTCGAAAAATAAGGACTCAAAAAGCGAACGAGCATTGTCAATATTCAGCGGTTCCCCCGGACGTAGCCGTTTATAGATCTCCAGAAGACCGCTTTCTACAGAATCAGTATGATCTTTTTCCAGCAGGTCTAAAATCCTGCTATCGTGGTCATAAAGGTCAAGGATCTCCTGGTTGCTGCCGTAACCGATCGCCCGCAGAAGAACCGTTACCGGCAATTTACGGGTGCGGTCAATGCGCACAAAAATACCGCCATTGACATCAGTCTCAAATTCCAACCAGGTCCCGCGGTTAGGGATGATCGTCGCACTGACCAGTTCTTTACCAGTATTTGGATCGGGCTCCTTGTCAAAGTAGACCCCCGGTGAACGGACCAGCTGGCTGACGATAACCCGCTCCGCCCCGTTGATGATAAAGGTAGCGTTATCGGTCATTTTAGGGAAATCGCCCATAAAGACCTCTTGCTCTTTAACCTCCCCGGTCTCCCGGTTGATCAGGCGGACTTTTACTTTCAGAGGAACCGCGTAAGTAGCATCTCTCTCCTTGCATTCATCTACAGAATATTTTGGTTC
>JAAZPQ010000007.1 GCA_012797175.1 Bacillota bacterium
CCAGCAATAGCAATAAAAAAAGAAACTTCTACCTTGTAATCACGGTTCCGATTTTTCCTTCCGCTCCCAGCAGCGCATTTTCCAGCGAGGTGATCACAGCTTTATCTCCTCCGCCCTCGATAAACCGGATTGCTGCCAAAACTTTCGGCCCCATGCTGCCAGCTTTAAAATGATCTTGTTGATAATACGCTTTCATCTCGGCCAGGGGTATCGCCCCAAGCTTCTTCTCTTCAGGCATCCGGTAATTAATAGCCACGTTGGCCACATCGGTGAGGATCAACAAAACGTTGGCCCCTGTTTCCCGAGCGATCACTTGTGCTCCCAGGTCCTTATCGATTACCGCATCTATACCAGTGAGAATCCCGCTGGAATCCCTCACTACTGGGATTCCGCCTCCTCCCGAGATGACCACTACTACACCCTCGGCAATTAAAGACTTAATCGCGTCTATTTCAACGCAGCTTAGCGGTTCCGGAGAAGGAACTACTCTTCTCCAACCCCTGCCGCTGTCTTCTTTCCAAACCTCGCCTTTTTCTTCCGCCGCTTTTTGTGCTTCCGCTTCACTGTAAAAACTCCCAATCGGCTTGCTCGGATTTTGAAAAGCTTCGCTGGAAGGATCAACAAGCGACTGGCAGATCAAAGTCACCACCGTTTTCTTACATCCGGCCTTGATTAATTCGTTGTAAAGCGCCTGTTGAATCATATAACCAACTTGTCCTTGAGACATTGCCCCGCAGACAAAAAGCGGCATTGCCGGAATACCAACCCGGGTCCCGTTCTCTTGCTGCTGAAATATTCTACCCACCTGCGGACCGTTGCCATGGGTAACCACCAGCCGCTTACCGTTAAGAATCAGTTCGGCCAGCTGCGCTGAGGTCTTGCGAACATTTTCCATCTGCTCCGCATAAGTACCTCTCTGTCCCGGACGCAAAATAGCATTACCGCCCAGGGCTACAACAATCGTTTCCTGTTTGACCCGGCAACCTATCGCAGGCTCTGCCGGATTGATTTTTTCCAAATTCATTCTCTCCCCTACACTTTGTCGTATTTTCGTAATATAAGCAGTTAATGCAAGCATTCTTTATAAAAGATCTACCTTATCATCACCAAACTGCATTAAAAAATTATAGCGGGTAAAAATATACCCGCTATGTCAGCCCTCTGTTGGTCATTCCCGGTTATCCTAGAATTAACGAAAGAAGAGCCTTCTGGACATGTAATCTGTTTTCCGCTTGATCCCAGATTACCGCCCGCGGGCTTTCCATCGCTTCAGCGGATATTTCTGCGCCCCGAATGGCTGGTAGCGGGTGCATGACAATAGCATCAGATTTTGCTGCTTCAATCATCTTGCTATCCAACTGAAAGGCAATCAAGTCCTTTAATTTCCTTTGACCAATCTCGTCTTCACCCATGCTGACGAGAGCGTCGGTATACAGAATATCCGCGTCTTTAGCTGCTTCTAAAGGATCTTCTGTAATTACAATCTTAGAACCGCTTTCTTCAGCCACTTTGTTAACTTTTTCCATAACTTTATCGTTAGGTTGATAGTCTTTATGCGAGGCCAAAGAGATATCCATACCGGTCTTAGCCGCCAACAGAAGGGTCTCATGAGCCATGTTACTGTCACCGTCGCCGGTATAGGTAATCTTCAGGCCTTTAAAGTTCGCTAACTTAATTCCTCTAACCTTGTTTACTTTTTCATAGATGGTCAAGATGTCGGCCAGCGCCTGGCAAGGATGATAATCATCAGATAAAGCGTTAATTACCGGGATGCTTCCGTATTTCGCCAGCTCTTCCAGATCACTATGTGCAAAAACGCGGGCCACGATAGCATCAACATAGCGGGAAAGAACCCGGGCAGTATCGGCAATGGTCTCGCCTCGCCCAAGTTGTAGATCACGACCATCAAGATATAAAGGGGTACCACCGAGTTGACTTATACCAGCTAAAAATGAAACTTTCGTTCTGGTGGAAGGCTTCTGAAAAATCAGGGCAATAACCTTCCCTTCCAGTATCTTTACTGTTTGGCCGACCCTTCTCTGAATTTTAAGTGTTTCTGCAGTCTTTAAAACTGTTTCTATTTCTTCTACCGAAAGGTCATATAATGAAAGGACACTTTTATTTTTTAAGCTACTGATCATTCAACTTTCCTCCTTCATAGTTAATTCTTAACGATATGGCTTTAAAATGTATTTACTCTCTTTTACAATCCCCAATAAGGGGGAGAAAACCTGGAATCTCAGATCGCTAACTTCTCCGTTGTACCGGCAAATAGAGATTTACCACCGTAAACCTGAATATGCCGCATATTATTCCAGGTTTTCTCTATAAGAAAGGGATGATCCAGATAGCAAGCGTACTGGCTTTAACGCTCATCACTTGATTATAGATCTTCACGCCACAGAGGCATCGTCGCGCAGCGAGGTCCACCAAGCACTTTGGCTAGCTCGTTCCCTTCCAGCTCGATTACTTCAATGCCGTTTCTACGCAGCTCTTTGTTTGTACTTGTGTTGCGGTTGTAAGCAAAGACAACGCCCGGTGCAACCGTAAAAACGTTGGCCGCCAGACCCCACTGCTCCGCCTGGGCCCTATAGCTGTCTCCACCACCCACCTTGATCAGATTCAGCGATTTCAGATGCAGCACTTTTTTCAGTGTTTCGAAAAGATCGCCTTCCACGTAAGTCTTGATTTTACCGCCTTCACCCTTGGTTAGACGGTAAACCGTAAGCATATCGGCAATATAAGGGAAGAAAAGGAAGCTTTCATGGTCAACCATGGTGAAAAAGGTATCGACATGTACAAACATGCCTACATCGCCTTCAACAAGCTTCTTGTTGTCAAATTGTAGCGCCAGCACATCCGTAACTTCCGACTTTTCCATCAGCCTGTCAGCAAGTTTCATGATCGTCCGGAAAGCTGTCCTTTCATTAAAGCCGATGGCTAATACATTTTTGCTTAGCGGGAATACATTGCCGCCCTCTAAATTCGTCTGGTCATCTTCAGAGAGACCGTACCAAACATGGTAATCGAGATCTTTAAATTCAGGGTGATATTTGAACACATATTTAACATAAAGCGGTTCCCGCTCTCTGGCCCGGCCGTACATATGCGAAAAGGCGATGCCGTTACCGATCGTTGCAGCGGGGTCCCTAGACCATCCAATATTGGTCATCGGAGTGAGGCAAAATTCATTAGCGTAATCCGCTAGATCCTCAAACGCTACTCCATGGGTCTCTTGATACAGCTCCTGCTTGGTAATCCCGCCCATAAATATATCAATGAGCTGATCATCATTAACGCTCTTCATATAGTCCTGCATCACCTGCAGCGTTTCCGGAGTTAAGCGTTCCTCCTCATAGGCGACGCTTTTTTCAATTAATTCATCTCGCAGGGTACGGTCCTTAATGACATCTTTTAACAGGTCGGGAGTCAGATAAACCTTGGCGCCCCGTTTTTCCAATTCTTTAACATAATTTTGGTGCTCTTCCAGGGCTCTTTCCGGCCACGGAATATTGTCCCATAACAGAGCCTTCATGTTTGACGGAGTCAGCCGTGTAATCTCTTTTCCCGGCGGATGAAGCATCACCGCCTTCAGTTTTCCGATTTCAGAATTAACTTTAATTTCCATTCCTTTAGCCCTCCTTGATGCTCTCATTTTTAATAAACAGCAGTTTTTGAATCTGCCGCCGGTGACCGGCGGCAGATTCAACTCTTTTGACGTTAACTAAACCGCGGTGCCTTTACCCTTTAACTGGTCTCTTTCATTTGTAACAATGGCATAAAACACCGGGGCCATAATCACAATAAATACCAGGGCCCAGACTAGCGCCTCTGCACCGGCACCCCAGATCCCCAGCGCGCTAAAGATAAAGCCGATCACGGCCATGATCTTCACCTTCGTCCACTGGCTGCCTTCAAAGTGGAACATCTCTGGTTTGCGGTTGTTAAGGATAACTACTGACACCATCGTGAAAACATATGGGATTAAGCAAAACAGGGTTGAAAAAAGCAACACAAAGTCAAACGCCGCCCGCAGCGTTTTAAAAACAGCAGTAAATAGCAAGATGTTCGCCAGTACGGAACCAAGAATTATGTTCCCCGAAGGAACACCATGTTTATTGGTTTTTGAAAAAACCTTGGGGAACAATCCGTCGCGGGCGATAGCGTAGCTGGTTCTGCCTGTGAGCAAAATCGTGTTGTTCATTACCCCGATGATTGAGCAAACCGCGATAATCGCAATAAAGTTAGCACCGAAATCACCCATAAAGAGATAAGCAAGATCGCTTAATGGCTTTTGCGATTGAGCCAGCTCGGCTGATGGCATGGCCCCAAAAGCAACAAATAAAGTTAGCCCATAAACAATAATAATGGTAAAGAGCGCACTGAAAGTACTCTTTCGAATCGTCTTCGGGTCGTCCGCTTCTTCACCGACAGTAACTGCGGTTTCAATCCCGACGAAACTCCAGAAAAGAAGAGCCATCGTGGGAATGATGCTGCCAGAGCCCATGGGCATAAACGGAGCAAAGTTGCTGAAATCAATATGGAACAATCCAACGATGATCAGCACAATGAGCCCGCCGACTTTAATAATCGTAAAGACCAACCCCCAAGTGGCACCGACTTCAACTTTCTGGGTATTGATAAAAGTAAAGATCCATAACAGGATCGTGCCCAAGATCAATTGTAACCATCCGTTATCGGCAAGTGCCGGCCACCAGAGAGCCAGATAACCCATTAGGCCAATTAAAACAGCCGAAATACCGGACCACATGAAGATCCAGTAGCACCAGCCATTGATTGCACCGATCATTTCCCCGAAAGCCTGCTTTGGATATTCGTAGAGGCCATTTGAAACCGGGCTTCTGATCCCCAGTTCGGCAAAGACATAAGCCAAACCGTAAGAACCGAATGCGGCCAGCAGGAATGAAATGATTGAGGCTGGCCCAGCCGATTCAGCCAAAGACCCGGGAAGAACAAATATGCCAGAACCGACAGTCGCACCTATGACCAGAGCCGTCATCAAAACCGGGTTTAATTCTTTTCTTAGCAATTTAACGATTCACTCCTTTACAGAATTGATCTTTACCTCACCTTAATAATTGAATTAATAAAGATTGATTGATTGATTTATTGACCTCATCAACCTCCTTCCACAGTATTAATTCAACATATCTTTTAAATATCCTTCTACATTTTTGCTTATAAATTGTAATTTCAACATATGTTTTATTGTAGTTTTGAGCTTTATAAACAAATTATTGAAATATTATCAGATCAAAAATAGCTTTCACTAATTTAGGCCCTTTTGGTTAGCAACCAACACTATTTCTTAATATTTTGTTGACATATTCTTTCCGACTATGATAATTTTTAAAATAGGTACGGGGCTATCAAGTGTTTCCTTTAAACATTTTGTTGAAGCTATAATATTTAATGAAAGGGGTATACACATTGAAGTTAGATTTCGTTAAGGGTCATATGGGAGGTAATACGATTATCTTTCTCAATGGAACGCAAATTCCTAAAGGCCGGGAGCTTGAAATTTCTCTTAATCTTTTGGAGAAAAGTTACCTGGGAGGAGACGAGGCAGCTATCCTTTATCCTCCGCAGAATGAAGGCAACTTAAAAGTGAAAATTTCTGAACCCGCTTCGGGAGAGTTTATCGGCGCTTGCGGGGGTATGACCCAGGTTTTAGGTAAAGTGCTCTTTGAAACTGCTGTGGGGGCCAATCTCGGAATTACTCCCCGAGAGCCGGTTACTCCTGTCGTCCTCGAAACAGACAACGGCCTCACTAATATTATGGTCTATCTAATGAAAGGAAACGTTGTAAAAGTAGTTACCGATATGACTTCCTTTGTTAAAAAATGTTACCAACATGGGGTTCATCCTATGGAAATCTGCGGTGTAAAAGTTATGCGCGTCGGTGAATTTATGGCTGTCAACGGAGACCGGATTAAAGAAGTCTGCCCCACAGCAGATGTGGAAAACCTCGATTCTGAAACTAGACAAATCCTTCTTGATGTGCAAAAAGAATTTATGGAGAAGACTAAGGAACCTTATAATATTACTCTTTACGATTGGCACCCCTCTTACGAAGGAGATCTCCGTGCGGTTTTCCCGCACCGTATTCCAGAACTAATTGAGACCTCCTGCGGCACCGGAACAGTTGTGCTAGCACTGGCAATTCTTGAATCGGGCGAGCTAGATAAAAGTAAAATCTCTGCTGAAAAGAATTGCCTGCTCCGTATAGAATGCGGCGGAGGAGCCAATTTGATTGGACCGGATCTTACCGAACTTACATTTCAATTGAAAGATAATAAAATTGAAAAAGCTTTCTTTACTCACAATAACGTGCAGATAACCTCTCAGGGATGGGTCACTCTGTAAATCAAGGTTGAGCTTCAGCATCTTCAGCATCTCTAGAGGATTTTGTCAGACCTTTGTTGTATTTATATATTTATTAGACTAATTATTAAATTAGGAAGGAAGATTATTTTGGATGGAGATATTCCACTATTTCTCAAAAATATGTTTAATATAGCCAAGGGTATTACCCAAACCTTTGGCAGTAATTGCGAGGTTGTCTTAGTCGATCCAGGCGATCCCGATAAAGCGGTGGTAATGATTGAAAACAATCATATTTCGGAGCGGGAAATCGGCGATCCATTAAATGACATGGAAACATACTTCTTAAGGTCAGATCTTTTTAACAGTATCAACATAGTCGCAAATTATAAAACAGAATCCAAAAGCGGTAAGAAGCTTAAAACAACAACCATCTTTATTCGCAACAACAATAATAAGATTATTGGTTTGCTTTCAATTAACTACTCCCTGGAGTACTTTCTTAAGATTAAAAAGAGAATAGATAGTTTCTGCCTTATCCACGAAAGTATGGACCATGTTCAACAATCTGTTGAGCAATATAACGGCTTTTTTTGTAATACGCTGGAAGAACTTTTGGATAAATTATTTAAGGAGGCAACGTCCAGAATTGGAAAACCGGTCAGCAGCATGAAAAAAGATGATAAAAAAGAAATTGTCAGGTACCTGAATAGCAAACAGTTCTTCCTGGTTAAGGGAGCTATCGAAGAGATCGCCGAAAGACTCGGGGTTACCCGCTATACCATCTATAACTATCTGGCAGAAATTAAAGCAGAAGAGGATCTTAAAATAATATAACTGGTATACAATATACAAAGCCTAACATATCAGCTGTTTTCAAAGATAGTAAGTGCTCCCCTCTTCATAATTTATATTTGCTCTACTTCTATCAATTGGTGTCAAAATTAAAGGCAAACCGCAAAAATAAAGAAGGGTTTCCGGTTTATTACTAACCCGGAAACCCTCGCTTCGAATGGTGCGAGCGAGAGGAGTTGAACCTCCACGGGCTTGCACCCACTAGGTCCTGAACCTAGCGCGTCTGCCATTCCGCCACGCTCGCGTACTTTGTACTGCACAGATATTATACCCCCCCGGTAAGGAGAAATCAAGTGAAAAACAACCGGGGCTGTGTCAACTAGCCTCGTTGTAGGCAGCTACAGCAAGCATATCCTAGATTATAATAAGCCACAGCTTACCCTAAAAAGGTAATCGTAACTGTCAATAGCCATTTAAAAACCCGCATTTTTGGTCACTAGAAATTCGTCATATTTGGCCACCAAAAGTCGTCAACTAGATCTTTCCAATTACTTATGTCCCCCCTTGTTTCGATAAGCCTTGGTGGGACTTGCCCTTGTACTCAGCGTCGTCGGTCCAGCAGGCCCTCGGCGTAAACCCACAGGCTAAGGCAAAATGCAAGAGGCCCTCGTTAAACCGTACAATTTTGCCCACCCGCTCGGAAACCACGATCTTGGCGTTGTCGAATACGATCTCCTGGGCTACACCGCCGACATACATTAAGGCACGGTGGAAGCTAGCCGTCCCTGCGCAGGGACGGCTACAAAGCTTACTAAAATGATTTGGTCACTCCCCGTGCTCATCTCCAGACTGAGGTAAAAGATGGCGTAACTCCATCGGCAGAGGAAAGGCGATTACCGAACCCGGTTGGCTGACCACTTCGGGTATGGAGCGCAGTAGCCTGACGTAAAATCCGCCTTCTTGGCTGTTTAAGATCTGTGCCGCTTCGGCCAGCTTCTCAGCAGCCTCTTTCTCGCCTTCGGCCTGGACCACAATGGCGCGGCGCTCTCTCTCGGCGGTAGCCTGGCGGGAGATCGCTTTCTGCAGCAGTTCAGGAATGCCCACATCTTTGATCTCAACCGCGGTTACCTTGATCCCCCAGGGATCGGTAGCCTCATCGAGGATCTTCTGAATAAGCTGGTTCAGTTTCTCCCTTTCCGAAAGCAGCTCATCAAGCTCCGCCTGACCGGTAACGCTGCGTAACGTAGTCTGGGCCAGTTGGGCCGTAGCAAAGCGGTAATCTTCGACATTGACGATGGCCTTGTTCGGGTCAACAACCCGGTAATAGACCACCGCGTTAACATTGGTAGTAACGTTGTCCCGGGTAATGACCTCCTGCGAAGGGACATCCATGGTTACCACGCGCATAGAGATCTTCACAGTCCGATCAATCAGCGGAATCACCAGGACCAGGCCGGGGCCCTTCTCGCCAATCAGGCGGCCCAGCCTAAAAACAACAATCCGTTCATACTCGCGGACCACCTTGATCGACGACATCAAAAACATCAGGACCAGGATAATAATCGGAATAATAATATGCTCCAACTTTATGCCTCCTTAGTATCATTATTCGTATCAGTTAAATTTTCCAGCGGGCGAACCCACAGGAACAGTGTTTCTGAGCGGACAATCTCTACCTCGGTCCCTGCGGTAATTTTGGAACCGTCATCGCTCCGGGCCAGCCAGAGCTCTCCCCTGGCTTTAATCTGCCCTTCAGGATCGAGATCTGAGACGGCGATCCCTCTTTGGGGTGGCATAAAGTAGCTCCCGCCATCTTTCCAACGCCGGCGACTGTAAACCACAGCGTAGGTAATTACCGCAGCGAGTAACAGAAATGCCAAGACAACGCCGATTGCTGTAAGGCGAAACGACCCGTACCACTCGGCAGACATCAAGGGCTCAAGAGGCAGCAGCAGGGCACCCACCAGCATCGAGATGGCTCCGCCGATACCGAGCACCCCAAACCCGGGAGTAAATATTTCGGCAATGACCAGGCCGATCCCCAGGAGAAGTAAAACAATACCAGTGGTGTTGGTATCAAATAAACCGATTCCGTATATGCCCATGATTAGTAGAATCCCGCCAACCACTTCGGGAACAAAGGTGCCTGGATTGGAGAAGCCAAAGTAAAGCCCCAGCAGCCCCAGCATCAGCAGAAGAAAAGCTACCTGGGGATCGCTCAGCAAATTTTGCATTTTTTCGCTGAGGTTCGCCCCTGGATAGAGCAGTTGTGCGCTGGATGTATGAAAAAGATATTCTCGGCTATCTTTCTCCACACTCGTCCCGTCAAGTTGCCTTAAAAGATCGTCCAGGTCTTTCGCTAAAAAATCGATTACACCAGCCTCTTTGGCATCTTCAGCACTGAGAGTTAAGTTTTCAATGACAAATTTCTCGGCCAGATCGGCCGGACGCCCCTTTGTCTTCGCCAGGTTGCTTAGGTGTTCTGCCAAAAAGGTGGTGGTCTTATCATCAGCCGGTAAAGAACCCTCGGGGGTTAGCGCCACCGGATGAGCGGCGCCGACAGTAGTTCCGGGGGCCATTGCAGCGATATCGGCGGAGAGCATAATAAAAGAGCCCGCCGAGGCGGCAATAGCACCGGATGGGGCCACGAGCACGGCCACCGGCAGGGAAGCATTCATCAGGGTTTTGGTAATATCGATAGTAGCGTCAACTAACCCCCCGGGCGTATCCAAGATTAGGACAAACAATTGCGCCTCTTCCTTTACCGCAGCTGCAGTTTGACGGCGTAGATAGCTAAGCTGTCCTGCCGTGATCATCCCTTCTATCTCGACAACAACCACCGGTCCC
Source organism: Bacillota bacterium (assembly GCA_012797175.1). Lineage (GTDB taxonomy): Bacteria > Bacillota > Dethiobacteria > DTU022 > DTU022 > JAAZPQ01. The sequence goes on from JAAZPQ010000007.1 coordinate 9,988, forward strand.
CCGTTTTCCGGGGCGGCACCGGCGAAGTAAGGCATGGCCGTTAGTAATAAGACAGCGGTTACAAGTAGAGAAATCAACTTTATGAAGTAGCGTCTAGCCCGTTTTTCAATAGAAGTTCACCTCCTGTCACGGCAGGAACCCCTTCACTTCATTATAATATTAAAATTCAAAAAGTTAAAGGGTAGCTTTAAA
>JAAZPQ010000076.1 GCA_012797175.1 Bacillota bacterium
CTTATGGTCGGCTATATGAACCGTGAGTCGCTGCAGCGGACGCTGGAAAGCGGCCGGGTCTGGTTCTGGAGCCGCAGCCGCCGCCAGTTCTGGCTAAAAGGTGAGAGCTCGGGCAACTTCTTTACAGTCTGCTCAATCTACGCCGACTGCGATTCTGATGCGCTGCTGGTAAGGGTGATTCCCGAGGGGGCGGGGGTAGCCTGCCATACCGGGCGCTACTCCTGTTTTTTCAAGCCTCTTTTTAAACAGGAGAATACCGGCGGGGAGTGCCGGGATCGTGGTTGATTATCACCTGCATACGCCCCTGTGTCACCATGCCCTCGGTTCCCCGTCAGAGTACCTGGAGATAGCTCGCCAAAAAGGTCTTTGCGAAATTGGCTTTGCCGATCACTATCCGCTCGGCCTGCTTGGGATCAAGCCGCAATCTGAAGTCTCTATGAGCCCCGATGAACTGGCTGGCTATATCCGTGAGATCAGGGCGCTGGGAGCTAATGAAAAAGAGATTAAGGTCAAGCTCGGGGTCGAGGTCGATTACGTGCCCGGGAAGAAGAAAAAGCTAGCCCAGCTGTTGGCCCGCGATCCCTTTGATTTTGTCATCGGCTCGATTCACTTCATGGAGGACTGGGATTTTACCCATCCGCTCTACACTTCGCGATACGAAACGGACAGCCTGCTCGAGATCTACCGGTGTTATTTCAATCTGCTCTGGCAGGCCTGTGCCAGCGGTCTTTTTGATATTATCGGCCATGTCGATGTGATCAAGAAATTCGACTACCGGCTTCCTGAGTCTGTAATGGAGTCTTACTGGCGGCAAACCGCCCGCGTTTTGAAAGAGAACGGACTCTGTTTTGAGCTCAACACCTCTGGGAAAGCCGCTCCGGTCTGTGAATTTTACCCGGGGCGGCGCCTGCTTGAGCTCTGCTTCCAGGAAGGAGTACCGGTAACCTTGGGTTCCGATGCTCACGGGCCGGAGCAGGTCGGGCGCTATTTTGATGATGCCATCCGTCTGCTTAAAGAGATCGGCTATCGCGAGCTCGCTGTTTTTTCGAAGCGGCAGAGAAGTTTTCTTCCGCTGGAATAAATAAAGGATTAAGCGGTGCTACCGGCCGGGCTTTACAAGCTCTCCCTCTTTTTAGAGGGGGAGGGCGGGGTGGCGTAAAGTGGTGGGGGGTAAACCATGTTCGCGCTCTCTTCTGCGAAAATCGAAACCTGCCGGGGCATCCTGACGGTTCTGTTTCACGATGGCGGGATCTATGCCTTACTTTTTCCCGGATCTGCTCCACCTTCGCTTTACCCGCGGCAGCCGCTGCCCTGGCCCGGCCTGGCGCCGGATCTACAGCGTTATTTACAGGGAGAGTGCTGTTCATGGGCGCCCTATCCTCTCGACATGAGCGGCTACCCTTCGTTTACCCGCCGTCTCCTGGCCGCGGTCCGGCAGATCCCTTATGGAAGGACCTGCAGCTACCGTGAGATTGCCGCGGCGGCCGGTTCGCCGCGATCCTGGCGGGCTGCCGGGCAGGCTCTGAAAGCAAACCGCCATCCTCTGCTAATCCCCTGCCACCGGGTTATCCGCAGCGACGGGCGTCCTGGTGGTTTCAGCGGTCCGCCGGGTTGGAAAGAGATGCTCTTGAAGCTGGAAAGCCCAACCTGGTGAACCCGGGGAAAGCTTAAGTCTTATCCCGGCCGCACCTTCATCTGCTGGCGGGCGGCTACTGTTCTAAATAGCTGCCCTGACCCTGGTGATCAGCGAAAGAAGAGCGCTTTAACTGCCGGCAGGCAACTTTACCTGAAATTCTAACCTTGCTTTGATATAATGTGGTGAAGATAGCTGGATACATCAATGGGAAGGTGGTTGGTTTGGGGAAGAAGCAGAAGTTCAAGAGGAACCGGTTGCTCTTATTTATCTTTATCTGCTTGCTTATTGCGATCTCGGCCTATTTAGTTTCACAAATTGCCTTAGGAACAGAAACTGGAAAAGCGTTGCTGGCCTGGACCAGCAAAGAGGATATCGGGATCAAGCGTGGTCTCGATATCGCCGGCGGGCTCTACGTGCTCCTGGAGGCGGTGGAGACCGGCGATGCGGAGCTCGATGCCGACGCCATCGAGCGGACCGCCGCGGTCATACGCATGCGGGTCGATGAGCTCGGCGTGGCTGAGCCGGTGATCGTGCTGCAGGGAGAAAACCGGATCCGCATCGAGCTGCCCGATATCGAGGATCCGGAGAAGGCCCGCGAGATCATCGGCCGCACGGCCAGGCTCTCTTTCGTCGGGCCGGACGGCGAAGAGATTCTTACCGGTGCCAACTTGCGTCGTGTCCAGGTGTTAAGGGACCCCGGCGGGGAGGAGCCTTACCCCTTTATCTCCCTAGAATTTGATAAAGAAGGCACCCGGCGATTTGCCGAAGCCACGGGCAAATTTTTAGGGCAGCCCATTGCCATTATCCTCGATGACGAGCCTATCTCTGAGCCGATCGTGCAGGCGGTAATTACCGACGGCCAGGCCCGGATTACCGGCCAGTTTAGCTACGAGGAGGCGGCCGAGCTGGCCCTGTTGCTGCGCAGCGGCTCCCTGCCGGTAGAGCTGCGCGAGCTGGAGTCGCGGCTCGTCGGGCCGACCCTCGGACAGCAGACCTTGACGATCAGCATTTACGCTGCCGCCGCCGGCCTGGCCGCGGTGCTGCTTTACATGATTCTCTATTACCGCCTGGCCGGCCTTATCTCAGGCGTCGCCCTGCTTTTCTACCTGACGCTGGTCCTGGGAACGTTAACCTTGTTGCCGACGACCCTGACCCTGCCCGGCATCGCCGGTTTAATTCTTTCCATCGGCATGGCTGTCGATGCAAACGTGATTATCTTTGAGCGGATCA
>JAAZPQ010000077.1 GCA_012797175.1 Bacillota bacterium
ATCGCAGCAGTATAGATAAACTTTATTAACAGCGGCCTGACATGCTCCAAAAACTCACCCCCCTTCTCAATCAATAATTTTCCCTGGATAAGCGTCAATCATGCACCGAAGAGCAGAAGAGAGCCTGCCGGTCGCGGAGCAGATAGATAATTTCAGGTTCAGGAAGGTTAAAATTGGTATCTGTCGAATAATAAACAAGGGTAGATTAACGATGAAAGGGGGTGTCCTGGCCATGTCCCGGGAAGAGATCGGTCGTGTTAAGCATTATTACAGCAAAATATCAGTGGCTATAATTGAGCTATCCGCTCCATTAAGCGTGGGAGAAAACATCACTATAGTCGGACCAAAAACCGAATTTGCCCAAGAGGTTAGCTCAATGCAGGTAGAACATCAAAATATCACCTCGGCACAATCCGGAGATTTGGTCGGTTTAAAAGTAATGGAGAAGGTTAGAGAAGGAGACCGCGTCTTCCGCGCAACCACTTAAGATAGCTTAATAATAATAAATCGGAGAGCGGGCCTCTCCGAAAATAAACTACCATTGCCTATTTAAATGTTCGCCTGATCTGATTGTGTAGCCTTTCGGATTAAAATACCCCGTCTGGATTAAACAGGGGGGGTATTTTTTAAACCTGCTGCTACTTAAATGGCCTGTTTACCTTTTACATAAATATGTTTCTATCATTTTTAATAACTCTTTTTTGCATTCAAGCAGCAGAGCCTTATCATCAGTAAAAATATATTGTATGCCCAACCCATCAATTGTTGCTTGTATGTTCGCCGCCATCGGCTTTACCGGTAGCTGGTTAAATTCATTGCTTTTTTGACCTGACAAAATAATATCTTCAATTTGACTACGGCAAATACGGTATGAAAAAGGGCTGAACGGGTTACTCTCTTCCCGCGCATTGTTATTGATACCTACATCCATAATCACAAGAAAATGGTCTCGCTTTACACAAAAAAATTCAATACTGGCATTAATGTAATTATGTAGCTTTTCAAGCGCTGTTTCACCCTGATCCACCTGCTGTTTTATGAACTGGTTCATTTGCTGTAAAAGCGAAGAGGTCATATCTTTGATCAGATTATACTTGTTGTTGAAATGATAGGAGATTACACCTTTACTGATGCCGGCATTAGCAGCAATATCTTCAAGCGAGGTGCTGTTGAAACCTTGCTCGGCAATTGTTTGCGCAGCAACTTCAATAATCTGCTTACGTCTAAAATAACTGATAAAGGAACCTTTTTTTGAATCGGCAGAAGCATTTTTGTTTATCATAAATACATTATATTAAAAAGATAGCCCCGAAGTCAAATTAAACCCCGACGCTGCCGGAAAGAGGGCCGGTCACCGCCTCGGCCATCTTAGCAAGTAGCTGCCGCTCCGGAGCTGGCGGAAAGAACTGCAGAGCCCGGACCGCTTTCTCCTGCCTCCGCAGGGCGGCGGCGCGGGCATAATCGAGAGAGCCATTCATTTTTACCGCTTCGCGAAGCGTCTTCTGCAGCTCTTGCGGCAACGCCATATTGGGAGGAGCCCTTCGGACCATCATTAAATACTGCTTCCGGGTTTTAAAGAGATGGATTATCGGCAAGGTGGCCAGGCCCTGCTTTAGGTCTTGGCCCACCGGTTTGCCCAGCTGCTGCGGGTAGCCGACATAATCGTAAAGATCGTCGATAATCTGGAAGGCCTGCCCCAGGTTGCAGCCGTAGTCGCGCAGCGCGCGGCGCTGCGCGGAGGAGGCCCCGGCAATCCACCCGCCAGCTTCACAACAGGAGGCCATAAACTGGGCTGTTTTGAAGTAGATGAGCCGGTAATATTGACGCTCGGTCAGTTCCCAGCGGTAGCGCTGGTTCATCTGGTAGAGCTCTCCCCGGCAGAGCAAGGCCACGCTCCGCGCCATCAGGCGAAGCAGGCCTTTTTCGCTGTCCGGACAGCTCAATAGAGCAAAGGCGCGGGCCAGCAGCAGGTCTCCGGCCAGGGTAGCCTCGTTCCGGCCCCAGGCCAGATGTAGGGAGGGCTGCCCGCGTCTCCGAGGGGCCTCGTCAATAATATCGTCGTGAACCAAGGAGGCGGTATGGATCATCTCCACGGCGGCGGCCGCCCGAAAAAGAGCCTCGCTTTCTCTTACTCTTTTACCGCCCGCCAGGGAGGCGCAGGCGATCAGCAAGCGTGGCCGCAGCATCTTTCCGCGGTTTTCCAGCAGCGGGCCAAGCATCTCCTTTAGGCTGTCCGGCACCGGATCGAGAGCCTCCCCGATCACCTTTTCAACTTCAGCTAGTTCGGGAAAAGCGCTCGCCAGTTCAGTATCTCCGTTCAGAAGCTCTCTCTCCCTTTGGGTTTTTACCGGCCCTCCTTTATTCTTTTTCCCAGCGCCTCTCTTTTCATACCTGGCTGCCCGTTAAACTCGATCCTCTCTTTTAGAAAGCCGCTGCTTTTTCGAAAGATCCGCCGGCTGCGGCAGGAAAACCCCTCTCTATATTGAATTATACTGTTTATATCTTTTTAAATTTAAAAACGGCGGGGGGAGAAAGATGTGGAATCGAAACCATGAGGCTATGCCCCGCGAGAAGCTGGCCCGGCTGCAATTCTTGCGGTTAAAGCAGACGCTCGAGGCAGTCTACCAACTGGTCCCACATTATCAAAAGATTTTCCGGGAAATAGGGGCAGAGCCGGGCGACATCCGGTCGCTGGCCGACCTGGCCAGGCTTCCTTTTACCATAAAAGATGACCTGCGGAACAACTATCCCTACGGGCTCTTTACGGACGGTTTGAACGAAGTAGTACGGATCCATTCCTCTTCGGGGACAACGGGCCTACCCACGGTTGTCGGCTACACCCGGCATGACCTGGAGATATGGGCCGAATTGATGGCCCGGGCCCTGTCCGGCGCCGGGGCGGTCCGCGACTCGGTAGTGCATATCGCCTACGGCTACGGCCTTTTTACCGGGGGCCTGGGAGTCCATTACGGAGCCGAGAAGATTGGGGCGACAGTAGTGCCGATCTCCGGAGGACAGACCAGGCGCCAGGTGCGCATGATGAAGGACCTGGGAACCACCCTCCTCGCCTGCACCCCTTCTTATGCTCTTAATATCGCTGAAACTATGGAGGAGATGCAGATTGATCCCGGGGAGCTTCAGCTGAAATCGGGGCTTTTCGGAGCCGAACCGTGGTCGGACAATATGCGCCGGGTTATTGAAAAAAAGCTGCAGATCAGAGCTTTTGATATCTACGGCCTTAGCGAAGTGATGGGGCCGGGGGTGGCCTACGAATGCCCGGCCAAGGAAGGGCTGCACCTGGCGGAGGACCATTTCATAGCTGAAATTATCGACCCGGCCAGCGGCGAGGTGCTCCCGGAAGGGGCCACCGGCGAGCTGGTCATCACCACCATTACCAAGGAGGCGCTGCCGGTGGTGCGCTACCGGACGCACGATATCACCTCGCTGACCCGTGAGCCTTGCCCCTGCGGACGGACCCACCTGCGGATGGCCAAGGTCAGCGGGCGGACCGATGATATGCTCATTATCCGCGGGGTCAATGTCTTCCCTTCGCAGGTAGAGAGCATCTTGCTAAATATCGGGGCAACCGAGCCGCATTACCAGCTAGTAGTCGACCGGGAAGGCGCCCTCGATACCTTGGAGATCCGGGTCGAGCTGACCGAGCAGATGTTTTCGGACAAGGTTAAAGGGTTGGAAGGGCTGGAGAAGCTCATTCGCGATGAGATCTCCAACCTTCTTGGTATCAGCACCGCGGTCAAGCTAGTCGAGCCGAAGACGATTCCGCGCAGTGAAGGAAAAGCAGAGCGGGTTATTGACCGGCGAAAGCTGCGCTAGCGATAAACGACACCCTCCGGCAAAACCGGTGAGAAGGTAAGAAGGAGGAGCTTAAATGGTAAAACAGATCTCCATATTTCTAGAGAATAAATGCGGCCGGATGATCCGCGTTTCCGAAGTTCTCGGCGAAGCCGGGATCAATATCCGGGCTCTCTCCATCGCGGATACCTCCGATTTCGGAATACTGCGGCTGATCGTCGACCAGCCGGAAAAAGCCTGCAGCGTCCTGCGCGAAAAAGGCTTTATGGCCTCAGTTACCGAAGTAATTGCGCTTGAGGTTCCCGATGTTCCAGGGGGACTGGCTAAAGCGCTCTCTCCCCTGGAAGAAGCCGGGATCAATATCGAATATCTTTACGCCTTTGTCCAGAAGCGCACCGCAGACGCCCTCATCCTGGTTCGCGTAGAAAATATAGACGCAGCGCTGCAGGTACTGCAGGAGAACGATATTCCCGTGATCAGCAGCGAACGGATCTATAGTCTCTAATCTCCCCCAACAAGAGAGCAGCGGAAGAGCCGCGCTTCGTTGCGCGGATAAGCAGGTGCTGTAGCAGGAATAATTACCTAGCAGAACAGGAAGATAAAATTGACGCTACATTCAAGCAAACTGATGTCGGGAAATGAAGCCATTGCCCGCGGCGCCTACGAGGCCGGGGTCACGGTGGGCACAGCCTACCCGGGAACCCCTTCTACAGAGATCCTGGAGCAGCTCTCCCGCTACCCGGGATTGCGTGCCGACTGGGCACCCAACGAGAAGGTGGCCCTGGAGGTGGGCATCGGGGCCTCGCTGGCCGGGGCGCGGGTGCTGGTGGCCATGAAGCATGTTGGTGTTAACGTAGCCGCCGACCCCCTGCTAACCTTCTCTTACACCGGCGTTGGTGGAGGCCTGCTGCTGGTCAGCACCGATGACCCCGGGATGCACAGCTCTCAGAATGAGCAGGATAACCGCCACTACGCCCGCCTGGCCAAGATCCCGCTGCTGGAGCCGTCAGACAGCCAGGAAGCTAAAGACTTTGTTATCGCCGGGCTGGAATTAAGTGAGCGCTTTGATACACCGGTGCTGCTGCGCACAACCACCCGGATCTCTCACTCGCGCAGCCTGGTGCAAACCGGGGAAAGATTCGCGAGAGAATGCCGCGGCTTTCAAAAAGATCCGGCCAAATATGTCATGCTCCCCAGCTTCGCCCGGCAGCGCCGCCCGCTGGTAGAGAAACGGCTGGAGGCGCTACGCCGGGAGGCCGAAAGCTCCCCGCTGAACCGGATCGAGAAAGGGCGAACTGGGCGCGGTATCATCTGCTCCGGAGTAGCCTACCAGTATGTCAAGGAGGCGTTGCCGGAAGAACCGGTCTTGAAGCTCGGGTTCAGCTACCCCCTTCCGGAAAAGCTGATCCTTAGCTTCGCTGCAACGGTAGAAGAGCTCATCATCGTGGAGGAGCTGGACCCTTTTCTTGAAGAGCAGATCCGAGCGCTGCAACCGGGAGTGCCGGTAAGGGGAAAGCAGCTCTTTCCCCGAGCCGGCGAGCTCGGCGTTAAGATGATTCGCCAGAAGCTCTGCGGCAGTGAGGATACCGTCAAGGAGCGCCCCCTCCCCCAGCTCCCCCAGGAGCTGCCTTCGCGCCCGCCGCTCTTATGCCCGGGCTGTCCACACCGTGGCGTCTTCTACGCATTGCGCAGGCTGAAGGTCAACGTGCCCGGCGATATCGGCTGCTACACTCTGGGTGCGCTGCCGCCGCTGGAGGCGCTCGATACCTGTATCTGCATGGGCTCCGGCATCGGTATAGCCGTGGGCATGGAACGGGCCGACCCCGACTCGGCCGGGCACACCGTGGCGGTAATCGGTGACTCTACCTTTTTTCACTCGGGGATCACCCCGCTGATCGACCTGGTCTACAGCGGCAGCCGGGCCACGGTGCTGATCCTTGACAACCGCACCACCGCCATGACCGGTCACCAAGATCATCCCGGCACCGGCGTGACTCTGCAGGGGGAGAAACGGCCGCCAGTTGACCTGGAGGCGCTCTGCCGCGCTGTCGGCGTGCAGCGGGTCTTCACGGCCGATCCGCTGCAGCTACGGGAGCTGGAGACGTTGATTAAAACGGAGCTGGCGGCAGACGAGCCCTCGGTGATTATCGCACGGCGGCCCTGCACCCTGCTTGAACGGACCCCAAGGGAACCGCTGCAGGTGGATCCGCAAAGGTGCCGCGACTGTAGCCTCTGCCTCGAACTCGGCTGTCCAGCCTTGAGCCGGGCCGGGAACCGCGCGGTGATCGATCCGACCATCTGTAGCGGCTGCGGACTCTGCGCCCAGCTCTGCCGCCGGAAAGCCATCGAGGGCTCGTCCTTGAAAGAAGGTGACCCCGATTAACAAGACAGATCTTTTAATCGCCGGCGTCGGCGGGCAGGGAACTTTGCTAACCGGGAAGATCATCGCTGCCGCCGCCCTGGCGGAAGGATACGATGTTAAAACCTCTGAAACGCACGGCATGGCCCAGCGCGGCGGCAGCGTGGTCATTCACGTCCGCATCGCCGGCAAAGTTTATGCCCCTCTCATCCCGCCGGGAGAAGCAGATTTTCTTCTGGCTTTCGAAAAGCTGGAGGCACTGCGCTTTCTGCCCTGCCTTTCACCGAAGGGAACAGTGATCGTAAACCGGCAGGCAATTAAGCCGCTACCTGTTCTCACAGGGGCCTGCGCCTACCCGGCCGGGATCACCGCAGCCCTTGCCGCCCACGCCAAACAAGTTATCCCGGTTAATGCAACGGCCATGGAACCGGTCTGCCGCCACCCGCGCACCGCCAACCTACTACTTCTAGGCGTTTTAGCGCACCAGTTGCCCTTCCCCCAGGAAACCTGG
>JAAZPQ010000078.1 GCA_012797175.1 Bacillota bacterium
GAAGGGAGAGAAAGCCCCGTGTTCATCACGCAGGTCATCCCGTATGAATGAAAGAGAGGCAAGATCCCGATCCCAAAATGCTGTCTTCCTTTTTCGGCAAAGACTTTGTCGACCCATTCTTTGAGCCATTCCTTGATCTGCGTCACATTGGCCACCAGGTTGTAATGGGTCAGCATACAAGCCCGGGGTAGGCCGGTGGTCCCGCCGGTATATTGAAATACAGCGACATCTTCTTGCGGGTCGATCTCCGCTTCGGGCGATTCGGGCGGATAGTTTTGCAGCAGCTCATCATACCAGAGATTCTCTCCTTCCACTTCGGTCCAGAAAAGGCGGACAATGATCACCTGCTCCAGGTCGACCTTCTTTCGTGCCTGCTGGAAAGATTCAATCGCCGCATCAACCCCCACAAAATATTTTGCTCCCGAATCTTTAATGATAAATTCAACCTCATCGGGCATATACAGTGGATTCATCTGTACCACAATGGCACCGAGTTTCATACAAGCGTAGTAAGTATAAACATATTCAGGACAGTTCGGGAGCATCAGGGCGACGCGGTCTCCTTTCTTGACCCCCAGGTCCGTTAATGCTGCCGCTATCCGGTCAATATTCTCCTGCATCTTCTGGTAGGTGATCTCGTTACCCATAAATACCAGAGCAATCAGATCGTCGTTCTCTGCTGTAGTCTGCTTGATATGCTCGTAAAGAGAGATCTTGGGATATTCCAGGTTCCAGCGGACAGGATAATTTTCCAACCACAACCGCTCAGCCATAATCCAAAGCCTCCTTTTTGATACTATGGTACTCTTTATTATTCGCCAGCTATCAGAATCTTTCCTTCTTTCTTTATCTTTTGAAATTTTTAAATTTATGTTACCTTGTTTCCCATCCCCGCTTACCCTGGCCTAACCGGTAGAACGGGGCAATGATGAAAAACGGGCAAAATAGCCAGTCTCAGGTAGGTAAGGAGAATGACAATCATTGCAGGAAGAGGGCGAAGAGACGTAGGTGGCGGCAAACGGTAGGGACCTGCTGGAAACTTAAGCGGGGCGGCCCCGGGGCCGCCCCGTTATCACTTCAGGTTAACTGATCAGCCGAGCAGGGCCCGGCAGCGGGGGCAAAGCTCACCATCGGCAGCAGCGGCAAAAATCCAGCAGCGGGGGCACTTTGCTGCGATAGCCCCGGCCACGGAAAGCTTTAGAGGCAGCTCCTGGCCCTCCTCGGCCTCAGGCGGTGCCTGCTCCAACCCCTCGCAAAGCTCTACTGTAGAGACAATAAAGATCTCGGCCAGCTTCTCCCGGTATTGCTCGAGAAGCCGGTAAAGATCGCCTGCAGCCCAGAGGGTGAGGGCTGCCTCGAGCGAGCTGCCGATCTGCTTCTTCTGGCGCGCCTCTTCGAGAACCCGGGTGACTTCGTCGCGTACCGCCAGCAGCCCCTCCCAGCGCCGCCCCAGCTCCGGATCGTCCCAGGCGGGATCAACTTCGGGCCAGTCGGCCAGCTGGACGCTGGGCCACCGTTCACCAGGCAGCTGTTGCCACAGCTCCTCAGCGGTAAAGGTGAGAATCGGGGCCATCATTAGAGTGAGGCTCTCTAAGACGATCATCATCGCCGTTTGGGCTGAGCGCCGGGCCAGATCATCCGCCGCCGAGCAGTAGAGCCGGTCTTTCTGCACGTCAAGATAAAAATTGCTCAGATCAACGGTACAGAAGTTATGGAGAGCCTGGTAGACAATATGGTAGGCGTAGTCGTCATAGGCCCGGGTAACCCGCCGGATTAGCAAGCCGAGCCGGTGCAGCACCCAGCGGTCGAGCTCTTCTAAGGAGCGGTACGGAAGCGCCTGGGAAGAGGGATCGAAATCGTAGCAGTTTCCCAGCAGAAAACGACAGGTATTGCGGATCTTCCGGTAAACCTCGGAGAGCTGCTGTAGAATCCCGGTAGAGAGGTGGACATCACTGGTGTAATCAGCCGAGGCTACCCAGAGGCGCAGGATGTCGGCACCATACTGCTCGATAATCTCTTTCGGGGCGATCACATTGCCCAACGATTTAGACATCTTCCGTCCCTCGCCATCGACAACCCAACCGTGGCTAAGCACAGCGCGGTAAGGGGGCTCACCGCGCACCGCTACCGCGGTCAACAGCGACGAGTGAAACCAGCCGCGAAACTGGTCGCTTCCCTCGAGATAGAGGTCCGCCGGCCAGCGCAGCTCCGGACGCCCCTCGAGAACGGCAAAATGGCTCGTCCCAGAATCAAACCAAACATCCATGGTATCGCGCTCCTTGCGGAAGGAGCTGCCGCGGCAGCCGGGGCACTGAAAGCCGGGCGGCAAGATCTCAGCCGCCTCCCGGCTAAACCAGGCATCGGAGCCTTCACGGGCAAAAAGGCCGGCCACCGCTTCAATGACCTGCGAATCGATAACCGCCTCACCGCAGTCCTTACAGTAAAAGATAGGGATGGGCACCCCCCAGATCCGCTGCCGGGAGATACACCAGTCCTGGCGCTCGGCAATCATGTTGTGAATGCGCTCTTCGCCCCAGGGTGGGGTCCACTTGACCCGGCGGATTGCCTCGAGGGCCTCCCGGCGGAAGCCGTCAATGGAGGCAAACCACTGCTCGGTAGCCCGAAAAAGGACCGGACCTTTACACCGCCAGCAGTGCGGATACTGGTGTTCAAATGAAGAGGCTTTCAGCAAAACATTTTCACGCTCCAGCGCCCGGATTACCGCCTCCCCGCCGGCAGCGTAAGCCAGCCCGGCAAACTCGCCCGCCTCGCCGGTAAAATATCCGCGGTCATCGAGCGGGCTCAGCACCGGCAACCCGTAGCGTCGGCCAACGGCATAGTCTTCCAGGCCGTGGCCCGGCGCGGTATGGACACAGCCGGTGCCCTGCTCCAGGGTAACGTGTTCTCCTAAAATCAGCGGCGATTCCCGCTCAAATAGGGGATGCCGGCAGACGATCCCTTCCAGCTCCCGGCCCTTAAACCGGCGCTGCACCTTCCAGGGTCCGCCGCCCAACTCGGCGCTAACCCTCTCGAGCAGCCCCTCGGCCAGGAGATATCTTTCTGCACCGACCTCGGCAAGCACGTAATCTAAATCGGGATGCAGGCAGATGGCCAGGTTGGCTGGAATAGTCCAGGCGGTCGTGGTCCAGATCGGACAGAAACAGCCCTCCGCCCCCCCGAGGAGGCCCCGGTCATCGACCACCGGAAATTTCACGTAGATTGAATCGGCCCGGTGATCAGCGTACTCCACCTCGGCCTCAGCCAGGGCAGTTTCGCAGCGGGGACACCAGTAGACCGGCCGCAACCCCTTGTAGATATAGCCACGCGAGGCCATCTCGCCGAATACGGTGATCTGGCGGGCTTCGAAACTGGGAGCAAGGGTCAGGTAAGGATCTTCCCAGCAGCCCCGCACCCCGAGGCGCTGGAACTGCTCCCGCTGGATAGAGACATACTCCAGGGCATAATCGCGGCACATCCGCCGGAACTCGATCGCCGAGACCTCTTTACGGTTAACCCCCCTGGTCTTGATAATCTGGTGCTCTATCGGCAGGCCATGCGTATCCCAACCGGGCACATAAGGACTGTCAAAACCACGCATGGTCTTATACTTAACTACAAAATCTTTCAGCACCTTGTTCAACGCCGTCCCCATGTGAATATCGTTGTTAGCATACGGCGGCCCGTCGTGCAGAATAAACTGCGGCGCCCCCCGCCGCCGCTGCAGCACCCGGTCGTAAATACCTATTTTCTCCCAGTATCTTAAAATCTCCGGCTCCCGCCGGGGCAACTGCGCCCGCATCGGAAATTTTGTGCGGGGCAGATTAAGTGTCTCCCGGTAATCCTTCATCTCGCTTGCGCCTCCTGCTATTTTTAAATAAAAAATCTCATCCCTCTTCTATTAGGGACGAGATTTTCTCCCGCGGTACCACCCTGCTAGCCGCCCGTTATCAGCCTGCCAACGGCCACTCTTCGCTCTTCCTTTAACGGGGGGCCCGCCCGTGTCTACTCTCCGCTATGGATTTGGCACGGGAGCTCCCGGGGGATCTTCGGCAACAGTGCTTCACCGGGCTTGCACCTTTTCCCGGCTCTCTGAGGAAGCAGCCTGCTGCTTACTGGCCCGTTCATCGCTGCATATAATCCTGCTGTATAATCCGGCTCAAGGCGATTATAACAATGTTACCCTGAATAATCAATCCTTATGCTCCTCCGGCTCACCAAAAGGCGGCGACTGCTGGGGCTGCTGGCCCGACTGGTAGGTCTGCCGGGATTGCTGCGGCTGAGCTGACTGGTACGACTGCCCCGGTGGGGGCGGCGGGGTTGACTGGTACGACTGTTGCGGCGGGGCTGACTGGTACGACTGCCCCGAAGACGAAGACGGCGGCTGCTCAATCCAGTCTTCCAGCTCCAGGGCCGCTATCTGCGACTCGAGAAAAGAACGAAAGCGCATCTTAAATACCTGGGCCTGCTTAAAGATCTCATCATGTTCAGTGAGAATTCGGCTGGAGCGGTAACGCGATTCTTCAATAATTCTCTGTGCTTCGCGTTCAGCCTCGCGACGAATCAGCTCCGCCTCGCGATTGGCATTCTGTTTAACCTCTTCGGCCGCTTCCTGGGCAATAACAATGGCATTATGCATCGTCTCTTCGAGCTTCTGATACCCTTTCATCTTCTCGTTTAACTGGTTGATCTGATCCTTCAGATCAATGTTTTCACGCAGGATCTCCTCAAAATTTTTGGCCACGCGATCCAAGAATTCATTGACCTCTTCGATAGCATAACCGCGAAAAGAGTGCGCAAACTCTTTATTATGGATATCCATCGGTGTTAAAGCCATCCCTTTTCCTCCCTGTTTCAGGATCCATCATGGTGATAAAAAGTTAATCATTGGTTATATGGCTATATTTCGACAATCTTCAAGCCATTCCTGCTTCATTAGGTAAATTTGTATAGTTTTACCCTCTGTCTTCCTTTACGGCTCTCTCCGGTTAACGCGGCTAGCTCGAGATGTCCGCGACCCTGAACAGAGACCAGGTCGCCTTGATCCAACCGGTAGGCAGGATTTTCCACGGGGCGCTGGTTTACCTCGACCAGGCCTCCTTTAACCAGCAGTACCGCCCGCGACCGGGAGAGGTTAAAACCTAAAGCCAGCACCGCATCAAGTCGTAAAGCAGCTACCGTCCCGGTGATCTCTTTCCCGCCCTCCAGAAAACGGCTCTGCCCGGAAGTGGCGGTATCACCAGCGCTTGACCCGGGGCTACCTCGGCTGTCTCTCCGTTTACGCTCCTTCATCCTGGTCACCTCCCTCCCCCCGAAACAAAAACAGTATCATAAAAATATGCGTTCAACCAGCTGCTGGGCCAGAAGCAGGAGGAACCATAAAATCAGAGGAGAAAGATCCATGAGGCCCATCCCCACCCTCACCGGTGGAATAAGCCGGCGCAGCGGCGCCATCAGGGGCTCAGTCAGGAGATAGCAGAAGCGAAAAATATTATAGAGCAGAGGGTAGTCGTAAAAAGAGCTCTGGAACCAGGAGAGAATGATTCGCCCCAGGATCAGTAATATATAAATGTTTATGAATATTAACAGCCCGTTACCAATAACTTTGATCGTATTTCACCTGCCTTACTGCTCCGGCCGCGCCCCAAAAAGGGCCGTGCCGAGACGCACCATGGTAGCCCCTTCTTCGACAGCGACGGTATAGTCGTTAGTCATCCCCATCGACAGCTCTTTCAGCTCCATCCCTGGCCGGGCATGGGCCTGTTGAAGTTCGCGCAGGCGGCGGAATACAGGTCTCGCCTCTTCAGGATCGACACTCCAGGGAGCCATGGTCATGAGGCCCTCGACCTTAATCCGGTTAAAATCGCGAAGCGCATCCAAAAAATCAGGGAGTTCATCGGCCGCCAGGCCGGACTTACTCTTTTCGCCGGAGATATTCAGCTGCAGCAAGCAGCGGGCCTCGGTATCCAGGCGCTCCGCCCGGCGCTGCAGCGTCCTGGCCAGAGAATACCGGTCCAGTGAATGGATCAGATCAAAACTGGCCAGCACATCCTTGGCCTTGTTGGTCTGCAAGTGGCCGATAAAGTGCCACCGCAGATTCGGGAAAAGCTGCAGCTTCGGCCTGGCCTCTTGGAGCCGGTTTTCCCCAAAGTCCCGTAAACCCAGGGCCACCGCCTCGCGAACCTGATCGGAGCCGACAGTTTTAGTCACCGCCACCAGGCGGACCTTTTCCCCGGTGCGTCCCGCTCGATCAAGCGCTGCGGCGATCTCTTTCCGAATAACTTTCAAATTCTTGGCCAACATTTTACGGTCACTCTTTTCCAGGTATAGATGATCAATTATTATACATTAAACCACGGTCATAAGATCAGTTTAAGCGCTGCCCCTCTTCTACCAATTCGGGGCGCGTTATGACCATGCTGTCTGGCTCAAGCCCCTCCACCAGGAGCTCGCCGTCCTTGCTCGCAAGAACGGTGATCTCTTGAAATTTAACCATGCCGCCCTGATTCAGAAAGACCCCGGAGTAGCCTTCATGCTCCACCAGGGCTGCCGCCGGGATAATGATCCCCTCTTCTCGCTCTAAAATAAGTTCTGCCGCGGCCCAGCGCAGATTCTCGAAGCCAGGAAATTGCTCCCGGATGCAGTAGGTCAAGCGAACCTCTTCTTTTTTAGAATCGATCTCTACCGCGACCAGCTCGGCGGTAACAAGCTTTTCGGGGGCAAAGGCAAACTTGCAGAGCACAGTCTCCCGTGCCGCCATGCTCCGTCCTGGTTCGAGCGGCAGCAGAAGGTTGAAATGCCACTGCCAGTTATCGATCAGCTTCATCACAGGCTGCCCCTCTTCTACAAAAAGACCCTCTTTGGCTTCAAAGGCACTTTTCGGGGTAGCAGCAAATTGCTCGGCCGTCAGGTAAGTCCTCTCCTCAAGCCCCTCCCAGCCGTCCAGCCGGTGCAAGAGCAGGCCCGCCTCCGGCAAGACCAGGGGAACTTTTTCCTCTATCCTTGAAGGGAGCGTCCCGGTGCCCGGTAAGTCCTTGGCCGGTTCTGATTCACTTGCCGCGCCGGCAAGACTCGAAAAATAATCCTTAACTTTTTCCCAAAGGCTTTCTTCCGGCTCTACTTCCTTCTCCAACCTCTCCCGTTCAGCGGCGGTAAGGGGAACTATCACTGCGGCGGTAGTCCCGGCGGGAGCCCTCTCTCCGGGTGGGGACAGCTCGATAATCACCCCGGAGCAGGGAGCCGTAAGCAGAAGCTCCTGCCGAGTGATCAGCCCTTCCACCTCTAGTTTCTTCTCCATGTGGCCCATCGCGGCGGTCACTACCTGCAGCCGGCGGGCTAAAATAAAAGGTCCCATCCAGTGGTAAGCGGCTTGCAGGACCAGCAAGGCAACCAACCCCAGGACAATGTAAAAAACAGAAGCCTGCCGGAGATGGGCAAAACGGCGCCCCTTTCCGGGCAGCACCTCCAGGTGATCCCGTGAAGTTGCCGTAGTTCCTGGCCGCCGCTGCCGGGTCAACTTTTATCGGCCTCCCCGGCCAGGAGATCTCCCCGCAGGGCGATCAGGCCCATCATCCGGCCGGTGTGCCCCTTTTCGCGCCGGTATGAATAAAACAGTTCGGGATGACAGGAGGTGCACCAGTTACATCCAGCCAGGTGCCCGGCCCTGATTCCGGCGTGGCGCAACTGCTGTTCAATGATCGCGGCCAGGTTCAAATGAAATCTGCCGGTCGGAGCTGCCCAGAGGTAGGGTTCCCCGCGCCAGCCGGCCTCGATAAAGCCCTGGGCTACAGTTCGGTCAACAGTATAGCACCGGCCGCAGATACCCGGGCTGAGCGCCACCAGCATAGCCGCAGGATCAGCACCAAAGCGAAGGCGCAAGTCTGCCACCACCGCCGGGGCCATGTTCTGCAGCGTCCCCCGCCAGCCAGAATGGGCCAGCGCCACCGCCGGTACATCCGGGGCAGCGAAAAAGAGGAGCAGGCAATCGGCGGCATAGCCGGTCAGCGGCAGATCCGGCACCGCTGTCACCAGGGCATCCCCTTCACCAAGGAAGCTTTGCGGCCGGGCGCCGCGCCCGCGATCTGCGGCGCAAACCTGGTAGATCTTGACCCCGTGCACCTGGACGGCGGCGACGACTTCGTCCGGATGAAAACCCCATGGTTCCAAAAAACGGCGACGGTTTTCACGGACGCAGCTGTATTCGTCTCCGGTATGAAAAGCGGTATTTAATGAAGCCATGGCCCCCTCGCTACAACCGCCCACGCGGGTAGAGAAAGCATGGACCACCGGGCTGCAATCTGCCAGCAGCGGTGATTGCAGATAGTAAAGATCCCCCTGCCGGTATAGCTGGAAGCCCCTTTTCATCTCTGTTTCCATCTAAGCGCTCCCCTCTACTACTACCCACTCCACTGCAGCGCCCTTCTCCAGCGAGCGGGGCAGGTCGATCAATCGTTGATTGCGGGAACCGCGGAAAGGAAGAGTTAGATCGCGCTCGGCCTCGATGTAGAGGCCGTCAACCAGCAGCATTCCCGCCTGGAGCAGCCGCCGGACATGGGAATCGGCCTTACTCTTCTGGAGAAGCTCCTCGAAGGTAAACCCGGAATAGAGCACCAGGCTCAGGCCAAGGCGGCGGATCTCTTCGGCCAGTTTGGAGAGGCCGGAGGCCTGTGCAAAAGGCTCACCGCCTGTGAAGGTCACCCCGTCGAGCCCCCGGGCCTCCTTGATCCGCGCCAGCAGCTTCGCGGAATCAACCTCACTCCCCCCCGCCGGATCATGCGTCTCCGGGTTGTGGCAGCCGGGGCAGCGGTGCGGGCAGCCCTGGAAGTAGAGCACCAGGCGCAATCCTGGTCCGTCGACAACCGATTCCGGAACTATCCCGGCCAGCCGCAACTTCACTGCTGCTCACGCGGCGCAAAGTGGGGCCGACGCTCCTTCAGCTCATCACGTTTCGCCTCGTTGAAGCGGTCATCGGTGGAAAGATAGCCGGTGATACGCCGGATCCGCCGGATATCAGAGCTGCCGCACTGGGGGCAGCTCTCGTTAAAAACCCCACTGAAGGCACAGGCCCGGCATTCATCCACCGGGTAATTAATCCCGCCGTAGCCAACATCGGACGCCGCCATGCAGCGGATAATTCGATCTACCGCCTCGATATTGTGCAGCGGCGGCGCCTCTAGCTCGACGTAGCTGATATGGCCGGCGTTACAGAAGCGGTGAAAGCTCCCTTCAATCTTGATCTTGTCAACAATGGAGGTAGCATAGTGCACCGGCAGGTGGAAGGAGTTGGTGTAGTACCCCTTATCGGTCACTCCCGGAAGAACCCCGTAACGCTCCCGGTCAATCTTGACAAAGCGGCCTGAAAGCCCTTCTGCCGGCGTCGCCAGCAGGACGAAATTGAGATCATATTCGTCGCTGAACTGGTTGCAACGCCGGAACATATGATCGGCGATCTGCAGCCCCAGCTGCTGCGCCTCTTCATCTTCGCCATGGTGCTTCCCGATAAGCAGCTGTAGAGTCTCGGCCAAGCCGATAAAGCCGATTGCCAGGGTGCCGTGTTTAATCACCTCACCGATCTGATCATCCGGGGCCAGGTTTTCCGAGCCCAGGTAAAGCCCCTCGCCCATCAAAAACGGCAGATCCCTGACCCGCAGCCTCGAGATAACTTCGTAACGGTGGAGCAGCTGCCGGGCGGCAAGGCGCAGCATCCGGTCGAGCTCGACGAAAAAGAGCTCCTTTCCACCGCGGCTTTCAAAGGCTACCCGGGGTAGGTTCAGGGTGGTAAAGGCGATATTGCCACGGCCGGCCGATACTTCAGGGCCGTGGCGGTTACCGATGACCCGGCTGCGGCAGCCCATGTAGGCGACCTCGTCGCCGTATTTGCAGTTAAAAGTGCTATCCATAAAGCTAAAAGTAGGATTCATCCGCCGCGCCGCTACCTTTAAGGCGAGCCGGTAGAGATCGTAGTTCGGATCTTCGGGGTTAAAGTTAACCCCTTCCTTGATTCGGAAGACCAGGTTGGGGAAGATGGGGCTCTCTCCACGCCCCAGGCCGCTGTAAAATGCCTCCAGGACAGCCCGGCTGACTGCCCTCCCCTCGGCAGAAGTATCGGTCCCCAGGTTGATGGAAGAAAACGGCACTTGAGCACCCGCCCGGGAATGCATCGTATTCAGGTTGTAGATCAGCCCCTCCATGGCCTGGTAGATCTCGTCCTCGTCAGGCTGCTCCTTCAGAGAGCGGATCACCTCGCCCATGCTGCGGTCAAAATGCGGGAAGCTCTGACCCCCGAACATATCGTTCTGGTTGCTCTGCAGAATGATCGCCGCCTGCGCCGCCGCCGAAGCAATCCGCTTGGGCGGACGGATATAGCCATAGCCGGTGTTAAAACCTGCGCGCAGGAGACGGGTTAGATCAATCTGAAGACAATTTATCGTCTTGCTGTAGTAGTCGAGATCATGAATGTGAAAAAACCCGTTCATATGTGCCGAGGCAAAATCCTCTGGCAGCAGGTTGCTTAAGTAATATTTTTTACTTGCCGCCATGGCAATCTGTAACATCTTTGCCGAAGGCGAATTGCTGATATTGGCGTTCTCGCGGCTGGTCTCCACGAGGATCTCTTTCACCACATCCATGAGCTCCGATTTCGCATCACGAATCCGGGTGCGCCGGTCGCGGTAGAGGATATAAGCCTTCGCCGTGCGGGCATGTCCATTTTCAATGAGTATCTTCTCGACGGCATCCTGGACCTCTTCTACCGTGGGGACGATCCCCTCGTAGCCCGCTTCCTGCAGGTAGCGGATCACCTGCCGGGTAAGGTTTTCAGCAATCTCCCGGTTACTCCCCCCGACAGCCTGAACCGCCTTGAAGATGGCATCAGTAATCTTAATCGGTTCAAACTTAACCACCCTGCCGTCCCGCTTCCGGATCTCTCTAAACAGGGGCTCCTCTAAGTTGTGGTTGTTTTGTGAAGCGGTTGCTTCAGCCATCACTCTTCCTCCTTTGGCCCGGCTTCAGGCACAGTCTCTGCCTTTTTCTGCCGGAGCATCTTCTCAAGCTCAGTTTTAAAAGTCTCAATATCGGGAAACTGGCGGTAGACCGAAGCAAACCGAACATAGGCAACTTCGTCTATCTGCCGCAGCCGCTCGAGAACAAATTCACCGATCTGATCGGCAGGGATCTCCCTGCGATAGCTGCTACGCAGCTCCTGCTCCAGATCCTCCACCAGTTTCTGCCAGGTGGCCAGGGGGATCTCACGCTTTTGCCCAGCCCGAAGCAGCCCCTGGAGAACCTTATTACCGTCAAATAGCTCCCGCCGGCCGTCACGTTTGATCACCAAAAGCGGCTCTTCTTCAATCTTCTCCATGGTGGTGAAGCGGTTCGCGCAACTATTGCACTCCCGCCGCCGCCTGATGGTAACGCCTTCTTGAGTGGCGCGAGAATCGAGAACCCGGCTATCTTGCGTACCGCAGTACGGGCATTTCATGCTTCAACATCCTACATATTGTATTAACGTTATTATAAACCACAACATCTAGTGTTGTAAAGTGTAAAGTAGGTGACAGGGGGACGTTTCTCCTGTCACCTAAAAAGGTAGTACAGGTAGTTCGGTCCCCCTTCCCCCTATCCTATCCCTCTCCCGAGGAAAAGAGATAAGGTGCACAGGGGAAAATAGCAGAGAAAACAAAAATGGGAGGAGAAGGGCTTAGAAAGAGAGATAAGGCAAACTCTATTCGCTTGCGTAGCAGGGAATAGATAATTTTGTGGAGATTTGGTATAAAAAAGGTGACAGAAGAAACGTCCCCCTGTCACCTAATCAGTGCGGGTGGGGTGGTCGACGAGGATGATGTCAACGCCGATCTTGACTATTTTCTCCCAGGGTATGAGATGCTCCTGGGCCCGGGAGATCTTCCCCCAGACCCGGCCTGCTGCGGGGACAATGATCGCTTTAACTTTCCCTTTTTCCAGGTCGAGTTCCAGGTCCTGGATCGTCCCGAGCCTGCGGCCGTCATTAACATTGACCACGTCACGTTCCCGCAATTCGCTGATCCTGATCAAAGGGCTCTCCTCCGGTAAATAATTATTCTTCTATTATTTATTATAAGCGCTCATCTTCGCAGGTGCAATTCAAAACTTTTTCATGGTTTAAAAAAAAGAGAGAAAGATCATCGCCCTATCCGAAAATACCAGGATAGATTTACTGAACATGCTTCCGCAAGCGGCCGAGGGCGGCCTTCTCCAGGCGCGAAACCTGGGCCTGGGAGATGCCGATCTCATCGGCGACCTCCATCTGGGTTTTTCCCCGGTAAAACCGCATCGTCAGGATCATCTTCTCCCGCTCGTTAAGCCTGGTCATGGCCTCTTTGATCGCCAGGATCTCCAGCCAGCGCTCGTCGTTATTCTTCTCATCACTGATCTGATCCATGACAAAGATAGGATCTCCTCCATCATGGTAGATCGGTTCAAACAGGGAGACTGGCTCCTGGATGGCATCCAGGGC
>JAAZPQ010000079.1 GCA_012797175.1 Bacillota bacterium
CGGGAGCTGAGCGGGGTTGCTGTAACCGCCATGGTTTCACCTCCTTCCGGCATTTTTACTCCCCTAAGAAGGGTAAGTTAATTATAGGAGGCCTGAAGGCCAGAACCAATTGTCGAAGCAGGCCGAGCCGCACCGCCAAAGCCGCTTCTTCCACCCCGAAGCACGCCCTTCGTCATCACCTGGAGTTGAATCCTGATTTTTCACCGTTCTGTTAACGCTTGCTCCACCATCATAAATGGCCGGTGGAGATTGGTTTACCGGGGAAAAGAGCCAAATAAGCTAAAGCCTGGCAGCTGAGCCGAAAGTTGGGTATCCGAATTTGGTTTTGCTTTGCTTTTCCAAGATTAACAACGGTACCCGTGAAAACTTCACATAAAAAAAGAGCGGGGTTTTCCCGCTCCCTGGAGATGATCTATTATTTAGTAAAAGTTTAGAGCCTGGCTTCCCCGCGCTCCACTTTAATTTTACGGCGTTCCAGCTCTTTTAAAAATTCACCCGGATTTACCGCTCCTTCCACTTCGGGCCCAAAAACACCGCGGCGTTTAATCTTGCCCTGGCCCATCATGGTAACACCGATACTCAGGGGAACCCCGGTGAGCCTCCTCATGTGGTCTACAGTGGCGTAAGTAATCTTCATCTTTTGACCGTCTTGTCTCCCGATGATATCAACGCGCGCTCCGGAAAGGCTGCGTTCTTTATCGGAGGGTAACAGGGGTATTAGTTTTTTCATCAATATACCAAGACGCTGTTTCTGGGCATCGGTAGAGGTAAAGCCTAAGGAGGACATCATCTTGGCCAGGTTGTTTAAATAATTTTCCGCCAGGCCCCCTTTCAGGGTAACCTCTTTGACTCCTTTTAAGTAGCGCGGCAGGGTCACCGGCTCAGGATGCCCCAGATGAAAAGTGGTTATCTTACCCAGCGGTGCCGGAAAATCGACGACCTCTTTCCCCGAACCGGCTTTAACCTCGACAAATTCACCATTTTGGAATGAAACCACTTTGCCGGTAAATATATGAACAGTATGTAAAATAACGGCCAATCCTTCTGAATCCCCGGCACTGCCGGCCCAATAAACGTTAATCTTTTCCACGTCTTTGAGCTCGTCGTAGCCTTTCCGGGCAAAAATATTCGTTATTCCGGGAGTCCAACCCAATCCGGTTAAGATCCGGCGCCCTTTTTCCAAGGCCTCCCGATCAAGCTCCAGCACCGCCTCGGCGGCATCATGGTCATCGCAAATACTGACATAATCTACCCCTGCAGCGATGGCAGCTTCAACAATGGGTCTTTCAAAGCGGTAGAACGGGCCGAGGGCACCTGCCGCTACATCGTGCCCTTTCAGTACCCTGACCAGATCCTCATGAGAAGTGGCATCTACTTTCTGAACCACAATACGCCGGTCATCAAGTGAAGAGGCCAACTTCTCCGCGGCTTCGATATTCAGATCGCCGATGGTCACCTGCTTTACATCAGGATTCTGAACCAGGTCCCGGACCGCTTCCGAACCCATATCCCCGGCCCCACCCAGCACAATTACTTTCAATTGAACAACCCCCCCAATTTTATTTTATTAAACAGCCGCTTAACCGGCCTTGGACAGCCGATTATAACTTTAGAGTCGATCTAACTATAACCAGGTCTGAAGATTTTGTCAAGTCTGAATAATACTGTGAAAGTGTCAAGATGTTGTCGGTAATACCAAAAAAGGGATACCACCGGTATCCCTTTACAGGTAGGCCCTGAACTATTTTAACCAATAAAAGCCTGTAAACCAAATTGAAGAGAGAAAAGAACCACCAGTATAATACCAAATATGATCATAACCAGGGCGATATCGAAGTCAATATTGCTGAAATTTATGGTCAGAAACGGGCCAGACTGGCCCGGTTGATAATCAAGCCTTTGCAGTAATTTAAACGAGTTCTGGTAGAGGGAGGCAAAAGCAGCCTTGAGATAGTTTATAGCAGCCTGCCCCGTAGAAATGATAAAATGCCAAAGTGAAACCACGGGTCGTGCCACTGCTCTGCCAAACCTGCAGGCAACTTCTGCCAACCGTTCCTGGATAATACTCTCTTTCTCTAATTGCCTGGAAAACAAAGCAAATAGCAAAATGCCACCGCCAACCAGCCCCGAGGCCATAAGGACACCGCTGACAGAGTAAACGTGCAGATCAGTTTGAAACGGCAGGATCGGTTTTAACAACCCGGGAAAGACACCAAAAAGAACACAACAGGCTGCCAGCCCCAGGATCGCAGCCTGCATGGAGATGTTCAGCTGTTGCTTAATTTTTAACCTGCCTTTAATGAAAGCGAAGTAAACAAACTTGGCAAAGGAGAGAGCGGTTCCGACACTGGCTACCTGGAGAACCCAGTAGATCAGGGGAAAATCATGGGTCCCGTTTTTCAGCAGGTATTTGCTAACATAGCCGTTAAACGGGGGCATGCCAGCAATGGAAAGCGCACCGACGATCGCCCCGATGGCGGCAATGGGAATAACCCTCCATAAGGGGGGGCCTTCATCCTCGCTTGCGGGATGGTGCAATTCGTGGATCTTCTCGGTTCCTGTGGCCATGATTACCGCCCCTGCACTCATGAACAGTAAGGCCTTATAGATCATATGGTTAACCAGGTGCAGAAGCCCCCCGTCCACAGAAGAAGCCAGTCCCAGCCCTACGCCAGCAACCATGTAGCCAACCTGGCTAATGATATGGTAGGATAAAAGACGCCTGAGCTCTCCCTGGATCAACGCGATGCTGACCCCGACCAGGGCCATGCAGGCTCCCATCAAAGCAATCGCTTCGCTTGCCGGTAAAATCCGGGCCACCCCGTAAACACCGACTTTTGTGCAGAGAGCCGCCAGCAAAACGCTGGAGGGAAACGATGCCGCTGGATAACCCCAGGGAACCCAGAGATGCAAAGGAATAAAAGCCGTTTTAATACCAATACCGATGATAAAAAACGGAAGCCCCGCTTCTGGAATAGCCAGGTCAAGAGAGCCGGTAGCACAGTACTGCAGTACTATCCCCACGGTAAGTGCAAAACCGCCCACCAGCTGAAAGACCAGCAAACGAGTAGCCATTTTGATAGATTTTGCTGTTTTCTTTAGATAAACCAGGGCTGCCGCCGCCAGCGACAGCAGCTCCCAAAACAGAAGAAACGTAAGAAAATTGCCGGCATAAGAAACCCCGATGGCGGAGGCGATGGCCCAGATAGAGACCGCCTGCTCACCCGTGGTAGAAAGCTTCAGGCCGTAGAGAAGACCAAACGAACCTACCAGGGTAAAGCCAAACGCGGCAATCTTTCCATACGGGTGTAGCTTAAATGTAAGAAGAGACAGCCCGGTCTGGGCCAGGAAGTCTGAACCAAGCAAGGTTTCGTTTAAAGAACCTGCCCCGGTAAGAATATAGATGGCTACCGCAAATAGGCTTAATGAATAGAGAAAGGTTAAAAAACGTCTCCACCTGTCTGAAACTATAAACAGTAGCGGTGTAATAATAACTGGTGCCACTACCGGGATGAGCAGAAAATTCACGAGCGATCACTTCCTTACTGAAAAATACTTAAATCAGCTGGTCTAAAACAGATAGCTGACTACACTCTGGATAAATGGCACCGTTAGATCAAGCTTTATCCCTACCACTAGACAGGTCAGTGCCAGAAAAACAATCGGTCCCAGCATGGATAGAGGAGCTTCTACTCCTCGGGCCCGCGTAAAGTTTCCCTTCTTAAAAAATGCAGTAATGATAATCGGCACAAAATAAGCTGCGTTCAGCAAAGCGCTGGTAATAAGAACAATTATTACTGCCGGATGCCCAACCTCGACACTGCCTGCCATCAAGCATAGCTTGGAGATAAGCCCGTTCGTCGGCGGCAAGCCGATCATCCCTATACTGCAAACAGTAAAGGCCAGCATAGTCAGGGGCATCTGCCGCCCGACACCGGCCATTTCGCTAATCTTTTCTTTTCCGGTAACTGTGATAATCGCCCCGGCGCAGAAAAAGAGCGTAATCTTAAGAAGAGCATGGTTTAACAGGTGCAACAGGCCGCCGCAAAGCCCCAAGGAGGTAAGTAGCCCTGCTCCCAGGATGATATAGCTAAGCTGGCTAATCGTCGAATAGGCCAGACGGCGTTTGAGAACATCCTGCTTTAAAGCAATGATAGAAGCTGCCAGGATGGTGATACTGACCAGCACAATCACAAAAAGGCTTAAGTTTAAAGCTGAGAGTGCTGCGGTTCCATAAACTGAATACATGACCCTTAAAATACTGAAAACACCTGACTTAACCACGGCCACCGCATGAAGCAGGGCACTGACCGGGGTTGGTGCAACCATGGCTGCAGGAAGCCAGGCATGGAGGGGCATGATTGCCGCCTTGACCCCAAAACCGATGATAAAACAGACAAAGATCAATTGCCATAGCGCTGCCTGGTTCGCGGCAGGATTAACGATCCCGCCAGGGGTGAAGGCCAGGGTTCCGGTAAGGCTATAAGTCATGACTAGGGCGGCCAAAACAAAGGCGGCACCGGTAAAACTATAGATAATATAGCGAAGTCCCGCCGCCTGGGCCTCTTTACTGCCCGTGTGAATAACTAAAGGATAAGTAAATATGGTTAAAAATTCATAAAACAGGTACAAGGTAAAAAGATTGGCTGAAAAAGCAATCCCCATGGTGGTCCCGAGTGAGAGAAGAAAAAACACGAAGTAACGCCGGCGATTTTTTTCATGGGCCATGTAACCGGTTGAATAGACCACCGTAAAAACCCACAGAACCGCTGCCAGAACGCCGAAAAGTATCGCCAGGGGATCGGCGCGAAAAGCCAGCTCCAACCCGGGGAAAATAGTAAGCAGAGAAACAAAAGCCATGTGGCCGCCGAGAACCTCGGGGAGTAGCATGACGACCATTATCGCCGTAACCGCGGCAATAAATATGGCCATAGAGTTACGCGCCTTGTCCGATCGTTCCGGAATTAAAGCAAGCAGCAGGGCACTTCCGATTGGGAAGATTACCGCCCCGACAATCAACTGCTCACCGGTAGGCATGGTGGTTCAACCCCCTCTTAAAATTATTTACAGAGATCCTATTTTTTTTGGTTTTTCCCTGCTCCCAGGGTTAGCATGATAGCCATCACTGCAGTAAACAGAACTGTCGTTTCTAAAAGAGTGTCATAACCACGATAATCGAGAATGATATTGGTGACCATGTTCAGCCCGCCGCTCTCCTCGACCCCTTTCCAAACATAGCGTTCCCACACCTGGTTATGGGTCGGGTTTCCCAGCTGGCCGTAAGGGGGCATCTCCGTTATTGCCAGCATCAACATAAATAAGATTAGGCTTACTAAAACAAGCGCCAAAGCAAAAACAAGATAACGTCGTTTCTTCATTGAGGCCGCCTCCCTACTTTAGTGACCACAGTGATCATGATTACGGTCATGCCGATACCGACCGCGGCCTCGGTAATTGCAATATCGGGCGCATTTAACTGCTGCCAGATCAGGGCCATGACCAGGCTGTATGCTCCAAAAATGATCACTACGTAAAGCAGATCATCGAAAAAGAATATCGCCAGGGCGCTTACCAGAAGGACCATGAACAGTAAGGCAATTAAAGGGTTCATCCCTTCTGCTCACCCCTCTCTTCAATCCCCTCTTCAGATTCGGCGTAGGTATCCAGGAGAAAACTTCCCTCGACTAAATCCAGGCCCAAGTTGTATGATGTTTTAGCCAAAAGATGAGTCATCACCGGGTTAATCGTGGCCACCAGAACAATGATCAGCACCATCTTGGCTATCGAGGTTAGGTCGCCGATCACCAGGATTAATCCAAGAATAATCAACCAGTTCCCCAGCGTATCGCATTTACCCAGGGCATGCATCCGGTTGTAAACATCGGGCATCCTGATCAGGCCGATAGCGCTAACCGCAAGGAAGAAGAAGCCGCCGCTCATAAAGATAATCGCTAATATTTCTTTAACCACTAGATTGTTGCCCTCCCTTCACCTGAACCTGCTAGATCAGCTTTCCTTCGCTCAACAGCTTTAACACGCAGATGGTGCCAATAAATGAACCTAGCACTAAAACCAGGGCTACATCAATATAGTGAGTGCTGCTGTGCAGATAAGAATAGATCAGGATTAACGCCACCACTTCAGAGGTGACCAGGTTAATGGAAAGAACACGGTCAATGGCTGTGGGCCCGACAAAAGCCCGGTAAAGGGCTACCGCAGCCACGACAACCAGCCCGATGACGAGAACATTTAAAAAGGAAGCCAGCATGTTAACTCCCTTCTCCCTCTATTTTTTTGGCGAGGTCATAAAGATACCAATCCAGCACCCCGCGTCCTGCCGGGTCGGTAATCGCGTGGACAATATGGCAATCATCGCTTAAGTCAATGGTAATCGTCCCCGGGGTGAGGGTAATAGAATTGGCATAGAGTACTCGCACAAGATCACGATTCAATTCATTGCGCATGATTACTATACCCGGCGAGATCGGCAACCTGGGGTTAAGCACGATTAGCGCCACCATGATATTTGCCTTCAGCACCTCCCAAACCAGGCAGAGCAGGTAGTAGATTAACAGAAGGAGCTGTTTTGGCGTAAAAGAGGTCCGGCGGCCATCACCGATTTGAATTTGAGACCAGACCAGGGTTAGCCCCAGGCTGAGAATCGTTCCCACCAAAAGATGTTGCCAGTGCAAAGTTGCCGATAACAACAACCAGAACCCCATTAACAATGAAAAAATCAGAATTCCTCCGAAGAGATCTTTTTGATGACCGGCCAACAGAACACCTCCCCCCTAACTTAAAAAGTGTAGCACGATCTGCTGCAGATAATCATAGGCCATCACTCCCGCGGTCCCTAAAACGACAATACCGGCTGCGGTTATAACGATCGGCAGCTGCATCGAAAACGGAATTTTGTCTCTCTGAAAAGTTCTTTTTTCATAAGGCTGATCCGCATTAACAAAGTAGAACTGCCAGATGATCGGAAAATAATAGGCTGCGTTAAGCAGGCCGCTAAGAACGATTAAGGCAATAAAATATGGATATGAAGCGCTCATGCTTTCAACCGCCAGCAGGTACTTAGAGATAAAGCCTCCGGTCAGTGGCAGACCAACCATGGATAATGCCGCCACGGTAAAAGAGGCTGCTGTCAGCGGCATTTTAAAACCGATATTCTGAAGCCGGGTTACCTTCCTCTGACCGGTTTGATAATCAATGGCCCCGGCACAAAGGAAGAGGCAGGTCTTCATTAACGCATGGACCACCAGGTGATAGAAAGCGGCAACGATGGCCCAGGATGTCCCCAGGCCAAGCCCGAGATAGATATAGCCCAGCTGAGCCACGGTTGAATAAGCCAGCCGCCTCTTTAGATCTAACTGCACGAAAGCAAAGAAAGAACCGAAGAGCATGGCCGCCCCGCCTAAAATTAAGAGCAGGTAACGGACACTGCTTTGTTGATAAAAATCATTGCCAAAAACAATAAAAAACAGTTTAAACAGGGCAATGATATAGACCTTCACCACCAGGCTGGAGAGAACCGCGCTTGAGGGTGACGGAGCCGAAGCGTGAGCGTCCGGCAGCCAGAGATGTAGGGGGAAAAGTGCCGACTTGATTCCAAAACCAACCACAAAGAGGGTCATCATAATCCAAACAACGTAGGGATACTGCCCTGCAGTTTCAGCCAGGACCATTCCGGCAAAACGCATGTTCAGGTGACCGGTAATCATATACAGCATCCCGATAGCTAGAAGAATAAAACCTGAGCCGATTGTGGCAAGAAGAAGATACTTTAAACTAGCTTCGGTAGAAGTGCGATCCCCTTTGCTGACCACTAAGGCACAGGCGCTAATTCCGACGACCTCAATAAAAACATACATATTAAAGATATCGTGTGTAATCACCAGGCCTAACATCGCCGTCATACAGAGTAAAAATTCTACATAGTACCAACCGAGTGATTCTTCATTAATCTCTTTCTGTAGTGCGCGACAACTGTAAAGAGCAATGAGCAGGTATAGACCGGTAATCAAAACAGCCATCAGCACCGAAACAGGTTCAATGGCAATCTCAATCCCCCAGGGAGGCTCCCAATCGGCCACTGCCTGGTAGATCGCCTCACCGCCGCTGATCAGCTGCCCGCCGAAGTAGAGAGAGAGGGCAAAGAGCCCTCCGCAGACAAGTACAGTCAGCGGGGCACAGAGCTCTTTTTTCCAGCGAGCTAAAACTGGCATGGCAAAAGAAGGGATTAAACCTCCCAGGATTAAATAAAGCGGCATCACGGACAAGGGTATCCACCTACCTCATCTTCATAAAATCCGGTGCGTTAATAGTGCCGTAATGCGAAAACAGCTTGACAATTAACGCCAGGGCGAATGCTGA
>JAAZPQ010000080.1 GCA_012797175.1 Bacillota bacterium
ACTAGTTTTCCAGGTGCCAGGCTCTACAGGCTATCGCCGATATCTTCTTTAAACTTCTTCACAAGCTTAGTCTGCCAATCCGAGAGAGCCTCCAGCCGGCCAAAAAAGAAGCGCAGAATTTTTGGTTCAGAGACAAATTTAAGACCACCGATCAGCTTGCGGTTTTCATAAAGCCAGCAAATCCGGTCCAGGGCATACTTTATCTGGGAAAGAGTAAAGACACGCCGCGGGACGGCCAAACGTACAAGCTCCATGTCAGAGAACGGTTCGTTACCATCTTCATCCCTCTGTTCGGACATCGTCCCGCGCTCCATGCCCCGGATTCCGCTGGCAATATAGAGCGCTGCGGCAAGCGCCCCCGCAGGGTATTCATTTTGGGGGATATGTTCCACGAACCTCATCGCATCGAGATGACACCCCAAACCTCCGGGCGGAGTAACAACAGGCACACCCTTTTTCAAAAGCTCTTCAGTCATAAAGGCAATAAACTGCGGGCCTTGATTGATCATATTCTCATCCATAGTTTCATCTAAACCAACAGCGATAGCTTCCATTTCACGGACAGACATGCCCCCATATGTTAAAAACCCCTCATATAAAGGGACAAGCTCCCTCATTTTCATATAGAGAGTTTCATCGTTTGTACAGATCCCACCGCCGCGGGCATTCCCTAATTTGCGCGCGGAAAAATAGATGATATCGGACAGCTCAGAAAGCGCGCGCGTAATTTCCCGGATGCTCATATCCCGGCACTGTTCTTCCCGGGTTTTTATAAAATAGAGATTGTCAGCAAGGAGGCTGGCGTCTAGAACGATCATTATTCCAAAAGCCTCGCATACTTGCCGGACCTCTTGCATATTTTCCAAGGAGAAAGGCTGCCCGCCGATTAAGTTTGCCCCGGCCTCTAAGCGAACAAACGCAATATTTCCAGGGCCATGCTTTTCCACGGCCATCTTCAGCTTTTCAACATCCATATTCCCCTTGAAAGGAAAACTGCTGTTGACATTCAGCGCTTCATCTAGAGGAATCTCCAAAACAGAGCCGCCGTTCAGCATGATATGTGCCTTGGTGGTTGTAAAGTGATAATTCATTGGAACAATTTGTCCCGGCTTAATAAATACCTGGGAAATAATATTTTCACAGGCTCTTCCCTGGTGAGCCGGCAGAAAAAATTTTTTATTAAAAATCTCAACGATTTTTTGTTCCAACCTGGTAAAGGTCTCTGACCCGGCATAGCTATCGTCCGCTACCATCATGGCCCCCATCTGTTTGTCGCTCATGGCATTAACCCCGCTGTCGGTAAGCATATCCATGAAGACATCGCGATTTTTCAATAAAAAGGTGTTGTTACCCGCTTCGGTAATTGCCTTTTGACGGTGCTCAACCGGCAGAAGGTTAAGTTTTTGGACGATCCGTACCTTATGCATTTCCAGGGGGATATTTTCTCCGTAGAAAAATTTGACCTCGGACACGATATTCGCTCCTTTTCATCTAATTTATTTTGCAAAAGCGAAATAGCCAGCCGCCGACCGGCCTTTTTTCTTAAAAATTGGCGCCGGGATACGGGTAAGAGAAAAAATTACATTGAAAATGCCCCTGGAGGGGGCAATTCGGTATCAACTTATACCCGACAGCTCAATGAGTAAAGCGGTCGGCAATGGTTGTGGCGCCGTACGAATCGGGTTTGATCCGGGCGTTGTAACCGCTGCCGATAACCATGCCCACTACCTCTTTAATAATCTCCCGGGTCTCCCCTTTTTCTCCAACATCAAGGTGAATTTCTACGTTTAGCTCCTGCTCCCCGTTTTGGGCCAGCTTTTCCGTTACTTTGGCGGCTACCTCGAGGCTGAGAAAGGTCTCATAGTAGATCCGCTGGCGCAGACTTTCCATGTGGCTGGTCCTTCGTTTACGGTAGTAGAAGCGTCCCCCTTTACCGATACGGTGGATTATAATCGCGGTAACAAAGACCACGCTTCTGTTGGTATAGGCATGGGAATCGGTCCCGATGATTAGCTTGTACTTATCCTCAGGATTTTCGTTGGAGTAGCGGGTGATATCCTCAAATACAGCCTCAAAGGAAAGTTTCCCCTTGGTCGGACTGTAAAAGTCCATTGATTAAGACGACCTTTCAGCTGTGATTATCGGTATAATTATAAGCGATCCGGGCTATCTTTGCAAATTGCTCCACAGAGAGCGTCTCCGCCCTGGCCTCGGGATCAACACCAGCTCTTCGCAACAATAAGATAAGCTCTTCGCGGGGCAGGCGGCAGGCCCCGCGAAGACTATTGACGATCATTTTCCGGCGCTGCTGGAAAGCAGACTGCACGATCTGCCAGAAGAGGAGCTCCTCACCGGCGTTAAGCTCACGGTTGCGCGGCTGCATCGCTACTACTGCCGAATCCACCTCCGGCTGGGGCCAGAAGAGATGCCGGGATACCGGAAATAAAATCTTAGCCGTGGTATAGTAACGGCTTAACACAGAAAGGGCGCCGTAATCGCTGCCAGGCCTTGCGGTTAGGCGTAAAGCGACCTCTTTTTGGAACATCAAGACAGCTTTTTTAAAAGGGAAATTCTGCTTATAAAGGCTGTACAACAGCGGTGTGGAAATATGGTAGGGCAGATTGGAAATGAGCGTAACAGCCTCAGCAGGTTTGAAATAACGGCGATTAAGTAGACCCCAGTCTGTCTCTAAAGCATCCTTCTGCAGCACGGTGACATCCGGGTAAGAACGCAGCAGCTCCTTTAGTGCTGCAGCTAGACCTCGATCCAGCTCCAGGGCGACAACTCGCAGTTCGCGGCGGGCCAGGATTGCGGTTAACGCACCCGCTCCGGGGCCGATCTCGACGGCAGGATCTCCGGGGCGAAGCTCTGCTGCATCGACTATTTTATGGGCAATATTCCGGTCAATTAAGAAGTTCTGCCCCCAACCCCGGCGAGGATGCAACCCTCTCCTCTTTAGGTAAAGCATCAACTGGCGGGGAGAGGTCAGGTCGGGCAGATCAGTCATGTAAACCCTTCTTTCTTAAGCAGGGGCGGGGATTAATAGTCTTTCAGAAGGTAAACCTTTACCCCGCGCCTGACACCAAATTTTATGACATCGCGGTGGTAATCGAAGTATAGATCTATCTTAGAGCCATTGATCGCCCCGCCGATATCCTCGGCCCTGGCAAAGCCGATCTTTCCGATTCCTGGGATCGGTTCTATATAAAGCAGGCTTCCCAGGGGGATTACCTCCGGGTCCACCGCGACCAGGCGAGGCGAGCTCAAAGTGCCGAGCCCCTGAACGGCTTTTTTGCCGGTAGAGGTGTAACCGTTGTTATGCGGCCCCGTGCAAAGAGCATGTCCATACTGGTTGAGCGGGCAGCCCGAACCGGGCGTCCCCGGGCAATATGCGGTCGCCGTCATGAGCATGACCCGCTCAAATTCCATTAGCCGCCCTTCTCGTTCCAGGGTGGTATTGTCACCGTGCTCAACAACTTTCTCCAGCGGTTTTTCCAAAAGGGTGGCCCCAATCACTTCTCTTTTGACCTCGGTGCCATTTTCAATTGTAATTTCAATCAGCTCTTCTTGCAACCCGGGGTGCCCTTCGCGAACTACCCGGGAAAGTCCGCGATCCAGTAACGGGTTCTTCTGGATAATCTCGTCAAATGGAACTGCACTGCAGCTGCAGTCATAACGCTTCTCCACCCGAACAATCCTGATTACCGCCCCATCATAGGCTTTCTCAAGACCGGCTGGCTCAATCCGGTCATAAGGTCCCAGCTCGAAACCCTCTTCGGCGAGCAGCTCTGTTACCATAATCGTCGGGGTAATAATTATGGATAGCCTGTTCCCGTCAATCACGGTAACTTCAAACGCCTTGTAGATATCAATGCGGCTAGACTGATGATTCAGTATAGCCTGCCGATCCGGGACTACCCGGTCCCGGGGATGCAGCCAGATTCCCTTTTCGTCCAGAAGTTCCTCCACAGTTCTGCTAAACGTTTCAACCGTGCACAGCTCTTCGCCGTCAATATAAAGAGTTATCGTCTGCCGGGCAAACTGGTAAACCAGGGCTACAAGGACGACCAGGCAGCCGTAAAAAATAGCCAGGGGATATCTTTTACAGAAAGCGATCAAGGCGCGACCGAGCTCGCGAAAACTTTTTCCCGCCGGAATCAGATACAAGCGTTCTTTGCC
>JAAZPQ010000081.1 GCA_012797175.1 Bacillota bacterium
GAATCCCTCTCTCTCCGCCATATGCGCCCGTAGCTCAGTCTGGATAGAGTAACTGACTACGAATCAGGAGGCCGCAGGTTCAAATCCTGCCGGGCGCACCAAGAAAAACCAAAGAAAACCCCGGAAAAAGCTTGATGCTCCGGGGTTTTTGCTTGCAAAAACTGAGCTTTTAATCTGCGATGAATGGGGTTATGTCCCGTTAGACCGGGACGGCTCGAAGCTTTTGTTCCAGGTCATTTCAGGCTGCTACGAGCAACGGAGCGTGATTATCACTACCAACCTGGAGCTTAGCAAATGGGTGAACATCTTCTATGACGAACAGATGACGGCAACCATGATCGATCGCCTGGTTCACCACAGCTACTTGTTACTTTTTGACGGACAAAGTTACCGGATCAAGAATTCTTTAATAAGTAAGTGCTCGCGGGTTGCTTGAAGCAAAACGGAAATGGTCTATAATAACAGCATGAGCAGCGATTATAAAAACAGCGATATTCTTTATATGGAGATGGCCCTGGCACAGGCCCGGGAGGCGTATTCTTGCGGGGAGATTCCTGTGGGAGCAATTCTTGTCAGGGGGGGTAGAGTTCTTGCTGCTAGCCGGAACCGTTGCGAAGAGCTGAAAGATCCCACGGCCCATGCTGAGATTTTAGCCCTCCGCGAAGCCGGACGGATCCTCGGAGGTTGGCGTCTGACGGGGACGACCCTCTACGTAACCCTGGAGCCCTGCCCCATGTGTGCCGGCGCCCTGGTCCAGGCGCGGGTGGAGCGCCTCGTTTACGGGGCTGTAGATCCTAAGGGGGGGGCCTGCGGGGCTCTTTATAACATTGTGCAGGATGAGCGTTTAAACCATTGGCTTACTGTTACCGGCGGGGTCCTGAAAGGGGCCTGCGCCGCGTTGCTGCAGGAGTTCTTCCGCGACAGAAGGGCATGATCGCACTTTACAAAGCCGGATCGATTGGTATAATAGAAAGCGGAGAGATGGCCGAGTCCGGTTGAAGGCGCTCGACTCGAAATCGAGTAGGGGGTGATGAGCCTCCTCGTGGGTTCGAATCCCACTCTCTCCGCCATCTTTAAATCACGAAGCCCGCCTTCAGAGCGGGCTTCTCTAGATCGCTGTCCGGCGGAATGAGAGCGGCGGGGATGCAGATTTGTATTAGGGTGCGCATCTTTTACGAACTACAAATAAGCTCTCTTAAAAATATTTGCTCTTTGGCTTCAATTGTGATAAGCTACCGATCAGTGTTAAAAAGACGGGATTAACTTAAACAATCTTGTGAGGAAAGGTGTTTGACGTTATTCCGCTTTTTGATTCAAATTAATTTTAAGGAGATCTGCAAAACATGCAAGGTAAGGTAAAATGGTTTAACCCGGAGAAGGGCTATGGTTTTATCGAAACCGAGGAAGGCGGAGACGTCTTTGTACATTATTCCGCCATCCAGACCGAAGGTTTTAAAACCTTAGAAGAAGGCCAGGAGGTTACTTTTGATGTTGTCGAAGGCGACCGGGGGAAACAGGCGGAAAACGTTGTCCCTCTCTAAACTATAATAAGAAGAAGATAAAGGGCATTTCCGGGACCCGGAGATGCCCTTGCTATTTCAGAGTAGAAAACCAGCTCCTGGGCGGTGAAAACCCGGGGCTGTCCGGCTTCTTAAGAACATTTAAGCATATCTTTGGGCGCTTGAATTAACGTAAAAATCTGTGTATAATATGAGTGGCACCTCAAGTAAATATTCAGATCATCGGTGGATCACCTTGGCGTGGAGAGATGGCTGAGTTGGTCGAAGGCGCTCGCCTGGAAAGCGAGTAGACGGGGCAAAACCTCGTCTCGTGGGTTCGAATCCCACTCTCTCCGCCATTTTTTATGATTTGGCCGTGCTAGACGGGGAGGTAGCGGTGCCCTGAACCCGCAATCCGCTAGAGCGGGGTTTAATCCCTGCCCCCGGTTTCGCAGCTTTCAGGGTCAGCACCGGGTAAGTAGTGTTGAAGGCCCGGTCCCGTGCGGCGCAAACTCATGAACCCCGTCAGGTCCGGGAGGAAGCAGCGGTAAATGAGATCTTGCGGGTGCCACGGGGCTGCCGGGTTGGAGCCAACTGCCCGGCCAGCGCCTGGGGGCGGAGATCAAAGGCAGGTGCACGGCCAATATATACTTAACCCCGAAATGGAAGTGTCTTTCTGATAGCTTATCAAAGCCTCTACCGGCGCTTGCGTCCCTTAACCTTTGCCCAGATTACAGGGCAAGATCATGTCACCCGGACATTAAGCCATGCGCTTTCCCGGGGACAGCTGGCTCACGCTTATCTTTTCTGTGGGCCGCGGGGGACGGGGAAGACTACAACGGCCAAGATTCTAGCCCGCGCAGTCAACTGTGATCGTTATCCGGTTCCTGAACCCTGTGGGGAATGCTCTCCCTGCCGTAATATTGCCGCCGGTGTTTCCATTGATGTGGTAGAGATGGATGCAGCCTCCAACCGCGGGATCGACGAGATCCGGGAGCTGCGTGAGAGAACCCGCTATGCTAGCGGGGAAAGCCGCTACAAGGTTTATATAATTGACGAAGCGCACATGCTTACCAATGAAGCCTGCAACGCTTTTCTGAAAACACTGGAGGAGCCGCCGCCCGGGGTGCTCTTTATCCTGGCGACAACTGATCCTTCACGTCTTCCCTCGACAATTGTTTCCCGCTGTCAGCGTTTTGATTTTCATCTGCTTACGGTGGAGCAGATTGGTGAAAAGCTCCGGCAGGTGGCCGGAGATGAGGGATGGCCTATTGAGGAGGAGGCGTTGCGCCTGATGGCCCGCCTGGCCGAAGGCTCATTACGGGATGCCTTGGGGCTACTGGAGCAATGCAGCTCTTATGGGGAAGAGCTGATTTCAGCAGAACATGTCCGCTCAGTGACCGGGGTTACCCGTGTCGAAACTATCGGTGCTTTAATCGAAGCGCTCGCGTCCGGCGACCTGGAAGCTGGACTGCAAACACTACAGGAGATTATTTACAGCGGTCGAGACCTGACCCTGCTTTTACGGGACCTTACCTTTTTCTTCAGCAGGCTGCTTCTCGGCGGGATTCCAGGCAAGCTTCAGCTCGAGGAAAGTTATTATGGATTTGAGACGTTGCTTAAACAGTACCGGGGCCGCTTTCACCGCACCCTTCTGTTCGATCTGATCGAGCTGCTTCACCAGCTGGCTGGAGAAATGCGTTATGCGCATTACCCGCAATTTGTTCTGGAAGTGGGTTTCATTAGAATGGTGCGGCTCCTGCACCAGGAGGGTCAACCGGCCGGGGCGGTGGTATCGAAATCTCGCGCTGGGCAGGCAGAAGAGGGTAGCACTGCAGTAGAGAGATCAACTGCTAGAACGGCTGTCTCCCCGCAGGCTGAACGGACGGCCGCAGCACCCGTGGTGAAAAAGGCTACCGCTCCGGAAGCATCTTCCTCTGCCGACACGGCCGAAGATACTACTTGGTGGAAACAGCTATTGAGAGAGGTCAGGGCGCAGAACAAGGCCACTTACAGGCATCTCAATGCAGCCCTAGGGCACAATCTTGAAGAAAACCGGCTTGTCTTGACATATTGCTCCGGTGATTTTGCCGGGGAGCGGATCCTTGAAAACGATCACCGGCGTTTTCTAGAAGAGAGTTGCCGCAAACTGCTGGCCCGGCAGGTACAGATCAAGGTTCAGTATGCCGATCAAATGCCAGAGGGCAAGGCATTTAAAAAAGAAGAGGATTTTCCAAAAAGAGAGCTTCAGAAAGAAGAAGCTCCCTATCGCTTTGAAGAGGCAGTCAAGCTTTTTCCTGGAGAAGTATTTGAGGTTCAGTAAAAAGGGGGCCTATAGATGAAGGGCGGTATGGGTAAAATTTTAAAGCAGGTGCAGAAGGCACAGGTACAGATGGCGAAGATGCAGGAGCAACTCGGTGAAAAAACGGTGCAGAGTAGCAGCGGCGGCGGTGCTGTCCGGGCCGAGGTGAACGGGCATAAAGAGCTGCTCTCGCTACAGATTGATCCAGAGGTGCTCAGTGAAGAAAACCGCGAGATGCTCGAAGACCTGATCCTGGCGGCGGTCAATGAGGCCTTAAAACAGGTTGACGAGATAGTCAATACAGAGATGCAAAAGCTTACCGGTGGCCTCAATCTGCCGCCGGGGATGTTTTAATGGATTTTAGTTAAAGAAGGAGCAAACCATCGCCGATGAGTTTTCCGGAACCTTTGCAGAAACTAATCGATGAATTTTGCCGTTTTCCAGGAATTGGACCGAAGACAGCCCAGCGTTTATCTTTCTTTTTGTTAAGCCGGCCGCGCGAAGAAGCGGTCAGTCTGGCTAAAGCGGTTATCGAAGCAAAGGATAAGCTTCGTTTCTGCTCGCAGTGCGGCTGCTTGACGGAAAAAGATCCCTGCCGTTACTGCAGTGATCCGCGACGCGAGCAAAAACTCTTCTGTGTAGTTCAGGAACCGCGTGATGTCCTCAGGTTGGAGCAGACGGGGCATTACCGCGGTCTTTATCATGTTTTGCACGGAGCACTTTCACCATTGGATGGGTTGGGCCCCGAAGAACTTCGCCTTCCGCAACTGCTAGAGAGGCTCTCCCAAAAAGAGGCCGGTGAGTTAATCTTGGCTACCAACCCGAATGTAGAGGGTGATGCCACTGCCGCCTATATTGCCCGGCTGGTTAAGCCGCTCAATGTTAAGGTGACGCGCATTGCCTTCGGATTACCGGTCGGCGGAGACCTGGAATATGCCGATGATCTTACTTTAAGTCGCGCCCTGGAAGGGCGGCGGGAAATGTAATCCCTTAGCATGTCTAATCATGGACCTGTGCTTCATCCTCCCAGAGGTGGGCGCAACAAGTGGCCCCGTGTACTGGGGCTACAAAGTCCGACCGTTCTAAAATGCAGCGTCCTTCACGCTGGTATTTGCACTTCTCCTCACACCGAAGTTCTTCTTCCGTGACTTCCATGAAATTACCCCTTTCCCCAGTTTAAGTTTTCCTTAGTTTATTCGCTTTATGCACACAAGAATCTAAAGTAATGCCTGAAGTGTTCTATCTCTATTCTCAGAAAAATGGCGTATCGCCGGACCCGGTTAGCCGACCGGGCAATGTCGCATCATCAATCCTGATACTTTTTGTATAGATCTTCCTCCGGAGGGGATTAATATTTGCAATGACCCCGGCATAGAATCTTTAGGAGGGAGAGCATGTTAAAAAAGTTAACAGAGTTTCTCTTGACCTTCTCCGCATATTTTTTCCCTTCGGAAGAACAGCTAGCCCCGCCTCAGCCGGAGGATTACTTTATGATTGTGGAGGAGGCCCGACAGGAATGGCAAAGCGCCAAGGAGAGGTTTGATCAGATTAGTGACCCGGATCTGATCGATCATGCCATTTATGATCTTGAAGCGGCGGAGCGCCGCTATGTCTACCTGCTAAAAAAAGCTAAAGAAGAGGGGGTTAAACTTTATTCAGCCGCGGATGAAGGGGGTGGTTAAAAAATGACCGATTGGCCTGATTGGAACCTCGTGGCAGCGATTATATTTGGTCTCTTCATGCTCTACTTTCTCTTGCGGATCTTCTACAAGCCTTTAAAGCTGTTTTTACAGGTGTTGCTTTGGACAATTCTAGGCGGGGCTTTGATCTACCTGTATAACTTTGCCGGAGCACTTTGGGGCTTGGCTATCGGGTTAAATGTAATCAGTGCCTTTATTGTCGGGATCATGGGCCTGCCCGGCTTGGGAGCGCTAGTTGTGCTGAAGTATCTATTAATTTAGACGTCAATAATAAAGAATTATCGAGTCAGGGTTAGCCCTGGCTTTTTTTAATGTATTTTATCTATCGAAAGGGAAAAAATCAAAAAAGCAGTTCTTTTAAAAAGAGGCGGTTTGCACTTATGAAAGCAGTAGAAGGTGAACGCCGGGCTTTTATGACCGGTAACGAGACCATTACCTGGGCGGCCTTGGCTGCCGGAGCAGATTATATGTTCGGTTACCCAATTACACCGCAAAACGAGATTATGCACCACTGGCGGAGACTGGCCCCGCAATACGGGCGGGGTTTCCTGCAGACCGAAGACGAGCTTTCAGCTGGCTTTACGACGATCGGGGCGATTATCAGCGGGAAGGCGGCCTTTTCGGCAACAGCCGGCCCGGGCACTGTTCTCTTTCAAGAGCCCCTCTCCATGGCGGAGATGATGCGTCTGCCGGTGGTGGTGGCCGTGCAGCAGCGTGGCGGCCCTTCTACGGCTACGGTGATTTACTCCCAGCAGGAGCTTAATCTAACTTGCTTCGGTGGTAACGGGGAGGGGCTGCGCTTGGTCTACTCAACAAGCAGTCACCAGGAGCTCTATGATTATACAATCAAGGCCTTCCATAATGCTTGGCGCTACCGTTTTCCCACTTTTATCCTCGGCGACGGCTACCAGGCTAAGATGAGAGAGGCACTGCAGCTTTATGACCCCGCAGAGCGCGGGATCGGCCCTATCCCCAAGGAATCTATCCTGGGCTCAAAAAGAGCGGGTCAAGATGAACCCTTGCTGCACCTGCGCAACTCTTTCAGCGTGGAGGAGGAGCTAAGCGAGGTGCTTGGCAGGCATCTCGATGATTATGCCCGGGCGGCGCCGGAACTGGTAGAACATGAATTTATCGGGGAACCGGGCGGAGAGCTGCTCGTTACCGCGCACGGCATAGTCGGCCGGGCTGCGCGCCAGGCGGTGCAGGAGCTGCGCCGGGAAGGACGGCCGGTCAACTTCTTCCGCCCGATTACCCTGCGCCCCTTTCCAGAGGAGCCCTTTCGTGAGGCGTTGCAGC
>JAAZPQ010000008.1 GCA_012797175.1 Bacillota bacterium
AAAAAACAGATCAGCCGGGTCGAGGCGGAACTGGCTTACTGCCACGAGCTGCTCTTTACGATTGAGCATGGCGACCACAGCTCACTGGAGGAGATCCGCGAAGAGCTGGTCGAGGCCGGGTACATGAAACCTCGCCAAAAGGGTAGAAAGAAAAAAAGGCGCCAAAAAGAGGCGCCACGGCCCCTTTCTTTCCAGGCCTCTTCGGGTAAGAAGATCCTCGTTGGCCAAAACAACCGCCAGAACGATTACCTGACCTTTAAGATCGCCGCCCGGCGCGATACCTGGCTGCATGCGCAGGGCCTGCCGGGAGGTCACGTCATCCTCAAGAACGGCTCCGGTCCACCTGCAGAGAGCGATCTTCACGAGGCGGCACTGCTGGCGGCTTACTTCAGCCGCGGCCGCGATCTTCCCGCCGTGGCGGTAGATTACACCGAGGTGCGCCACCTGCGGCGTGCTCCTGGCGGCAGACCCGGTTTTGTCCTCTACAATCATTTTAAAACGCTGGTGGTAGATCCGCGCGAGGTGACAAGGGGACGGTTCTCCTGTCACCTTTCCGGGCCCTCTCACCCGGGGGTGACAAGGCGAGAATAAGAAAGGTAGGTTTAGCTGCGAGAGCGCTGCCGCAGGTGGCGCAGGCATTCGCGAAAGTCGCGCGGCAGGGGGGCGGTAAATTCGAGAGGCCGGCCGCTGCGGGGATGGGTTAAAGTAAGGCGGCAGGCGTGAAGCGCCTGCCCCCGGCAGAGCTGCGGCGGAAGCTCCGGAAAGCGGCCGGGACCATAAAGGGAGTCGCCGGCCACCGGATGCCCGATAAAACTCATGTGGACACGGATCTGATGGGTGCGTCCGGTCTCCAGGTATAACCGGAGCAGGCTGTAGGAGCTAAGATGGGCAATCACGCGATAGCGGGTTACCGCCTTCCTGCCTTCAGGCACCACCGCCATGCGCCGGCGGTGACGGGGGTGCCGGCCAAGAGGCGCCTCGATCCGGCCCGCTGCCGGGCTGACCCGCCCGTGAACCAGGGCCAGGTATTCCCGCCGTATAGTCCGTGACTGTAGCTGCGCGGCAAGAGACTTATGGCTGTAGTCATTTTTAGCCACAAGCAAAAGCCCGGTCGTATCCTTGTCTAAGCGATGAACAATCCCGGGGCGCTCCGGCCCACCGATAGTAGAGAGAGTGTTGCAGTGATTGAGCAGGGCATTGACCAGGGTGCCATGAGAATGCCCCGGAGCAGGATGGACCACCATTCCGCGGGGCTTGTTTATCACCAGCAGGTCATCGTCTTCAAAAACAATATCCAAGGGAATCTGCTCAGCCCGGGGCAGAAGAGGCCGCGGTTCCTGGAGAAAAAAGGTTACTTTATCTCCTTGCCGCAAGCGATAGTTTTTACGGGTGCAGGGAAGGTTATTGATATAGACAGAACCTTCTTCAATCAGTTTCTGGGCCTGGCTGCGGGAGATACCGGCCCCCGAGCTAGCTAAAAACAGATCCAGCCGCCGACCGACATCCGGTAGGGCGGCGATAACCACAAATTTTTCCACGCTCACCCCGCCTCCAGATAAATGTAGCAAGCGCATAATACAGGCGACACACCGGGCCGGTTCTATTACTGGAGAGCTTCTTTCTTACTCTTTCGCGGTGCTACGGAAAAAAGATATAACATTATTAATAGGGAGACAATGGTCAGACCCAGGCTAAACAGCTGTGCCAAAGTTAATCCCAGCGAGAGTATGACCTCCTCCCGGAAAAATTCGGTGATGAAGCGCAGCACCCCGTAAAGAGCGCAGAGGGCAACCAGGTTAAAACCGGCAAACGGGCGGTAACGCTGTAATAACTTAAGAATGATAAAGATAATAACGGCCCCACCCGCGGCATAGAGCTGAACCGGATGACGGGGAAGGTTATCCACGACCGGTATGGCTATCGCCCAAGGAACTGTACTGACCCGACCATAGCAACAACCATTCAAAAAGCAGCCGATCCGGCCAAAAGCGTAGCCAAGGGCAAGATACGGTGCAGCCAGGTCAGTTAATTTAAAGAAGTTGACCTTTCGCCAGCGACACCATAACAAGACAACTAAAATGCCGCCGAATAAACCTCCGTAGAAGGTCAGGCCTGCAAAACGGCTAAAGAAGATATCCTGCCAGCGGC
This sequence comes from Bacillota bacterium, assembly GCA_012797175.1. Lineage (GTDB taxonomy): Bacteria > Bacillota > Dethiobacteria > DTU022 > DTU022 > JAAZPQ01. Next base: position 2,149 of record JAAZPQ010000008.1, read on the forward strand.
CGCGGAATTGTTCCCAGTTTAGAAGCACGTAAAGAATGCGCGCGCCAAGCAGCCCCCCGATCACGGCGACAATGATCGCCTCCAGGACATGGTCGGGGTCAATCCCCTCGCGGGTCGATTCCAGGGACATAAAAATCGCCGCGACAAGAACGGCCAGCGCGATCATGGCCCCGTAAGAGTAAACCGGTAGATTTCCAATGTAAAAGAGAATCCGGTGCATCTGCTCATCCCCCCAAAGTGGTGATCACATTACCAGGGGCAGTTCTCCAGTGATGGGCTAATCCGCCAAAAAGCAAAAAGAAATATAATTACTCCGATGACAATAAATAGATCCGCCAGGTTAAAGACCGGGGGGAAAAACTTCAGGTCAATAAAATCGACCACGAAAACGTTGCGCACCCGGTCGATCAAATTTCCCAGGGCTCCTCCCAACTGCAGGGCCATCCCCAGCCTTAAAAGAGTATAGCTAGCTGGAAGTACGTGGTAAAAATAGACGATCAGCCCTACCACGATCAGAGTAACAATGATCAGGAAAGCAGTCCGGTATGGGAGCACTCCAAATGCCGCCCCGGGATTGCGAACATAGGTAATCGCTAGAAAATCTTCGATTAAAGAGAACGATTGCCCTACCTCCATCGTTGATGCAACCAGGTACTTGGTAAGCTGGTCCAGGAGCACAACCACGGCCACGATACAAAAAAGGCGCAATCCCTAACCCCCAAACGCTGGATAACCGCTGCAGATATTCTATCATAGCCGCTGTGAAAAACAAGCTAATCAGGAAGCTGGTTACGGAAATCCTCATTGGTCAGGGAATCGACATCTTCTACCAGCCCGGTCTCTTCATCCTCAAGGGCATCTTCAAAAATCCGCGGACGTTTGTTATGCCGCGCCACCTCTTGCCAGAAGTCTTCGCTGTCAAAACCGGGATCGCCAAATAATTCACTACGGGCAAACGGCGGCCGTAATCTCTCCTCTTCAACAGGACGCCGGTTGGGATCGTACTTAGATTGCTCGTCGTATTCCCGGCAAGAAAAGCAGAGCGGAGTTTCCGGGACCGCTGCCAGCCTGGCCGGAGAGATCGTCTCGCCACAGCGAAGGCAGGTTCCATAAGTGCCGGTGTCAATTCGTGCCAGGGCCTCGTCGATGAGGCGCAACCGGCTAAAGCTGTGCTCCCGGAGAGAGAGATCCTTGCTCCGTTCAAAGTTTTCCGTTCCGAGATCGGCAGGGTGGTTATCGGCAAAGGAGAGGTCGGTGACGCTCTCGCGCATACTCACCCCCCGCCCTCGGAAAGGGGGTTCCCCCAATTGGGCCAGCAGGTGCTGCCGCGCCTCTTTCAAAGCGGCAGCCTCTTTTTTCCACTTTTCGGTCATCGGTGCTCATCCTTTCAATTGTTCATTAACAATTTTAATCAGCTCAGCGATAAAATCTCCGATCAGCGGCAAATTCAAGACGACCAGGCGCTGTAAAAAATAGAGCAGTAGGGCAGCCAGCAATGTTGCTCCAAGCGCGAAACCGAGGCCGCGAAAAATACCTCCGGTAAAATTGACCAGAAGATAGCGCCGGGGGTTATTCAACAGGTTGATATATCCGGCGAGGTTAAACTTCTCCAGATCCTGGGATAGACGGGCCAGGCGCACAATCAAGCGCCGCTGCAGCTGCCGTTGCCGGTAGCACTCGTCTTCCTCTGATCGCCGCCGTTCACTCAACAATCTTAGCCTCCCTGATCGTTTATATGTTTTCCCACGGTACGAAAATAATTGCCTCGGCCGAGACAGTAATCAGGGGCGGGTGCCTGCCCCCGCCCCTTTAATTAGCTACAAATTTATCTGCTTAACCGCCGCGTGGCCTTCGTTATACCTACCTACTGTTTTTTCTGCTGCTCCTTCTTGACCAACTCGCGGCGCAAGATCTTGCCGATAGCGCTCTTGGGCAGCTCGCTACGAAACTCAACCTGGCGCGGCAACTTGTAGCGAGCCAGCTTTTGGGAGCAAAATTCAATGATCTCCTCTGCCGTAGCCTCTTCTCCTTCCTTGAGGACCACGTATGCTTTTAACACCTCGCCGTAATAATCATCGGGAATACCGGCGGTAACCGCCTCGGCGATCTTAGGATGCTCGAAAAGAACCTCATCGACCTCCCGCGGATAAACATTGTAACCGCCGGTAATGACCAGGTCTTTTTTCCGGTCAACGATATAGAAGTAGCCCTCTTCATCCATCTTCGCAATATCACCGGTGTAGAGCCAGCCGTCGCGCAGGGTTTCGGCGGTCTCTTCAGGACGATTCCAGTATCCCTTCATCACCTGCGGCCCTTTGATCAGCAGTTCGCCCTCTTCGCCCACAGGCATCTCCGTAACCCCGTCAACCAGATCCACGATCTTACAGTCGGTGTCCGGGTAAGGCAGCCCTACGCTGCCCGGTTTACGCACGCCGAAAAGCGGGTTGCAGTGGGTTACCGGCGAAGCCTCGGAGAGGCCATACCCCTCGAGCATCTTCGAGCCGGTATCCCGCTCAAAACGGGCCATCACATCTACCGGCATGGGAGCGGCACCGCTGTTACAGATCTCGACAATGCCATGAATCTGGTAGTCAGCCAGCTGCGGATGATTAGCCACGGCGATATAGATCGTCGGCACTGCCGGGAACAGGGCCGGGCGGTACTGAACAATCGCCTGGAGCAGGGCATCGGCATTGAATTGGGGTATCAGCACCTGCGCTGAAGGGAGAGAAAGCCCCGTGTTCATCACGCAGGTCATCCCGTATGAATGAAAGAGAGGCAAGATCCCGATCCCAAAATGCTGTCTTCCTTTTTCGGCAAAGACTTTGTCGACCCATTCTTTGAGCCATTCCTTGATCTGC
>JAAZPQ010000082.1 GCA_012797175.1 Bacillota bacterium
AGTTCTCCCCCACTACCCAGCGCTGCGCTGCGTTCGCAGACATTATCCACTCCGGTGATCTCCCGAACAAATGCAGATGAAGTGAAACGCCCGCTCACGGCACCGAGCTGTTCTGCGGAGAACGTTTGAAACGGCAAACCGTGCTCTTCGCAAAAAGCAATTAACCCCGCCTCCTGCGCCTTCAGATCGATGCTGCAAAATCGGCAAACCGCCTCCCGGTGGCAGTCTCCCTTTTCCAACAAGTTTTCAAATGCTCTTTGGATGGCTTCTTTGGAGACGCCCTTTCGACAGCCAACGCCCACGGTTAAGAGGGGGGGGATCAGCCTAAGCGCCTCTTCCCTACCCCCCCTTTTAACTGTTATAAGGACATCGTACTGATTCGAGCCAGCGATTAATCCATTCGGTAGTGCGCCTTCGATCGGAAACATGCTCTGCAGATAGATCTTCTCTCCGGCAAGCAGTCGCGTAGAAACAGACTTGATCCGTTCGGGATTTAATATCCTGATATTGTTTTCGCCGGCCCATCTATCGATTGCAAAAACGCGGTTACACTCTGTAGCAGTGGTGATAACCGGAACGGCGCCAAGCATTGCGGCGATCTGTTCTGCCAGCCGGTTTGCACCGCCGAGATGTCCCGCGAGCAGGGCGATAACAAAACTACCCTGTTCATCGATTACCACCACCGCCGGATCGGAACTTTTTGACTTTAAATACGGGGCGACAGCCCGCACTGCAATGCCTGTCGCCCCGATGAACACGAGGGCATCGTCGGAGGCAAAATGGCGGCGTGTCCAGTCATGCAGCAGGCCAGCCCGGCAGCGGTAGCGCGATGCTTTCAGCCCGGCCGCGCCAAGCCGGGCCTGTAGCTTTTCAGCCAGGCCATCACCGGCAGCAGTAAAGGCAATCAAACCGATCTTCATGGTTTATTTCCCCTGCGGAAGCTGGTAGAGAAAGATGGATCATAAAGCCTGGAACGATCATACTGATAACCTAAAAATTTGCCTACCAGGATCAAAGCCGTTCTGTCTATCTCGTTCTGCTCGGCAGCCTGTGGCAGCGTGCCGACGGTACAACGCACCGTTTTTTCATCAGGCCAAGTAGCTTTGTAGACGATTGCCGCCGGGGTTTCGGGCGCAAAGCCGCCTGCGAGCAGCTCGCTCTGCAAGTCCCCGGTCATCCCGGCACTTAAAAAAATCACCATGGTGCAGCCATGCTCAGCAAAGCTTCGGATACTTTCCCGCTTTGGTACCGGGGTGCGCCCCGCCATCCGAGTAATGACTACGCTTTGGCTTACGCCGGGCAGCGTATACTCGGCCCGCAGTGCTGCGGCGGCCCCACAAAAGCTGGATACCCCCGGCACAACCTCGTAAGAGATTCCGTTTTCATCAAGCAGATCCATCTGCTCGCGGATAGCGCCATACAAGCAGGGATCGCCCGAATGTAACCGCACTGTCGTCAGCCCGGCGGCCTCTGCCTCCTGCATCGCTTGCAGCACCTGTTCCAGCGTCATTTCGGCGCTGTTGTAAATAGAGCAATCGTCCCGGGCATATTCAAGCAATGCCGGATTAACCAAGCTGCCTGCGTAGATAATCACATCCGCTTGCTTTAAGCATTTTAAACCGCGTATAGTAATCAGATCAGTCGCGCCACTACCGGCACCAACAAAATAAACCATACCAACTCCTCCTTACCGGAATGAAGCGATCAAGTCCGCCGCTGTCTCCGTCTGCCCCAGGAAACCGTGTAGATTGCTGAACAACAGCGCGCCAATCTCGATCGCGTCTCCTACCCGATTCTCTAAATGTGCCTGGATTCTTTGGAGCAAAGAATGAAACACTGTTTTCCGCAAGCCGTGCTCATCCAATATCTCGATAGAGCCATCCGTGGATATGGCGTCCATCAATTCCGCGACCGTGTTTCTTTCTGCTCCGGCAAGCGCGGCATGAACGGCCAGCAGCTCCATACGGCAGTCTGCAACACTGGAATGCGTGTTCATGATCCCGCCAGCCAGCTTGACAAATTTTCCGATATGGCCGACCAGCAAAATCTGTTTAAAACCGCAGGCCACAGCAAGATCTAGTGAATCACCGATAAAGTTCGAGCAGTTAACCGTGGGCACGGTTGCCTGCGCCAGAGAGGGGTGCGCGGCAATAAAGGCCCGGCCGTAATTGCCCGGAGTAAACATTACCCCGCGATATCCTTCGGCAGCCAGCACCCGTAGCTCTACACCGATACAATCGATCAGCGCCTGGGCGCTTCGCGGTTCGACGATACCGCTCGTACCCAGAACGGAGATACCGCCCTCTATGCCAAGCCTTGCATTGAACGTTCGCCGGGCAAGCCTGGCTCCTTGCGGTATACTGATGGTTACCTCTAGCCCCCCCTTGTAATCATGGCGCTCACAGATTGCCTGCACCTCCTTGGAAATCATCTGCCGTGGCACACGGTTGATTGCGGCTGCACCGATGGGCTGGTCGAGACCGGGGCGGCTAACGCGACCTACCCCGTTGCCGCCGTCTATGTGAACTCCCGGCCGATCGGTTTTGCGAAGCTCTGCATAAACAAGTACGCCATCGGTCACATCGGGGTCATCGCCGGCATCCTTCTGGACGGCACAGCGAACATAATCAGCGGCCAATTCTATGTCTAATACCTGCGCCTCTACCGGCAGCCCCTTCGGCGTCATGATCCTAACAGCTTCCACACGCTCACCGGTAAAAAGCATCTGCGCAGCAGCCTTGGCCGCCAGCGCAGCGCAGCTTCCGGTGGTAAATCCCATCCGCAATTTTTGGGTTCCCCTTTGCAGATAATGTTCAAATGACATACCTTACCCCCGTACCTGCTTTATCGCAGAAACCCTTATCCCGAAGTAACAGGTTGAAGCGGCTCGAGAAACCAGAATAATGCGGGCATCGATAGAGCCAGATTCACCTGTTCCAACAATGAAAAACCCTTTCCGGCTAACGGAAAGGGCAGGAGAAGCAAAGCTGGGCTTTGCGATGATCAGTACGGCTAAAGTTCCGTTAGCCTGTGATTAATTCGCCGCGCCGGTATTCTGGCTCGGGTGTCATCGCCTTGTTTCGCCTTCCCATGAACAGATCACAGTGGCATCTTGAAACAGGCTCGGCCCTTACAGCGGCGGCTCCGCGTGGGATTCAAACCCAACTTCCCGAAGCGCAACGAATATTTTGTATATTAACCTTACTCTTAAAGTAACGTTTTTGTCAATAGATAAAGCTTCACCGGCAACAAATTTTTGAGCAAATATCTAGATATCATTTTGGTGCCGGTGAGAGTCAACTTGTGCGACACCGCTTGCTTCAGTAAATTTTATTTCCCAACCCGGGCGGGGCCAACGGTAGAGGTAACTTAGGAACCAGGCTGATCCGGGTTATAGCGTTTTAAAAGCAGGGAATTAGTCACCACCGAAAGAGAGCTCAGAGCCATCGCCGTCCCGCCGATAACCGGTGTAAACAGGCCAAAAATGGCCAGGGGAACGGCGACCAGGTTATAGAAAAATGCCCAGAAGAGGTTCTGCCGGATCTTGCGCAGGGTCTGCCGCGAGAGGCGGATGACAGAAGCGATCTTTCTCAGATCGTCGTGCATCAGCGTAACAGAGGCGCTCTCTATAGCTACATCCGTCCCGGTACCGATGGCTATCCCTACATCGGCCGTGGCCAGGGCCGGCGCATCGTTGATCCCGTCGCCAACCATGGCCACGATCTGCCCGGCATCCATCAGCTTTTGCACCTCTTCGGCTTTATCCCGGGGTAAAACTTCGGCGATAACGTTGGTGATCCCTACTTGCTCAGCGATAGCCCGGGCGGTTTTCTCCCGGTCCCCGGTCAGCATATAAATCGCCAGGCCCATCTGCCGCAGCTCGGAAACGGCCTGGACAGCATTCTCTTTAACCGTATCCGCTACCGCGACCATGCCGGACAGGCGGCCTCCGTTAAAGGCCAGCATCACGGTTTTACCCTCTTCTTCGCAGCGGTTTTTCTGCACAAAGAACGGGGATATATCCAGGCCCAGCGCCTCTGCCAGCCTCTCATTGCCGACCAGCCAGGTCTCGTTTCCCAGGTCAAAGCTGATCCCCTGTCCGGGCAAAGCCTTAAAATTAGCGACGGCCTCCAGCGGTATGCCCCATGCCTCCGCTGCTTTAACCACGGCGCGGCCCAGGGGATGTTCTGACTTTATCTCTCCGGAGGCGATAATACCCAGAAGTTCTCGCTCATCGATGGGGTTAAGCGCAAAAATATCGGTTACCGCCGGCACCCCCCGGGTGATGGTGCCGGTTTTATCCAGGACTACGGTATCGATCTTCCCCGCTCGCTCCAGGTGTTCCCCGCCCTTGAACAAGATGCCTCTCACCGCCCCCACCCCTGTCCCCACCATAATCGCTGTCGGTGTAGCCAATCCCAGGGCACAGGGGCAGGCGACAACCAGCACGGTCACCATATGCACCAGGGAGCTTTCAAAAGTAGCCCCGCTGATATACCAGCCCCCAAAAGTAAGCAGGGCAATAGCGATTATCGCGGGCACAAAGATACCGGAGACCCGGTCCGCCAGGCGCTGGATAGGGGCCTTGGAGCCTTGCGCTTCTTCGACTAACCGAACGATCTGCGCCAGAACCGTCTCCGGGCCAACCTTTGTAGCCCGGAAGGTAAAGCTTCCATACTTATTGAGCGACCCCCCGACCACATCATCCCCGGGTCTCTTCTCCACGGGCATGCTTTCCCCGGTGAGGTGCGATTCATCGATACTTGTGCTTCCCTCTTCGATCAGACCGTCCACAGGAATCCTCTCCCCCGGGCGCACAACGAGCAGATCGCCAACGGCCACCTGCTCTACTGGGAGCTCTATCTCCACGCCGTCCCGAAGCACCCGGGCTGTTTTTACCTGCAGCTCGACCAGCCTTTCAATGGCCTCCGAGGTTTTGCCCTTGGCCGCGGTCTCCAGCAGCCTGCCCAGCAAAATGACGGTCACGAGCATGGCGGACGATCCAAAGTAAAAGAGGTTCCAACCGGCGAAAAGAGAGACCAAGCTGTAGCAGTAGGTAACCGAGGTACCCAAGGCCACCAGCAGGTCCATATTTGCGCTACCTGCTTTTAATGCGCGGTAGGCCCCGCGGTAAAAAGGCCAGCCGGCAAAAAACTGAACGGGCGTGGCCAAAGCCAGCTGCACCCAGGGATTAATCGCCAATCGAAACCCCGCCTGCGAAGAGATCATCATCACGGCAAGAGAAAGGGTACAGAGAACCGCGACAGCGAACCGGGCCAGCTGCCAGTTTATCTCTTTTTGCCGGGCCCGGGCCGCTTCACCAAGAGAAAGAGCGCCGGCTAACCGGGCCTCGAAGCCCAGTTCTTGGATCGCCTTCTTCATCTCTGAAACGGTGATAAGATCCGGAATATACTTGATTGTCGCCTTGTTGGTAGCCAAATTAACCGCGGCCTCTTGCACCCCCGGCA
>JAAZPQ010000083.1 GCA_012797175.1 Bacillota bacterium
GAAGACAAAAGAACTGCTCGGTATTCCGGAGCAACACCTGGTCGGCATTGTCCCCGCCTCCGACACCGGGGCCATGGAGATGGCTATCTGGAACCTGTTGGGGGAAAGAGCGGTTGATATAATTTACTTTGAAGCTTTCGGTAAGGGTTGGGCCAATGATATTCTCAACCAGTTGAAGCTAAAAGATGCCCGGGTGTTCTCTGCCGACTACGGTTTTTTGCCAGACCTTTCCCGGGTAGATTTCAATCATGATGTTGTTTTTACCTGGAACGGTACCACCAGCGGGGTAAAGGTGCCCCATGGCCACTTTATCCCCTTCGATCGCCGAGGATTGACCATCTGTGACGCTACCTCGGCTGTATTTGCCATGGAGATTCCCTGGGAAAAGCTCGATGCAGTGACCTTCTCCTGGCAGAAAGTGCTCGGCGGAGAGGCAGGCCACGGGATGCTGGTCTTATCTCCCCGCGCTGTTGAGCGTATCGAGAGCTATGATCCGCCCTGGCCGATCCCGAAAATTTTCCAGCTAAAGAAAGATGGAAAATTGAACAGGGGTGTCTTTAAAGGCTCGACGATCAACACCCCTTCGCTGCTTTGCAATGAAGATTATCTTGTGGCCCTGGAATGGGCGGAGTCTATCGGGGGCCTTCCGGCTTTAATCCAGCGTAGCGAGAACAATTTAAAAGTGATCGAAGAGTTCGTGGCAAAACATGACTGGATTCACTTCCTGGCCCCTGACCCGGCGATCCGTTCTAATACTAGCGTTTGCCTAAATGTAGACCTGCCCCTCGATAAGCTGCAGAAAGTAATCAAACTGCTAGAAGACGAGCAGGTCGCCCACGATATCGCCTCCTACCGCGAGGCCCCGCCGGGCCTGCGCTTCTGGTGCGGCGCCACTGTCGAACAATCCGACCTGCAGCTAGCCCTGCAATGGCTGGATTGGGCCTATCATGAAGTAAGGTGACAGGGGGACGTTTCTCCTGTCACCTAAATTGCCTGCCCGTCCGGAGGGGTTTATTTGCCTTTATATTTCGGAGGCCGTTTTCCCATGAATGCAGCCATGGCCTCAGCCAGATCTTCAGAGGGTAGGATCATGGCGCTACGCGCGGCGACATATTCCAGGCCGTCGGCAATGCTTTTGCCCCGGCAGTAATTCAAGACCTCTTTAGCCCCCTGGACCGCCAGGGGCGCCTGCGCGGCGATCTCCAGGGCAAGTTCCTCGGCGCCTTTGAGCAGCGATTCTTTGTCCGGATAGAGCTCGTTGACCAGGTTTATCTCCTTGGCTCGCTGTGCGTCGATAAAGCGGGCGGTAAAAGCCAGCTCCCTGGTAATACCCTGGCCTACTATATGGGGTAGCCGTTGGAGGACCCCTACGTCGGCGATAATAGCCACAGCGGCCTCTCGCAGTGAGATCTTGGCATCTTCTGAGGCGAGGCGGATGTCACAGGCGGTGCCCAGGTCTAGGGCGGCGCCGATACAGTAACCGTGAAATGCGCAGATCACGGGTTTGGTACATTTTTCGACGCAGTTCATCGCTTCCTGCAAGGGGGGGATCGCCTTGAAAAGCTGTACAGTGCCCCTGGCGCTAAAGTCCCAGTTTTTCAGGGTCGGGATCAGAGAGGCCATATTCTGAAGATCCATGCCTGCAGAGAAATCCCGGCCTTCGCCGGCGATAATGGCCACCCTGATCTCTTCGTCAGCATCGATTCCGGCAAAAATGGGGATGATCTCTTTCCAGGCCTCAGGGCCCATAGCGTTTCTTTTTTCCGGCCTGTTCAGAAAAACCCAGACCAGATGACCTTTTTTCTCTAATCTGTAGAAATTACCAGTTGTGTTCAAGTAATATCTCTCCTTAATTGCAAATTCTTTTGGAATTAAGCAGGCGGTAAAACTAGGGATAGACTTGCCATGCTCCCATGATCAATAAATAAAAGAAATTCTCCTTATTAAATTCATCATGGGCAGAATATTCTCCTTTTCCTGAACCGTTATATTTTTGGTGAAGCGAGGTTTAAGCTAAGGGGGGGGGGTGATTTTTGAGAGAAGCTCTGAAGGGGATAAGGCCTTAAGTTACAAAACTGGCCTTACGTACAGAGCTGCGTAGTGTTCTTGCCGCAATTCTGTCAACCACCTTCAGGAAAACTTTATAGTTTCTCCAGTGCGGTCCTGACCTCGGAAAGTACCTCCGGGTCATGCTCCAGCCGCAGCTGCCGTTCCAGCAGAGCGCGGCCCCTTTTGCCGCCGATACGCCCTACGGCCCAAGCGCTGTAGCGCCGCACCAGTGCCTCCTTATCCTGTAGGGATATCGCCAAATGTTGAAGCGCCTCTTCGCCGCTGCTGTTGCCCAAAGCGATGGCGGCGTTACGCTGTAGGAACTTTTTCTCCCAGATATAGCCATAAAGCAAGGGCTGGGCCTTAGCCAGGTAAAATTGATCGTCCATGTTTAACAGCCTTTCCAGGGTAAACTGCGGGGCTATTTCGACGAGGTAGGCATCGAGGGGTAGTTTCTGATTAAGCCTCTTCTGGTTGCGGGGACAGGCATCCTGGCAGATATCGCAGCCGTATACCCAGGTTCCCATTTTCTCCCGGATCTCCGGTGGAATATCAGGGGGGCAGCCGGGAATATTTCCGGCGCAATAGGTTTGAAAAGCGATACAGCGCAGCGGGTTCATCTTAAACGGTTCGTAAAGGGCCCCTGTTGGGCAAGCTTCGATACAGCGGTTGCAGTCTTCGGGGCAACGGGTTTTCGGTTCATTTGACGCGCCGTCCAAGTCAGCGTCGACGGCCATGGTAGTCAGGCCGACAAAGCTGCCGCGCCCGGGGACGTAGACAAATGTATTCCGACCGAATGTGCCCAGGCCAGCCCGCACGGTCGCCTGCCGTTCCGGCAGAGATGGCCTCATTTTTATCGTCATCCCCTTTTGCTCGAGAAATTTCTTGAACAGTCTTACCCGGCTCCCGAAAATACGCGTTTGGCTAAAGTAGAGCCGGGCCAAGTAGGCTTTGCCTACTTGGCCCAGAAACGTTGGGGGAAAGGAGAGCTTGTGATAATCATAGAGCAGTATCACCAGGGAACGAGCTTCGGGCAGCACAGAGCGGGGCTCAGCCGCCTGGCTTAGCTGCAGCGTTTTGTCGGTCCAGCTGTAACCTTCTTTTCTTTCCTGCAGGGCTTGCGAAAGCCCGGTAAAGGGATCGGCGGTGGCAAAACCGATCCCGTCGAAGCCCAGGTCGAGCGCGTATTCCCTAATCTCTTCGGTTAGAGACACCAGCATCATCTACCTTTTCCTTAATAATATTTATCCGGCGGAACCTTTGGATAGACGCATCGCTTTTAATCCCGGCCGGGACAATAAGAAGCCAACCGGCTTCTCCGGGTATCGGGCTTGCTAAAATATTCTGAATTAATTAAAGTAATCATAGCAATTACGGGCCTGGACGTCAATCTGGTAAATTATACTTGGTATTTATTTACCATAAAGCGTAGGGTAAGGCCGAGAGCACGGGCTTGCCAGTGTAACACTGCGGCATCTACGCCGTGGGAGATGTTCCGGCCTTCTCTAGTGACGAAAGTAACCAGGGTGGTTACCGTGAGTCTTTGTTCGACCGCTTTTTGCAGGGCCAGGTAGCGATCTTTTCCCCGCTCCAGGAGACGGAAAGTTTTGTGACAACGGTTTTCAACGCCGCTTGGTTTACTGGTAGCGATGGCTATTTAAACCTTTTGGCAATGCCGCAGACGGTGAGCCATACTTCATCCGCCCGGGCAGCCACCAGCTGGTTAGTTTTGCCGGCTAGGTCCCGAAAAAGACGGCCCGAGAGGTGTTCCGGAACCACCCCCGAACCTACTTCGTTGGTTACTGCCAGCACATCGGCGGGGCAGCTTTGCATTTGCCCGGCCAAACTATCCATGTATTCCAGGATGGCGGCGGAGATCTCCGCCTGCCTTTGCGGGGAGAGCTCTGCTTTTTCTTCCAGCCTTTGCAGCAGATGGTTGCTTAGCAGCACGGTGAGGCAGTCTAGTAGAAAAAAAGTAGCCGTTGTTCCGCCTGCCAGTACGCGCTCCGGGTGCAGCGGCTCTTCGACAAGCCGGAAATGGGAGGGACGGCGCCGGCGGTGTTCTTCGATTCTTAGCTGCATCTCTAAGTCTTTAACCTCGGCGGTGGCCAGGTAGACAACCTGCTTGCCGCTTTTACCGGCGTAGCGCTCGGCAAAAGTGCTTTTGCCGCTGCGTGCGCCGCCGGTAACCAAGATCAACTTACCCCTGCTCATTTCTTGTTTACTTCCTTTCCAGCAGCGCGGTGATCTGGCTTCTGTCACCTAGCAGCTGCGCTCCTTTACTTTTTAACCGTTCCAGGATCTGGCCCGCTTCACCGCCGGTAAAATCCCAGACCTGGTCTAAGGCATGGCTGAGAATGGCAACCGGGCTGCCCTGTTCCAGGGCGGTCTCTACCGCTTCCAGGTTGCGCAGGTTTCCTATCCCGAAGGGGATAGGCGGCACTACGGTGAGAGCAGCTTTTCTTATCAGCTCCAGGTGTGCCCGGTGAGCCCGGTCGGAGACCGGGGAAAACGGCGGCACCTCGATTACTGGTAAATTGTAAAAAGCAGCGAAACGGTAACTGCTGTCTTCTGGTGTCACCGGGCCGATCGAGAGCGGGTAACCCTGCCGGCGCAGGTATTCCATAACCGGCAAAGCTTCTTCGCCCCCCCCGATGAGATGGATTGGCGGCTGTTTAGTTTTAGTGTCATCCGTATTGTTTCGCACGCTGACCTGTAGGCACCCGGCCAGGGGATGGCGGTAAATAAGAGCGTCTACCCCGTAGGCTGTTTTGATCGGCCCGGGGGCGATGACCTCTTCGGCGGTTCCGGCAGCCAGGACTCTGCCGCTGGATAACAGGAGCATGCGGTCGAAGAAGCGGGCTGCCAGGTTCAGGTCGTGGATGGCGGCGATTATGGTAATCCCTTTCTCCCGGTTCAACCCGGTGATCAGCTCCAGCAGGCTATGCTGGTAGCCCAGGTCCAGGTTGGCGGTTGGCTCGTCCAGGAGCAAAATTTGCGGCTCCTGGCAGAGGGCGCGGGCGATGATCACTCTCTGTTTTTCTCCGCCGCTCAGGGTAGCGATAGATCTCTTTGCCAGGTGGCTTACTCCGGTCATGGCCATGGCCCGCCGGGCAATTGATTTTTCGTCATCACCCTCTGGTGTGAATCGTTTCAGGTAAGGCAGGCGGCCCATCAACACTGTTTCCTCTACCGTGAAATCAAAATCAGCCCTGGTTTCCTGGGGCACCACCGCCATGGTCTGGGCTAGCTCGCGGGGCGAGAGAGATTCGAGATCCCGCTTCTCCAGGAGGATAGCGCCGGCGGTTGGTTTCAGGGCTTTGCTGATGCAGCGTAAGAGAGTAGTTTTTCCGGCGCCGTTAGCGCCCAGCAGGGCCACCCGCTGGCCCCGGGAGATTTCAAACTGTAGCCGGTCCAGGATAGGGTGGCTTTCGTATTGCAGGGTCAGGTCGTGCACAGTTAGCTGTATGCTCAAGTGTCATCACTCCGTGCGGTCAAAATAGCGCAGTTTTTTGCGCCTTCGCAGTAGGTAGATAAAGAGCGGCGCCCCGAGGAGGGCGGTGATAATACCGACCGGCAGCTCCCGCGGGGCGATAATCGTCCGGCCTAACGTGTCGGTAGCAATGAGTAGCACTGCTCCCAGCAGGGCGGAAGTGGGCAGAAGATGGCGGTGGTCCGGCCCGATGAGGAGCCGGATAAAGTGAGGCACCACCAGCCCGACGAAGCCGATGATGCCGCTGGTAGAAACCGCTGCAGCCACCATCAGGGAAGAGCCTGCCAGGAGAATCTTCTTTACCTTTTCGATATCTATACCCAGGTGGTGGGCGGTCTCTTCTCCAAAAAGCATCGCATTCAGCTCGCGGTGGTAAAAATAGACGGTGCCAAACCCCAGCAGGGCATAAGGCACCATGATTTTGACCTTGGTCCAGGTAGCACCGCCGAGGCCGCCCATGATCCAGAAGACTACCTGGTGCAGCCGGTCGTCGGCGAAATAGGTAAGCAAGGAGACCAGCGCCGACAGAAAGGCGCTCACGGCGATGCCGGCCAGCAACAGGGGCATCACCGGCACCTCGTTGCCCACCCGGGCCATCTGGTAAACCAGGATCAGGGTAGCTGCACCACCGGCAAAAGCAAACAGGGGCACGGCACCGACGCCTCCCCAGGCTGCCGGTAGGCCAACCAGCATGGCGGCGACAGCACCAAGGGCGGCCCCGGAGGAGACCCCGATGACGTAGGAATCGGCCATGGGATTGCGAAAGAGGCCCTGGAACGCCGCCCCGGATGTCGCCAGGGCGGCGCCCACCGCACCGGCCAGAACCACCCGGGGCATCCGCAACTGGAGCAGGATATCTTTTTTCACCGGCTCAATACTCACCCCGCAGGGCAGGCCGGACAGCTCCAAGAAAACGGCACCGATCTCCCGGAGTGTAAATGGTACTGCCCCGATGCTTATGGCCATTGCGGCAACGGTAATAAGCGCCAGCAGTAAGGCCGGATAGATCAGTATTTTTAATTTTTTCTCTTCCTGTCCATGCTTCAAAGTGTCCCCTCCGGTTACAGAAGTCCGCTCTACCGGATTACTGGTTGTCAAACAGCTTCGGGTAGAAGAGGGTGGCCGCTTCCTGGATGGCCTGGCCTACCCGCGGGCCGGGACGGCTAAAGAGATCAGAGTTTACACCGTAAATCCGCTTTTCTTTCAGCGCAGATATTTCAGCCCAGCCCGGCCGGCTGTAAAATTGCTCGGTGACCATTTCAGCGGTGCCGTGATCGTCAGGGTAGAGGATCACCCGAGGATTTTTCTCAGCCACCGCTTCCGGGCTGACGGTGGGGTAGTTGTCGTCAATGTCTGCAAAGATATTATTACCGCTCGCTGCGGTGATCACTTCGTGTATAAAGGAACGGTTGCCGATGCTCATCGGGGGATCGTACCAGAGCTCGTAGTAGACCGAGACCTTTTCGTCATCCGCCAGGGTGGCTAGCTTCTCCTGAACACTGTCGATCTGCTGCTCTATTTCGGAAACAACGGCCTCTGCCGCCTCTTTCACCCTTGCAGCGGCACCTACTGTGCGGATCGCTTCATAGATCTGTTCCATGGTTTGCGGCTCCATGACCAGGACGGGGATATCCCTCTCTTCTAGCCGGGTCACCACCTCTTCATGCAGGCTGCCGGCTAAAACCAGGTCTGGCTCTAGGGTCAAGATGACCTCGATATTGGGTTTGTCAAAGCCCCCCACCGAATCTTTCTCTGCCGCTTCAGGCGGGTAATTACAGTAATCGGTAACCCCGACCACCTTGTCGTTCAACCCCAGGGCGAACAGTATTTCGGTATTGCTGGGGGAAAGAGAGACAATTCTTTCTACCTCACCTTCAATAAGCACCTCCCGGCCCATTTGGTCCAGCAAGGTGAGCTCACCGGTTGTTTCATCAACTACGTCTTTCGCGCAGCCGGTTAGGACCGCAACCAGTAACAGGGCCACACCTAGCAACAGAAGAAAACTCTTCTTACAGCTTTTCATTTCCTTATCCTCCTGTAATTTATTTAGTTGGGTTAGGGGAAAAACCCGACCCCCGGTAGAATAAGGCTGAACGGGAGCATAAAAAATGCCACGGGCAGGTCACGCGGCTTTTCAGACGCTCTGCCCTTTCGACCGAAGGGACTTGCGTTGCTTTCAGGCAGGTCTCCTGACTCGTGTTCATCGCTTACCTTTGCCTTCCCGGCCCGCAGGCCAGTGGCTTTGTAAGGAGGCTCCCACTTACAGTGGCGGGACCGCGCCGGATTTTACCGGCTTCCCTATTAAGTCTTGCGACACCTGAAAGTAGAGTATAAACTGTTACTTTCTTTTATCAATCTACTGCAAGGGCTATCGTTTGTCAAGTCTGGATTTACAATAAACTTTAACTTTTAACACACTCTTTCTTGGAATGATTAGCGAATGACGAATGACCGCTCTCTATTGACAAAAGTGTTCTTGTGAGGATATGGTTTTAAGGACAATAGATTTGCGGAAAGGTTTTTTGTTGAAGAATAGGTAAAGGGGTGTGTGCATGAAACTGCTGCGCCCTATCGTGCTGGCCTTCTCCGTGTTTTCTCGCATACCGGTGCCCGAGGTGGCCTGGGACGAAGAAAACATGCGCTACATGATCTGCGCGCTGCCCTTGGTGGGAGCCGCCATTGGGCTCTGCCTATGGCTCTGGGCCTGGCTGGGGAGGCTGCTTGGCTTTGGTCTCTTTCTGCAAGCTGCCGGGTTTACTCTACTGCCGGTAGCCGTTACCGGCGGGATTCACCTAGATGGTTTCGGCGATACGCTCGACGCCCTGGCCAGCCATGCCGAGCCAGAGCGCAAGCGGGAGATATTAAAAGACCCGCGCTGCGGCACATTTGCCGTAATCGGCGTCACGGCCTACCTGCTGCTCTATTTTGCACTCTGTACAGAGCTGTCCTTTGATACAGGTACGCTTCTGCTGCTTGGGTTGATGCATATTTTAAGCCGGGCCTGGTGTGCTCTCTCAGTGGTTTGCTTTCCGGCGAGCAGCGGGAAAGGGCTACTTAAAACGTTAAAAGCCCCGGCGGACGGAAAAGAGGCTGCGGTTCTCCTCTGCGGTCTGCTCGCACTCTGCGCCGGGGCGATGCTGCTTCTTAACTGGAGGGCCGGTGCGGCGATGTCCATCGTCTCTCTTGGCTGTGCGCTGTACGTGTTAACGATGTCGCGGCGGCAATTCGGCGGGATGAGCGGCGATCTGGCCGGGTACCTGTTGCAGCTTGGCGAACTGTCCATGCTGGCGGCGCTGGTACTTATCTGTAAAGTGGGGTAAGATGGTGTGATT
The DNA here is from genome assembly GCA_012797175.1 of Bacillota bacterium. Classification (GTDB taxonomy): domain Bacteria; phylum Bacillota; class Dethiobacteria; order DTU022; family DTU022; genus JAAZPQ01. Next base: position 8,875 of record JAAZPQ010000083.1, read on the forward strand.
GACAATAATGAAAGTATCCACGCAGGTGGTAACAAGATGGAAGTGATTTTGCTGCGGCACGGAGAGACCGCGGGCAACCTTGCCGGTCGCTACATCGGCTGCACCGATGAGCCGCTGGATGAAGCGGCCAGGCGCCGTCTACGTGAAGCGGAACCATTTACCGGGGTCTCCCATGTGCTGGTCAGCCCGTTGCGGCGGGCCGTGGAGACCGCTCATCTCCTGTTCCCGGGGGCGGCGCTGACTATCTGTCAGGATTTACGGGAGATCGACTTCGGTGATTTTGAAGGTAGAACGGCGCAAGAGATGACCGACGATCCCGCCTACCGCGAATGGGTAAAAGGCGGTTGCCTCGGACCTTGCCCCCGCGGCGAGAGCCTCGACCGGTTTATCGAGCGCACCTGCGCCGCCTTTGACCTGGCCGTGCGTAAAAGTATTGCCCGGAAAGAAGAGCGCCTTTTCGTGGTGGCCCATGGCGGGAGTATCATGGCGATCATGGGCCGCTACGCTAAACCGCGGCGCCCGTTTTTTGACTGGCATCTTAAAAATTGCTGTGGTTACCGCGCCTGGCTAGACCCGGCTGGATGGGTTACGGTGCCTTCGTTACAAGATTACAGCAGGTGGGAGCTGCAGCGCCGGTGATCTCGCTATATGCCTTACTGCTCGGCTTTGTCCTTGACCTTCTGCTCGGTGATCCACCGCGTTTTCCTCACCTGGTTGTCGGTATGGGAAAGATGATCTCATCGCTGGAAGATCGCTTGCGCAGGCTCTTTCCCCAAACGCCTGCCGGCGAGCTCTGCGCTGGAGCGGTGCTGGCCGTATCGCTGCCCCTGTTCTGGTCCGGCCTGACCTGGGGCCTGCTTTACCTGTGTAACCGGGCACATCCCCTGGCGTGTCTGTTGGTGGAAAGCCTTTTTTGCTGGCAATGTCTTGCTCTACGCTCTATGAAAGAGGCCGGTATGAAAGTTGTGGCTGCCCTGAAGCAGGATGACCTGCCGGCGGCACGCCTGGCCGTAAGCCAAATCGTGGGGCGGGACACCGCTGCTCTGGATGAGGCGGGGGTGATCCGTGCTGCGGTGGAGAGCGTGGCCGAAAACGTAAACGACGGCGTTATCGCACCGTTGCTCTTCCTGCTTGTTGGCGGAGCGCCGCTTGGCGTCTTCTACAAGGCAATTAATACCATGGACAGCATGATCGGATACAAAAACAGGCGCTATCTCTACTTTGGCCGGGCCGCCGCCATCCTCGACGATATAGCCAGCTTTATCCCGGCGCGGGTTGCAGGGCTGCTGCTCGTCCTCGCCGCTTATTGCTTAAAGCTGGACGGTCGAAACGCCTGGCGTATTTTTTGCCGTGATCGTTACAATCATGACAGCCCTAATTCGGCGCAGACCGAGGCCGCCTGCGCGGGGGCGTTGCATCTGCAGCTGGGCGGCGATGCTGAATACTTCGGAGAACCGGTCTTCAGGCCCACTCTGGGCGATGACGACCGCTTCCCCGGGCCAGATGATATCGGTTGGGCCAGCCGGCTGCTCTACGAGTCGTCGTTCATCTGCCTGCTTATAGGCCTGGCCGTCAAGGGGGCGATTCTATGCCGTTGATTCACGGCGGCGATACCGAGTCATACCGGCTGGAATATGGCCGGACCCCGCTGGATTTTTCGGCAAACTGCAATCCCCTGGGGGTGCCGGCAGGTGTAGAACAGGCCATCTGTGATGCGGCCGCGCATGCCGACGCTTATCCGGATCCGCTCTGTAGAGAGCTTCGTGCAGTTATCGCCGGGAAGATGGGCACATTACCGCAGCGGGTGTTGTGCGGCAATGGAGCCGCCGATCTGATCTACCGGCTGGTTCTAGCCCGGAAGCCGAAACGTGCCCTGGTGCTTGCGCCGTCATTTGCAGAGTATGAGCTGGCCCTGCGGCTGGTCGGCTGCGAGGTGATCCGGCATCCGCTTAGAGCAGAGCACGGTTTTTCCCTCACGGAGGGCCTCCTGGCGGCCCTTGAATCGGGCATCGAGATTCTCTTTTTATGCAATCCCCACAATCCCACCGGGCTGACTATTGATCCCACCCTGCGACAGCGCATCTTAAAAGCCTGTGAAAAAGACGGGATCTTGCTGGTGATGGACGAGTGTTTCAACGGCTTTCTGGCCGAACCGGAAAAGCATACCCTTAGAGGGTTTCTTTCCGAATATGAGCATCTTTTGATTATCGACGCCTTTACCAAGCTTTACGGGATGGCCGGGGTGCGACTGGGTTACTGTCTTTCCGGCAATGAAGCGCTGCTTGAAGAGATACGCCGTGCCGGACAACCCTGGGCGGTCTCTTCGCTGGCACAGGCGGCCGGGATTGCTGCTTTAAAGGAGCATCAGTATATACGGCAGGCGCGGGCCCTCATCCAGGCTGAAAGAACCTTTTTGATAAAAGAGCTCCAGGCATTGGGAATAAAGGTGGTCGGGGGCGAAGCCAACTATATTTTCTTCTATACCGAGATCCCTCGCCTGGCCGGGCGGATGCGTGAGGCCGGGATCTTGATACGGGATTGTTGCAATTACGACGGTCTTTCCAGGGGCTACTATCGTATCGCTGTGCGCAGGCATGACCAGAATCTCCAGTTGCTCGAGGCGCTCTCCGCACTGGCCGGTGTACAAAATGAGTAGGAGCGGGGCGATCTTATGCATCATTGACGGCCTCACCGATGAGAGCTTCCGTCTTGAGCACTATCCTCACCTGGCTGCGATGAGGCTGACGGGCGCTTGGGGAGAGTTTGAAACAGTGCCGGCGGGGTTTTCTGCCGAAAGCTATCCCTGTATTGCCACCTTGCTGGGCCTACCCGGGCCGCAGCTCCCCAGGTATGCCCGCGGGTACCTGGAGGCCCTCGGCGCGGGGATAGATCTGGCCTGCGACGACCTGGTCCTGCGGGCGAGCTGGATGCTCTTGGATCAAGAGGGGCGTATTTCAGGTGTGGCTTCCCCGCCGAAACCGGTGCCGCAATTTACGGATGCCAACTATTATCACCTGGGCGATTACAAAGCTTTAGTCGTTCTGCGCGGTGCAGCCGGGGCGTTGAAGGATATTACCACCTACCCGCCCCATGCCCATGCCGGCAGATATCTGGCCGAGATTTTGCCGCGCGGGGATAAGCGGCTGGCCGGGCTGGTGCAGCAAAGCCGCGTAAAAGATCGTGTGCTGATCCCCTGGGGGCAGTCTGTTCCCTGCAGCCTGCCCCTTTTTCACCCGCAGGCGGCGGCGGTCGGCGGGGCGCTGATCGTGCAGGGACTGTGCCGGGCCGTAGGCATGGAGCTACATACCGGGGCTCGCTTCACCGGAGATACCGATACCGATCTTCCGGCCAAGACAGGGCTGGCCCTGGCCCTGTCTGAGAAGAATCGCTTTGTGCTGCTGCATATCAACGGGGCCGACGAGGCGGCTCACCGGCTGGATCCTCTTGAGAAGACCAGCTTTTTGCGGCAGGTAGATCAGAAGGTGGTCGCAGCATTACAAGGGGCCCCCGGCCCGGTGTTGGTTTGTGCCGATCATGGTACCAGCCCCGCTACCGGCAAGCACCTAAGGGATCTGCAGCCGTTTCTGCTCCGCGGGCATAACCTTGAGGGCAACCTGGGGACGATGCCCGGAACGGCAGCAAAAAAACTTCTACTGGAGGGGATTAGATGGCCAAGCCGATCATGATCCAGGGGACCATGTCCAGCGTCGGAAAAAGCCTCATCTGCGCCGGGCTCTGCCGGATATTTAAGCAAGACGGTTACCGGGTGGCCCCGTTTAAAAGCCAGAACATGGCACCGGACAGTTTTATTACAGACGAGGGTTTAGAGATAGGGCCGGCCCAGGCCATGCAGGCACAGGCGGCCGGCCTCGAGCCCTCTGTTTTAATGAATCCGATCTTACTTCAGCCTACCGGCGATGCGGCTAGCCGGGTGATTGTGCAAGGCCGGCCGCTGAAAACCATGAGCGCCGCCGATTACTTTGCCAGCAAGCGGCAGCTTCGCGCCGTGGTCCTCGAATCATATCAGAGGCTGGCGGCGCAATATGAGATTATCGTCCTCGAGGGGGCTGGCAGCCCCACCGAGATCAATCTCAAAGATGACGATATCGTTAACATGGGCATGGCCGAAATGGCCGATGCGCCGGTTTTGTTGGTGGGCGATATCGATCGCGGCGGTCTCTTTGCCACCATATTCGGCACGGTAGCCCTGCTTGAAAAAAGCGAGCGCGAAAGGATCAAGGGGGTTATTATCAATAAATTTCGCGGAGATCTTGAGATTCTCCGGCCCGGCCTGGCCATGCTCGAAGATTTAATCAATATTCCGGTGCTCGGCGTGATCTCGTATCTGCACCTGGATTATGATGAAGACAGTTTTTCGGAGCGGCCGGCAGGGAAAAGCGTTTCCCGAACCCCAGCAGACCCGGGTCTACTGCTTCGGCAGCACCATGAGAAGCAATACGATGCCCTGGCTGCAGCTTTGCGGGAAAGCCTGGAGATAGAACAGATCTATCAGATTCTGCAGGATGCCGTCAAGTCATAGAAAAATCAAGGGCCTGGCCGGCGGATGGGCAGTGTAATCTTTTAGCGGGTAACCCGGGAGGCCGGCTCCTGGAGAGCCATTTGCGTTCTTTGAAAACAATTGATAGATAAGGCTTTGCGCAAGGGGTAAAAATATTTTACCCCATGGGGATGCTGTGGGATAAGGGTTTCTGCAAGTCAACCCTGCGGGAATTAGGAAATTGACCCCAGTAA
>JAAZPQ010000084.1 GCA_012797175.1 Bacillota bacterium
AAGACCAGCACGAATCTGCCCAAGACCAGGGACAATCTCACCAGTCAAACCAGCTTCTACCGAGGCTAAACCCTGGCTAATACCAGGAGTCTCGGGATCAGCATTGTCTAAACCAGCAAGGATCGCATTAAGGCCAGGGACAATCTCACCACTCAAACCAGCAAGCATCGCACCTAAACCAGGACTAAACTCGTCTTCAAGACCAGCACGAATCTGCCCAAGACCAGGGACAATCTCACCAGTCAAACCAGCTTCTACCGAGGCTAAACCCTGGCTAATACCAGGAGTCTCGGGATCAGCATTGTCTAAACCAGCAAGGATCTCTTCAAGGCCAGGAACCATCTGATCATCAATGCCGGTTTTCATCTCATTTAAACCGCCATCGATCTCCTCTAACCCCGCAAGCAGCATCGCGGTGGCCTGGAGCAAACCGGGATCTGCCAGATCCTCATTGTCCAATGATTGGAGGACTTGATTTAAAGCCTCTTTCGCAGCCAGAATCTTTATTTCATTAGGTAATGAGCCATTCAACACATCCAAAGCCATCTCTAAATCGGGTATGCTCTCTGCGGTTTCAGTCTGTATCTTGGAGATCCCGCCTATAATCGTTTCCGGGTCATCAGGCGAGCCGAGGCCTTCAAGCACCTCATCTAGACCAGGACTGACCTGACCGCTAAGACCAGCATGAATCTGCTCAAGGCCAGGAACCATCTGATCATCAATGCCAGCTTTCATGGTTCTCAAGCCAGGAACCATCTCATCGTTGATACCTGCCAAAATGGCCTCCAAACCAGGAACCATCTGCTCATCAACGCCAGCTTGCATCGTCCCTAAGCCGGGGCTGATCTCACGCGCAAGGCCGGTGCGGATTGCGCGCAGGCCGGGAGCAATCTCGCCACTTAACCCGGACTGCATTGCGCCCAGGCCGGGGGAGATCTGGCCGGCCAGGCCGGCGCGGAGGTCAACTATCCCCGGAACAACCTGGCCGTGAATTCCCGCGAGAATTTCGTTCAAGCCAGGGACCATCTGGCCGTCAATGCCGGTTTTCATATCGCTCAGCCCGGGAACGACCTGGCCGGTGATACCGGCGAGGATATCTCCAAGTCCCGGGAGCATCTCCTCGTCGATGCCGGTTTTCATGACTTGCAGGTTTCCGGCGATATCCTCGTCCAGGGCGGTGCCCAGGGTCTCGAGCCCATCGACGAGCTGCTGGTTGCCGTCCAGAAGTTCGCCGACCCCGCCTCGAATCTGCTCAGTGCCATCATAGAGCTGGCTTAAACCGAAGATGACAAACCCCCTTTTCGGGGCCTCGTCGGCGGCAGCACCTACGGCGGCAAATAGACCCAGGCAGATGATCAGGCCCACGGCGGCAAGTTTACGAATGATAACTTTATTAAGTTTCAATTATTTCCCCCCTTTTCAGGTTTTATGGACCTCTTCCTGAAATGCAAAAAACCAAGGAACCAGGGCCCTGTCCCTCCCTTCTTCTCAACTGGCTCCGGAAAATTAGAAAAGTGGTTACTTTCTTTATCTTTATTCGCTACCGGATAAAAAAATCCTTCTTAATGTTCGATATTGTGTGATAATTTTAAAGATAGAATCTGGCACCGGGCAGTGATTAGCGGCAAATAGCGTTAACTTAAGTTGGCATGAATATGAAGAAGAAAGATTTCTGCTTCTAAAGCACCCCGCCAATAGCAGAAACATGGCCCCCGGCCTGCTTATAAACCAACGCTCTATCCTTCAACCCCGGCAATCTGCAGCAGGCAGCCTTCATGCGGGCCTAGTGCCGGTGACTGGTGAAGCGTTTTGGCCGGGCGGCTCTGGTCGGTAGAAATAAGCAACCGGGCGGGTAAAAATTGGGGCGGCAGCGCGAGCTCCCGCCGGCGCGATGAAAAATTGAGGGCGACCAGAAGTTTCTGCTCTTCCGACTGGCGCAAGAAAAGATAGCAGTCGCCGGGGACGCCGTGGGTTACGCTGCGGTAGCTTCCCGTAAGCAGGGCGGGCAGCTCTTTGCGCAGCCAGGTCATCTTCTTGTAGAAGTTCAACAGCGAGGCGGGATCTTTTTCCTGGGCGGCCACGTTTCTTTTTTCTACCTCCGGCCCTACCGGCAGCCAGGGCTCACCCGTGGTAAAACCGGCGCCGGGCCCGCCGCTCCACTGCATCGGGGTGCGGCAACCGTCCCGCCCGCGGTGGAAGGGATACCACTTTTTGCCGACCGGGTCCTGGAGCAGCCGCCGCGGCAGCCGCGCCTCCTTCATCCCGATCTCTTCGCCATAATAGATAAACGGCGTCCCCCGCAAGGTCAGCAGGAGCATGGCCAGCAGGCGGGCCCTCTCGTCGCCGTGCTTCCCCCCGCCGAGGCGGCTGATCGCCCGGACAATATCATGGTTACTGAGGGTGTAGGCAGGCCAGGCTTCTGCCGGCAGCAGCCTTTCCCACCTCTCTACGCAGCGCCGGAAAGCCCCCGCCTTCCAGCGGCAGTGGGCCAGGTCAAAATAAAAATTCATGTGCAGCTCGTCGTTTCCGGAGCCGTAGTAAGAGGCGATAACCTGCGGGTCTTCGCCGAGTATCTCCCCGACACTGGTCTTCTCGGGGTACTCGTCGAGGGTTTTACGAAACTCTTTCAGAACCCGGTGCGTTTCAGGGTGGTGCTGGTTATATTTTTTAACCTGAAATTCGGGCAAGCTGAACAGGCTAAACAGGTTCATCATCCAGGTCCGGTCGGTAAAGGGCATCCGCTGCTCGACCTTATCGCGGCGAAAAAAAGGCGGGTTTGAGCGAAGCTGCTCATCCTTGCAGTAGAGATGGGCCACGTCGAGGCGGAAACCGTCGGCGCCGCGGTCCAACCAGAAGCGGATCACCTGGTCGATGGCCCGGCGCACCTCGGGATTAAACCAGTTCAGATCGGGCTGCTGCGGCAGAAAAGAGTGCAGGTAATACTGCTCCGTAGTCTCATCCCAGGTCCAGGCCGGCCCAAAGAAGTTATTGCGCCAGTTGTTGGGAGGCCGGCGGCGCGGCCCGACCCCGTCGCGCCAGATATACCAGTCTCGCTTCGGGTTATCCCTTGAAGAGCGCGACTCCTTAAACCAGGGGTGCTCGTGGGAGGTGTGGTTGACCACCAGGTCAAGGATCACCCGGATACCGCGGCGGTGGGCTTCGGCAACGAGCCGGTCAAAGTCTTCAAGGGTGCCGAAGCGGGGGTCGATCTCGCAGTAATCGGCGACATCGTAGCCGAAGTCATATTCAGGGCTCTTGAAAAAGGGGCTGAACCAGATCGCATCGATGCCCAGCGAGCCAGGGGTGCCGTCGTTAAGGTAATCGAGCTTCTCGATGATCCCCGCCAGGTCGCCGATCCCGTCGCCGTTACTGTCATAAAAGCTGCGCGGGTAAACCTGGTAAAACACGGCTTTCCTCCACCAGTCTGCACCGGTTAACATGGCTGCACCAGCCCTTCTAGATCATTCTACTATAGAAGATATTCGACCTAGGCCGGCAATGATCCTGTTTTACCTCAAGCGATATCGGGGATGAAGCCGTCAAACTGGGCCCGGTAGAGCCTGGCGTAGTAGCCGTTCTTTTTCAACAGCTGCGCATGGGTGCCCTCTTCAACGATACCGTCGTCGGTGAGAACGATAATGCGGTGAGCCCGGCGCACCGTAGCCAGGCGGTGGGCAATCACCAGAGTGCTGCGGTCCTGGGAGAGCTCGGAAAGAGCCTCCTGGATCATGGCCTCGTTTTCGCTGTCCAGGGCCGAGGTAGCCTCGTCAAGAATAAGAATCGGCGGGGTTTTCAGGAAGATCCGGGCGATGGCGATACGCTGCCGCTGCCCGCCCGAAAGCATCACCCCGCGCTCGCCGGTGTAGGTATCGTAACCTTTTTCCAGCTCCATGATGAAATCATGGGCGTTGGC
>JAAZPQ010000009.1 GCA_012797175.1 Bacillota bacterium
ATTCCCGATGCCGTGGCGATTAACGAATCACTGGAATTAGCCAAGAAATACGGCAGCAGCGAGGAGGCTGTTGCCTTTATTAACGGGCTTCTCGACCGTGCGACAGCGGAGTTTTCCGGCCGTGAACAGTAAACGGCTCTTTCTCGGGGTGGATAGCTCGGCTTACACCAGCTCGCTGGCTCTGGTTGACCAGGAGGAGCGCCTGATCTGGGAGCGGCGCAAATTACTGCCGGTTCGTAAAGGGGCCCTCGGCCTGCGCCAATCCGAAGCGGTCTTTGCCCATATCCAAAACCTGCCCCTGCTTTGGGAAGAAGGTGCTCTTAAACTGAAGCAGGCTCCCCTGGCTGCAGTTGCCGCCGCGACAAGACCGCGCCCCCGGTCCGGCTCATATATGCCGGTATTCAAGGTGAGCCAGGCTGCCGGGGAGCTGATCGCCCGGACACTGGACCTTTTATTTTTTGCCTACTCTCACCAGGAGGGCCATATCGCTGCCGGCCTCTGGTCCGCCGGGCTTCCACCGGGCCGCTATCTCGTAGTTCACCTTTCCGGAGGCACCACGGAGCTGCTTGCCGTAGAAGTAAAAGAGGATGCCCTGCTGGAGATCTCTCCACGGGGCGGCGGCGCCGATCTGCATGCCGGTCAATTTGTAGACCGGATTGGTGTAGCCTTAGGGCTCGGTTTTCCCGCCGGGCCGGCCCTCGAAGCATCTGCCCGCCAGGGCAAGACCGGGGCGATTAATCTCCCGGTAGCGGTAAAGGGAACCCGGATCAGCTTCTCTGGGCCGGCCAGCCACGCGCAGCGGCTTCTGCAGCAGGGATGCAACCGCTCTGACCTGGCGCGGGCTGTGGAGCTCTGTATCGCCGACTCCCTCTCTGCAGCGCTTCATGCAGTCGAAGATATGGCCTCCTTTGCGGGAATCTTAATTGTCGGCGGCGTCGCGGCGAATGCTTTTATTCGTAAACGGCTTCTCGAGGTCGGACCCGACCGGCCCCTTCATTTTGCTTCACCCTCATTTGCCGGGGATAACGCCGTCGGGCTGGCGGTACTGGCGGCTCGGCGTTATGCCGCGCAGATGAAATTTAGAAATACAATTTAAGAAAAGGGAATTAATCAAAATATGGCGAATTAAACTTAAAGTATAAAAAGTATAACCAAAAGCTCGGGGAGCGTCGACCCGGGCAATAAGCCAGCCGACCGATTACGGCAACCGGCAAGAAGTTCAAATGGAGATCCGCCGGGTGGTGGCTTGGGAGGTGAGGGTTTACCGCCGGCCGGCCTTCAAATTCGGGCCGCCCGGGCCTAATTATGCAGAAGCCTGCTTTTATTTATACGGTCTCAGAGATTAACCAGATCATCAAAGGGCTGATCCAGGGAGATCCTCGTCTCAGCGAACTGTGGGTGGGGGGGGAGCTCTCCAATTTTAAACATCACCGGTCCGGGCACATGTACTTCACAATCAAAGATCGCTGTTCCTCGTTGCGCTGTGTCTTTTTTCGAAGTGAGAATCGATACTGCCGTTTTACACCGGAAGACGGGATGGAACTTTTGCTCTACGGCAAAGTCTCCGTTTATGAACCCGGCGGGCTCTACCAGTTTTATGTTTCTGAAATGGAGCCGGCGGGGATGGGTTCTCTGTACCTGGCTTTTGAACAGCTCAAGAAAAAATTAGAGGCAGAGGGGCTTTTCCGGGAGGAGCACAAGCAGAAGCTCCCGGCCCTGCCGCGCCGGATCGGGGTAATTACCTCGCCTACCGGGGCGGCGCTGCAAGATATTCTCACCACGGTGCGGCAACGGTACCCGTACGTCAAGATCGTGGTTGCAGAAAGCCTGATGCAGGGCGACGAGGCCCCGGCAGATATTGCCCGGGCCATCGATCGGCTGAACGCCCGGGAGGAGATTGAGCTGATTATTATCGCCCGCGGCGGCGGCTCGTTTGAAGACCTGGCCCCCTTTAACAGTGAAACGGTAGCCCGGGCTATCTTTCATTCACGCCGACCGGTGATCTCGGCGGTCGGCCATGAAACCGATTTTACCATCGCCGACTTTGTAGCCGATCTGCGAGCGGCCACCCCCACCGCGGCGGCTGCCGCTGCGCTGCCCCGCTATGACGAGCTTCTCCGCGGGGTTGATCGGCTGAGAGAAAGAAGCGCTCTGGTGATGCAGCAGCGCCTGCAGCGGGAAAAACAGCTTCTTGATTACACGGTCACCGCCCGGTTTTATCGCCGGCCCCGCGAGCGGGTCCAGAGGGCAAGGGAACGATCTGACCGTGCCGGGCAGCGGCTACAGCAGTCAGCTTTACAGCTCTTGAAATTGAAGGGGCTGCAGCTGGCGGCGCTGGAAGATAAGCTGGAAGGGGCCAGCCCGCTTAAATTAATGGCCCGGGGTTACAGCTTTTGCCAGGATGAAGAGGGCAATGTGGTCCGTTCAATTGGCGATCTGCAGGTCGGGGAGCGTCTGCAGCTGCGCTTTCGAGATGGCACCGCCCGCTGTCGCATTGAAGAGCTGGAGGAGGGTTCTGAACTTGTCTGAGCTTTCTTATGAAGAGGCTATCCGGCGCCTGGAGGAGATCGTCCTTAGTCTAGAGAACGAGGAGATCCCCCTGGAAGAGGCCCTGTCTACATTCAAGGAAGGGGTGCGTCTCTCTCGTTATTGCCGCGAAAAACTGGCCGAGATCGAGTTCCAGGTTGAATACCTGCTTAAAGAAGAGCAAGAAGATGAGCAGGAAAGGGCCGGGGACGGGGCGGCCTACCCGGAGACGGGGGCGACCGATGAAGAGCTCTGATCCGCGTGCTTACCTGGAGCGGCAGCGCGAGGCGATCGATCAGTATCTCTTACAGCTGCTCGAGCCGGGCGAGGAGCCGACCCTTCTGCGGGAGGCGATGCGTTATAGCGTTACCGCGGGAGGAAAAAGGCTGCGCCCGCTGTTAACTATCGCCGCAGCGGAGACCTTTGGTCTTTCCGGCCAGCGGGTGCTGCCGGTAGCCTGCGCCCTGGAATTGATCCATACTTACTCGCTTATCCATGATGACCTTCCGGCGATGGACGACAGTGCACTGCGCCGGGGCCGGCCAACCTGTCACCGTGTTTACGGCGAGGCTGCTGCCATTTTAGCCGGAGATGCCTTGCTGACCCTCGCTTTTGAGTTGGTGGCCGGCTATGGACTCCGGGAGGGCTGCTTTGAGCGGGCGCTGCAGATTAGCCTGGAGCTGGCCCGGGCCTCCGGGAGACGGGGGATGGTCGGGGGACAGCTCCTCGACCTCGAGTCCGAGGGGCGAATGATCGGGTTGTCCGAACTGGAGCGGATCGACAGCTGCAAGACCGGAGCCCTGCTGCAGGTGGCGGTGCGCTGCGGAGCCATTGCCGCGGGAGCTTCACCGGCCGTGCTGAAGGCGCTCAGCGGCTACGGTTCTTGCCTGGGGTTGGCTTTTCAGATCACTGACGATCTGCTGGACCTGGAAGGAGATGCCGCCGAAATGGGCAAGGAAGTAGGCGCCGACCGGGCCCGGGAAAAGGCCACCTTTCCAGCCCTGCTCGGTGCGGAGGCGGCACGGAAGCGCACCGAAGAGCTTTACCACCAGGCGCTGGTTTACTTAAATGAGCTGGAGAGGCCGGCCGGGCTGTTGCAGGAGCTAGCCCGGCAGCTTGTCTTCAGGAATAAATAAGAGAACCGGAACGAGATCACGATAAAGTCCACAGGCGGTCAATGATGGAGTTAATTAAATAAAGGAGGAGTTTTTACCATGGCCATGTCGGAAAATAGCTGCGATTATTTTTTGGAGGCGCTTGCTTCTAAGGCACCGACCCCCGGCGGCGGGGGCGCGGCTGCCATGGGCGGGGCCATCGGGATGGCCCTTTCGAATATGGTGGGCAATCTTACCGTTGGCAAGAAGAGGTATGCCGACGTAGAAGATGAGGTCAAGAAGCTGCTCGAG
>JAAZPQ010000085.1 GCA_012797175.1 Bacillota bacterium
CACCAGGGGAATCGTAAAGACTACAGCTTTTATCTAGACTTTAATTTTCCCTTCCTTCATGGTTTTGGTAGCCTTAAAAACATTAAGCGGAAATTTATTGTAAATCTCTTCGAGCTTGGCCAGAAGCACCGGGTAACCGATCCCCTCCGCCAGCGCGAAAAGTCCGACCGGCGTTCCGCCGCCGTTGACCATGGCTAGATCAATCTGTCGGGGATCATCCACAACCCCTTCTTCCAGAAGTTTTGTTGCTTCGTTGACTTGCAGGGCGATCAAGTGATTGGGGTCATATTCAGTAGTAGCCTTTGACAGATCAATTTTAGGTCTTCCTGCGGACCAGTCATAGAATCCTTTACCTGTTTTCTTGCCCAGGTTTCCAGATTTTAAGTATGCTTCAAAGGCGTCGGAAGGTTTGTAATCTTCGGATAAGACTTGAGCAAAATAATTCAGCCCGTGTACGGCTATATCAATCCCCACATAATCGACCAGCTCAAAGGGCGCCATAGGCATGATCGGCTTGAAGGCGGCATCGAATTCCTCGGGGGTGGGGTGTCCTACTTCCAAAATCTTAGAAAGCAGCAGCAGCGTCGGCTCATTAACCCGGTTATAGATAAAGCCAGGGGAGTCTTTCTGAACAATTACCGGCACCTTTCCTATTTTTTGAGCAATATCGTAGCCAACCTGAATAGATTCATCAGAGGTTTTCTCTCCCTTGATCACCTCGACCAGTTTCATTAAGACAGCGGGATTGAAGAAATGGTAGCCAATTACCTTATCTGCTCTTTTGGTGGCAGAAGCAATATCCGTAATGCTGATATTGGAGGTATTAGAGGCCAGGATAGCATGTTTGGGTGCATACTTATCCAGATCGGTAAAGACACTTTGTTTAAGTTCCAGCTTCTCAGGAACCGCTTCGATGATGAAATCGGCCTCTTTCACCGCTTCCTGGAGATCAACAGTGGTTGTAAGGCGGGCCAGCGCCTCGTCGTATGCCTCGGGTGTTAACTTCCCTTTTTCCTTGAACTTATCAAAACTTGCCTTAATACTGGCTATGCCTTTATCTAGAAACTTCTGCTCGATGTCCCGCATAACCACGTCGTAATCGCCCAACAAAAAGGCGGCCGTGATACCGTGCCCCATATCCCCCGCACCGATCACGGCAATTTTTTTCACGTCTTCAGCTTTCATTTTCATTCTCCCTTTCTTATAATTTAATTGTATTTTTAATCAAGTAGGAAAGTAGATTCGGTAGCAATCTCCTACTTTACTCCTATTCTCTACCGAAATATATACTACATTCTGAATCATACCAATTTTCTCATATGCATGTCAATGGCTTATTTAAAAGTTCTAGTAAAATCCGCTGGGAAAAAGCAAAGTGACCAGTTAAAAGTTTGTTTTCCATGCTGGTATAAGCCATCTTGCGTATTTTTAATTTCTACGGAAAACAGCTACGGGTTCCGACCTCGCCGCGATGCGAAGCAGGCGGTAATGAAATGTTAGGAATACATTGAAGCTGGCTATACCTGGCTTTTGGAAACAGTGGAAAAGGATCAGGACCAAACATGATAAGCTCGTGGTTTTGGACATATCAAACTTCAAAGCCTGGGAGCATGCCAATACAAGAAAGGGCTACTGGCGTGTGGCCGGTAGCCCTTTCTTAGTGACAACGCTAACCAATGAATATCTCGGGAAATTAGGGTTGTAGTCAATCAGTCATAGATATTCATTAGTTCGTTAATCCTGTTGAACCGCCGTATACCGAATGGTACGTACGGTGGTGTGAGAGGATGGCTATTCAATTAATGGATAGCCTCCTACTCGATTTAAAGTATTATTTGCGCTTTTTAGGTTC
>JAAZPQ010000086.1 GCA_012797175.1 Bacillota bacterium
CCGCCCCCTGAGGCCGCTCTTTCCAGAGGAGCTGCGTAACTCGGTCCACATTGTGGCCACGGTGTTATCCGTCGATCAGAACTGCCCTCCTGAAATTCTCTCCATAATCGGGGCATCGGCGGCACTCTCAATTTCAAACATCCCCTTCAATGGGCCCATCGGTGCAGTTATGGTCGGATTCATTGATGGGAAACCGGTGATTAATCCGGATCTGGAACAGTCGCTGCAAAGCAGTCTTCACCTGACCGTTGCCGGAACAAAGGACTCGGTAACCATGGTCGAGGCCGGAGCGCAGGAGATCAGCCGCTCTGATCTGCTGGCCTGTCTTGGTGAGGGTCATAAGGTCATTAAGCAGATCGTCTCCTTGCAAGAGGAGATGATGGCCAAAGTGGGCCGCCCCAAAATCGAGGTGCCCCTGTTTGAGCCTCTTCCCGAACTGGCAGAGCAGCTAGAGCCCTTCTTACGCCAGCGGATTGACCGGGCCCTGCGTACTACCGAGAAGCTGGAGCGCGAAGAGAAGCTGGCCGCAGTAAAAGAAGAGGCCATGGAGCAATTTCTCGAAGAATACCCCGAGCATGAAGATGAGATCAAGACGATCTTTGAAAATGTGCTCAAAGAGACTATGCGCACGATGATTCTACAGGAGTCTGTGCGCACCGACGGACGTAAGCCCGACGAGATCCGGCCGGTCAGCTGCGAAGTGGCGGTGCTGCCGCGGACACACGGTTCAGCCCTGTTTACCCGGGGGCAGACCCAGGTCCTGAACGTTTGCACTCTCGGGGCGCCGCGAGATGTCCAGATCCTGGACGGACTGGGCATTGAAGAATCAAAGCGCTTCATGCATCATTACAACTTTCCGCCGTATAGTGTCGGCGAAGCCGGGTTTATGCGCGGCCCGGGGCGGCGTGAAATCGGCCACGGCGCCCTCGCGGAGAGGGCCCTGGAGAGCGTTATCCCCAGCGAAGAAGAGTTCCCCTATACCATCCGCCTGGTTTCCGAAGTTCTCGAATCAAACGGCTCCAGCTCGATGGCCAGCATCTGCGCGGGTTCCCTTTCGTTAATGGATGCCGGGATTCCTGTGGAGAAAGCGGTCGCCGGCATTGCCATGGGGCTGATCAAAGAGGACGAAAACGTGGCTATCCTCTCGGATATCCAGGGAATCGAGGATTTTCTCGGCGATATGGACTTTAAAGTCGCCGGGACCGGGAAGGGCATTACCGCTTTGCAGATGGATATCAAGACCAGGGGGATCTCGCTGGAGATATTATCCCGTGCTCTCGAGCAGGCGATCAGCGGTTACCGGTATATTCTCGAGATCATGAAGGCGACCATCGAGGGACCGCGTCCCGAGCTGTCACCTTATGCGCCGCGGATGATCACTATGCAGATCGATGTGGATAAGATTCGTGATGTCATCGGTCCGGGGGGACGTGTGATTAATAAGATCACCGACGAAACGGGAGTAGAGATCAATGTCGAACCTGATGGAAAGGTGTATATCCTGGCCGTCGATCTCGATGCTGGCAGCAAGGCGCAGAAGATGATCGAAGAGCTGGTTGTCGATGTAGAACCGGGACAGGTTTATACCGGTAAGGTGACCCGGGTTGAAAAATACGGCGCCTTCATCGAAGTGCTCCCCGGCAAGGAAGGGCTGCTTCATATTTCACGCATGGATCACCACCACGTGGATCGGACCGAAGATGTAGTTAACCTCGGGGATGAAGTCGAGGTTAAAGTGCTCGATATTGATGAAAAAGGACGGATCAATCTCTCGCGCAAGGCACTACTGCCAAAACCGTCCCAACCGCCGCCGCGTGGCAAGGAGAAGGGCCGGCGGCAGCGACCCCCGCAGCGTTCCAAACAAAAACCCTAGTCACTAGGGTTTTTTCATGCCTGCATAAGCAAAATTGGCTGAGCATAGACTCTAGTAAGCTTAAATCTTTAAACAGACCGTGGAAGTGGAAAAGAGTAATGCTCAGGACCTGGCGTCGGAGTGAAAAAGTGGCTCTCGGCTTGATCATGCTCGTGGGAGCGCTACTGGTAACAAGCGCACTGCAACAGCTCCGCTCCGCTTCGCCCGAAGCGATCTATTTCGTGCCGGGCCGCTCCTTCCGGGTAGCCCTTACTTTTGAAACTCGCTGGAGTAGTGAAGGCCTGGCCGAGCTCCTGCAGATTTTAAAGACCGAGGATGTTTCGGCCACCTTTTTTTTGACTGGAACCTGGCTGAAAAATCATCCGGCCGCGGCAGCCCGGATCCTCGAACAGGGGCATGAGATTGGGAATCACACCCTGAACCATGCTCTCCTGCTCCACCTGTCCGAGAAAGAGATTAAACGTGAACTCGACGGGTTCAATGAAGCGGCTCTTGAGATTCTTAACTACCGGCCCCGGTTTTTCCGGCCGCCCCAGGGGCTTTACAACGGGGTTGTCCTGCAGGCTGCCTTGCAGCAGCGCTGCCTGACCGTGCTCTGGTCGATAGATTCGTACGACTATCTCAGCCGGGATCCGGACGAGGTGAGCGCACGGATTGAGAGCAGGCTGCATCACGGGGCCATTATTACGTTCCGGGTGGGGGCTCCGGTGTTGCCCGAAGCTCTGCCAAAGATCCTGGCTCATTTACGTGAGCAGGGCTATATTCCGGTGACGGTATCCGAGCTGCTGGAAGGCACAGATCATCCCGGCTGAGCAACAGGCGAAAGGAGAGCGAGGAAAATGTCCGGCGCAGATCGTAAAAAACGGGTGTGGAGATGGGCTGCTCTCTTCCTGCTTCTGACCGCAGCGGTGGCCGTGCTCTACTTTCAGTTTGACGAGCCTCTGCGGCGTCATTTTCATGGGGTTAAGGCCGGGGTAACCTTACAGGGAAAACCGGTCGAGCGGCTCTTGCGGCCCGAAGTAGCGGCGATTGTCTCCCGGATGGCAGCCTACCAGGGCCGTGAAGCGGTCAGTGCGCAGCTCGAGCCGGAAAAAGAGCGGATTATCCCCGAGCTGAACGGGCTGGAGCTGGACCAAGAGGCCACTGTCGATCTGGTCATGAAAGCGCCGCCCGGAGTGAGGGTCAACCCCCTCTATTACGAGTTGCTCCCCCCAGTCCGCTGGGATCATTACCCTGCCCTGCCGGCAGGGCAGGGTAATCCGCGAAAGCCCTGCGTCTCCTTGATGATCAACGTAGCCTGGGGTGAAGAAGAGCTTCCGGAGATGCTGCGCGTATTGCAGAAAGAGGATGTCCGCGCTACCTTTTTCCTGGTCGGAAGGTGGGCTGAACAAAATGAAGCGCTCATCGGGCAGATTGCCGCCGGGGGACATGAACTGGGAAACCACGGCTACTCGGATGACGAGACCTTTACTGAGCTCGATGCCTGGTCGATCGCCCGTTCCATTAGGCAAACCAATGAGATTATCTTTGATGCGGCAGGCTGCTATCCGCTTTACTTTACGCCGCATAAAGGAGAATATAACCGGCTGACCCTGGAGATCGTTTCCCGCCAGGGGATGCGCACTGTTCTCTGGTCCCTCGATACCGTCGACTGGCAGAAGCCAGGATTGGAGGTAATGCGTGAAAAAATAATCCGCAATCTCGCACCGGGAAAGATTATCCTGATGCACCCTACCGCCGAAACGGTGGAGCTGCTCCGGGAGATCTTGCCCTCGATTAAGGGAAAAGGGCTCTCGGTAGTCACCGTAAGCGAGCTGCTCGCCCCGGATTGGTGGCAGTGAAAGGAGCCCCCGGGCCACGACTTGCAGCAATCATCTTACCGGTCTTTCTCTGCTGCTGCCTTTATCTTTTGGCTGGAGGCTGCGACCTAAAGCCGCATCAGCAAAAGTTTGTTCGCCGCGGGGTCGAGCTGGACGGGGAGCCGGTGGAGGGGCTCTCACGCCGTGAAGTAACCGGGCTGGTCCGGCAGCTGGCCGCTGGGCTGGCTCAACCGCCCCGCAATGCTTTTATCGACCCGCAAAGCGGCGAGATCGTTCCGGAGCTACCCGGGTGGCAGTTGGACGGTCCGTTGACGGTAGAAAGGGTTATGAATGCTCCGGCCAACAGTAAAGTGCTGCCGGAGTTGATCCAACTTGATCCGGAGATTACGGCGGCCCATTTTAACGTGATCCGGCAGGAGATCGGCGCTTACCGGACCTGGATCGGAGGGGGAGGAAACCGGGCTACCAATATTATACTGGCCACTACTTCTTTGAACAACTATCTTCTTCTGCCCGGCGAGCTTTTTTCATTTAATGCGGCCAATGGCCCACGCACGGCGGAGCGTGGTTATCGCCCGGCCCCGGTTCTAGCCGGCCATACCCTTGTTTCCGGCCTGGGCGGAGGAGTTTGCCAGGTCTCGACGACCCTTTATAATGCTGTCCTGCAGGCAAACCTTGAAGTGGTCGAACGCTATCCGCACAGCCGGCCGATTGACTATGTTCCCCCGGGCATGGATGCTACCGTTACCGATACCCTCGATTTTAAATTTCGTAACAACAGCGACCACCTGATTATGATCCGGGCTTCAAACCAGGACGGAAGCGTCGATATACGAATCTGGCAGGATTAAGTGTTCCCTTCGCCGTATGTTTAAATGGAGGCCAGGATGCTTAATTTCCTGCAAAAAATAGATGAAGGATGCTGATCGGATGAAACAGGAGACGGTGGAGCTGCCGGTAGAGATACTGCCCCATGCTGCCGGGCTGCCCCTCCCTGCCTACATGAGCGCCGGCGCGGCAGGGATGGATCTCTATGCTGCAGTAAAGGAGGCGGTGATTCTAGAGCCGGGAGCGGTGCAGCTGATTCCGACCGGGCTGAAAGCAGCGGTTCCGGCAGGATATGAACTGCAGATCCGCCCCCGCAGCGGGCTGGCCATCCGCCACGGGATCAGCCTGCTCAACTCGCCGGGAACGGTAGATGCCGATTACCGTGGTGAGATAAAAGTAATTTTGATCAACCTGGGTCCCTCCGCGTTTACGGTACGGCGGGGGGACCGGATCGCCCAGATGATCCTCTGCCCGATTCCCAGGATAAAACTGCTCCCGACTGACACGTTGCCGCAAACGGTGAGGGGAGAGGGTGGGTTCGGCCACACCGGCACTAAGTAAAAAGGGAGAGAAAGTGATGCGGTTAAGTGAACTGGCCCGCAAGGAGCTGGTTGACCTGGAAGGAGGTAATTTCTGGGGTCCGGCCGGGAAGGCCGACCTGTTAATTGATCCGGACAGCGGCGAGATCAAAGCGCTGCTGCTGGCCGGGAAAAGTGGTCTCTTCGGTTTAGGTTACCGCGACGAGGTGACTATCCCCTGGTCCAACGTGGTTAAAGTCGGCGGCGACACCATTATTCTTCAGATCGAAAAAAGCTGATCGTTTTGCGCTCAAAGCATAAATATGCCCGGTTCGGAGATAATAGCTTTTAGAGTGTAATTGTGCTTAAGGAGGCAGAACAATGAGCAAAGTTGTCGTCGGGGTTTTTCATGACCGCAATCAGGCCGAAGAGGCTCTTGAGAATTTGAAAAGCCGTGGTTTTGGAGAGGATATCTCGCTCGTAGCCAGGGATGAACAGCAGGGAGGCGCCGGCCGGGGTGGCCTGGGAGGGCAGGATTTAAGCGAAGGTACCTATACCGGTGGCGCCCTGGGAGGTATAGCTGGACTTCTGGCCGGAGTAGGAGCGCTCCTGATTCCGGGAGTCGGACCGATCATTGCCGCGGGCCCGCTCGCCGCCACCTTGACCGGCGTGGTTACCGGAGGCATCGCCGGTGGCTTGATTGACTTCGGCCTCCCCGAAGAGAGAGGAGAATATTTCGAGGAGCAGGTCCGGCAGGGCGGCATTCTCGTAAGCATGAAGGCCGATGATAAAGAGGTTGAAGAAACCGCCTCGATTTTGCGGCAATACGGTGCTTCTGATGTCGAGGTGCACCAGGTCGCCTAGCCGGTTCTTAAAAAATAGTAAATCTGTAACCCGGGTTAAAAAACCCGGGTTTTTTTAACCCTATGGTGCAGCCGGACATATATTAAAGTAACAGTTCAGGAGGCGGAACCTTTGCCCGGAGTTAACCAGAAGATCATCATTTGCGGCGGTGACAGGCGGGAGATAGAGCTCTACCGCTGCTGGAAAGAGACTGGCCTTACGGTAAAAGCAGCTGGTTTTGAACGAATTCCTGGAATGGAGAAAGCGGCTGAAGAAGATTTTAAAGATGCCGCCATCCTGATCGCCCCTCTTTCAGGAATCAAGGCCGACGGCTGCGTCAGGGCTGTCTTTGCCGCGGAAGATTTAAATCTGATCGCTTGCCTGAAGAGCAGTACACCCGAAGTGATCTTGCTGGCTGGTAGTGTTGCGGCTCCGCTTAAAGAGGAGCTGGTGCAAAAAACCAGGCTGGTGATCACCGGGGACGACGAGGAGCTAGCCTTACTTAATGCTATCCCTACCGCCGAGGGGGCTATCCAGAAGGCGATGGAGCTCTCAATGGTGACCTTGCACGGCAGCAACGCCCTTATTTTTGGCCTGGGACGCTGCGGCAGGGCCCTGTCCAGGACCCTGCAGGGGCTGGGAGCCCGGGTGACGGCAGTAGTACGGCGGCGCGAAAGTGCGGCAATGGCTTACTCCATCGGCCTGGCTTCATCTGATCTAGCCACTGCAGCGGAGGCGGCGGCAGAGGCCGACTTTATCTTTAACACCGTCCCGGCGCCTCTCTTGACAGCAACGCTTTTGAAACAGGTTAAGGGGGAGACGGTTATCTTAGACCTGGCCTCGCCCCCGGGCGGGACCGACTTTGCCGCCGCGACCGAACTTGGCCTGAAGGCAGTGCTGCTGCCCGGCCTGCCCGGCCGGGTCGCTCCGCGGACCTCCGGGCAGATCCTGGAACGAGTTTACCGACGGTTGATCAAGGAAGCTTGCAGATCGAAGAATCTTTAGAAAGGAAGAGGAGATATGTCGATCCTGAGAGGTAAACGGATCGGGGTGGCGTTGACCGGTTCACACTGCACCATTGAAGCAATCTTGCCACAATTTGAGAAAATGGTTCGTGCCGGTGCGGATCTTTTCCCGATACTCTCCCCGACAGTGCGGCAAACTGATACCCGTTTTGGTACGGCC
>JAAZPQ010000087.1 GCA_012797175.1 Bacillota bacterium
TCCGCCGCCTCCGGCTCTGCTGAGCCGATAACGATACGCGCCGGATGCCAGAAATCGTTAATCGCCGAACCTTCAGATAAAAATTCGGGGTTTGAGACCAGGACCGCTTTTTCGGAGAGGCCCTGCTGCTGCAGAAGCAGGCTTAACCGGCGGGCCGTACCCACCGGAACCGTGCTTTTTATGACGATGATGACGCGTTTCTGGACAGTCCGGGCTACGGCCGTGACGGCATTTTCCACCTGGAGTATCTCTGTGCGTCCGTCCGGCAAAGAGGGGGTGCTGGTACAGATATAGGCCAGATCTATCCCTTTCAAACGGTTAACCCGGCCGGTAAATTCAAGCAGCTTACTTTTTAGCCCGGACTGAACCAACCCGGCAAGTTCCGGTTCATAGAAAGGAAGTTTTCCTTTTTGCAGATCTCTAACTCTGCCCAGATCCAGGTCATATCCGATCGTAGAATAACCCAATGAGGCCAGGGCGGCTGCCTGAACCAGCCCGATATGGCCGCCAGCCCCCAACACCCCTACAGTAAGGTTCGGCATGATTCTATTCACCTGCGTGTTATTAATCACTAGCTATAATACGTGTATGAAACTCAGGAGTTACTAATATTAACCGGGCTAGATACCGAAGCAGTTCTTTTTTTAGCAAGGATGCAACAAGCCCTCACTATCAGCAGCGCCAGTTTGTGCTCTTTCATAATTGATCTCTGCCCCGGGTCAAGAGGCGCAATGTTTTTTTGTAAAGGGGAATCTCATTCCAAAGCTGATCTGAAGAGCGCCACAAAGAGAAGGGTAGAAGATATTGCCGTAACCGGCAACTCCCTCTCTTCCGGGCATAAGATTAAAAGGAATTGTTTTTGGGTATTGACAAAATGCAAACAGCTTTATACAATCAATTAAAGTGACCGATCGGTCGGTTTTGAGGTTGCCGAAAATGAGCTCAACTAAAACTCGATTCAGAAGCCAGGATACTACCAGGGCCGCCATTATTGATGCCGCCGCGGCCTGCTTTGCTGAAAAGGGCTATGCCGAAACAGGCGTTGCTGAAATCTGCGCTCGGGCCGGAATCAGCAAAGGCGCCCTCTACTATCATTTTGAAAGCAAGCAGGCCATTTTTCTGGAGTTGGTCGACATACAGCTGGCGGATCTTGAAGAGGTCCTGGAGAAAACGGCCCGCGATGCCACAAATATACCTGAAAGCCTGCTCCGCCTTTCACACCTTATCCAAGGCCTCATTCAGTCGGATTATACAAGGGCAGGCATTTTTTTAGAGGTCTGGTCTCAAGCAAGCCGTGATCAAACCGTGCGCGAAGCCTCACTGGCTACCTTTCAGCGTTTTGAGGATATCTTCACCCGGTTGATCCAACGCGGGATTGACGAAGGAACGTTCGCGCCGATCGACCCCAATGTGGGCGCTCAAGCACTTCTATCGATCGCCAGCGGAACCTTCATGCGCAGCCTGCTTGACCCCCAACGAACCGACTGGGGCAAAATTGCCGAAGAAAGTATCGAGATCTTAATCAACGGATTGAAACGGAGGTCGGTTTAGATGATCCTAGTAACAGGAGCCACGGGCCATATCGGTAACGTTTTAATTAGGGAGTTGGTTGCAAGAGGCAAGCAGGTACGGGCGCTGGTCCTGCCCGGCGAACCCTGTGATTCTCTCAGCGGGCTGCCCATCGAGATGGTGGTCGGCGATATCCTCGATCCCGACACCTTGGACCGGTGGATGAAAGATGTAAAGCTGGTCTATCACCTCGCCGGAATCGTCTCCATTCTTCCCGGCGATGAAGAGTTTATGTACCGGGTGAACGTCGAAGGATCCCGGAATGTAGCCCGGGCGGCTTTGAAGGCAAAGGTTAAAAGGATGGTTCACACGGCATCCGTCCACGCCTTTCGTAGAGAGCCGCACGGGGTAACCATGGATGAAAGAACCCCTCTTTCACCGGCCGGCACAGCCGGAGCCTATGACCGGACCAAGGCCGAAGGGGTTCAAGCCGTACTTGAAGTAGTCAATGAAGGGCTCGATGCAGTTATTGTCTGTCCCAGCGGAGTGATCGGCCCCCACGACTACTTCGGATCGGAGATGGGCGAACTGGTGAAAACATTTGCCACCGGCAAAATGAATTTCATCGTTAACGGAGCCTATGATTTTGTCGATGTCCGCGATGTAGCCCGGGGAATGATCCTGGCCGCAGAGAAGGGCCGTGCCGGTGAAAAATATATTCTTTCAGGAGAACAGGTTTCACTACGCTGGCTTTTGAACAAAACGCAGCAGATTGCCGGCCGGCGCTCACCTACGGTGCTGATACCTTATAACGTGGCTCTTTTTTTCTCAAGGTATACCCATTATTTTTACCGGCACCTGAAAAAAACACCGCAATTTACCCCGTACTCACTGAAAACCGTGGTCGAAAATTCGCGTTTCAGCCGGGCTAAGGCCGAAAAAGAGCTTGGGTACTACCCCCGTCCCTTGGAAGAATCAATCCGGGATTACCTGGCCTGGCGAGCTGAATATTATCAGAAATGCTATGACAAAAAAGCGGGCAAAGCAAAATCCCGCACCTGGAAAGCCGGCAAAGCCGAGAACCCGGGTTAAATCAACCGGAGGATGAATAACCCATTGCCAATTCTTCACCAGCCTTCTTAATTTACGGGCATTCCCCGGGTGGTGAACAGAAACCATAAGCTGGAATATATAGCTGGGCATTTGCCACCAGCTGGAATAATATCATTTGGCCAATGCAGCATCTAACCTCAGTCTCGTTGGATACAAAGCACTCTAAACATTTCAAGAACACTTCGCACTGGGGTTGGATCTGTTTATCCCTGATACGCTTGCTCATTACAGCGATCTTCTCAACTGAAACCGGAGCACTGGTAAAAATATGTTCACCGGTATCGTCGAGCCAGCTAAATTTATAGCGGTAGAAGAAAGAGAGCTGTACCCTGTTGCTGTTTAAGATTTTTTCGCACTTAAACGGATGGTGAGCATCAATAACCAGTTCTGCATCGAGCCATCTTATTTCACGGATCTGCCCGGTAACAAGATCATCTAAATCAGCTACCTCCTCGCCTGCCTGTAAAACCCGACACGATTCGTAAACCTGTTTAGCCTTGATGCACACGATTTCCGTGGGCGGAGGCAGGGGAGGTTTTATTTTCCAGGGAATAAAATCGACCCTATCGCTTACCGGGTTTCCCAAACCATTGGGATTTTTCACAGGATGAAAAGGCCCGGAGCTATCTCCCCACCAGTTATTGACAGCATTAATTATGGTAGCGGTTTGGTTAAATACCCCCCAGCTATTATTCTGAAGGCTGTTACATTCGACGTGGGGGTTGGCGTTGCCAGGCGAAGAGCCCGAAAACTGGTTGCTTATAAAGACCCCGGCGTTGCCATTATCATGCAAAAAGTTATCGCTGACCAGGGGTTCGAGAGGAAAAGGGTCCGGAGGGATAAAACTGCCTGGCCCCTGAGAAAAAAGAGACAAAGCATCGTGCGAACTTTTGTAAATCTGGTTGCCCGAGATAAGAATTTCATCGGGTTTAGGACCTGCCTGGGGAACCCAGCCCCACATAATGCCCCTTTGCTTACAATTCATGATAATATTGCCCTCAATTGTCTCCGCCATGGACTGGATAATGACAATACCACCATGAAGGTCACTGGTGCCTAAACCGCAGTTTCTGATGGTATTTCCACTAATGGTTACCTCGCGTTCATCCCAGGCCAGTGTTATCCCACTGAAACTTTCATCTTCAATAATATTATTTTTCACCAGCAGGCCCGCGTTACCGCCCCCCCTGCCATCTGCATACAGGCCATCGCCACTGTTGTGACGAATGGTATTATTAATAATATTAGTCTTGCCGTGGGCTTTTAAAAAGACTCCTGCCCTTTCAAAGCTGACGACAGCACCGTTATTTTCTATAAGGCTATTGATTATATCTACGGCGGAACCGGTAATGTTGATAATGCCCGATAAATCGTGGCCCCGGACAATGCAGTGATCGATCACAATACTTTCCAGGTTGGGAAAGGTGGTAGTTCCGATACAGATACCCCGACTAGGCCCATTTTGGAAAACCATAAATTTGACCGTAACTTCCCTAGACTTAATTAAAAGGGTAGGCACAGCTTCCAGACCCGCAGCATCTACTATCGCTTCCCCTACGGCCGGATCAGGCCCCTTTAGAATAAGGGGTTTATCGATCA
>JAAZPQ010000088.1 GCA_012797175.1 Bacillota bacterium
AGAAGAAGGAGTCGCCTGATTACGACTCCTTTACGACAATAACACCAGATCATTTTCTTAGCAGAGGCCCTTCTAGAAAGCATTATTTAAAAGAAGATCTGAACTGACGGAAAATTTTTGCCTATCTATTTCCCAGCCGCTTCTACTTGCTGCGAAGAAGGTGCTTCACTCTTACCGGGAGTCTCTGCAGCAATTTCGCGAAGTTCACAAATGATATCGTAGAGCGGATCTGCGTCCCAATCAGCCGGGTAATAATTGGCCCGCATTCTTTCCAGCCTGGAGATAAGGGCATTAATTTTCCCGACAACTAAATTATCCATAGTTTCTCCCCGTTCTAATTTGCTTTATCTTATGCTGCCTAAGTTCTGGATGTCACTAAATGCTTGTTCAGGCACCCTCCTTAATTCGACATATAGATACTTTTTACTGTTGGTTATACTTATCCATCTGAACGATAAATCCTGCCTGAAATTTTATCCAGCAATCAACGGGAATCCAGCCAGAGCTTAAACTTATTCTCTCGTTAGTTCCAAGACGGAAAGGCAATAATAAAAACAAAAGATGCAAAGGAGTTGATCTGATGGCCAGGCGAGTAGCTGTAAGCGATTCTCTGTCGCCGCTGAAGCAGATGCTGCACCGGGCCGGTTACGACGTGGTTAACCTGGAAAATGAAGCGGTGCTCAGTGAAACCGGAATGAGCGAATACGATGCCGTTGTTGTTTCAGGCGTCGATGTAAACCTGATGGGAATGCAAGATATTTCTGGACGGTCAGTAGTAATTAACGCTACCGGGAAAAGTCCGCAGGAGATCCTCGAGGAGCTACGCAGCCGTCTGTAAAGCTTTTACATGCGTAAGGTATCTCTGTTGATCCGGGGGGCGGAAGCCCCCCGGATCTTATATTTTATTACCATATCTAATCTGAAAGTATTGCTTTTTGCTAATTAATAAGTCTTCTTCTTGTAACAAGCATGACCGGTTCCGGAAAAATCACCGGGTTAATTCGACAGAGAGAAACCATTATTTCTAGAAGGTTAATATTTGCAGAAATAGCTTAAACCCTGAAATCATAGCAGTTATCACGGCTATGACCCAGCGGCAGATTTTTCTTTCGAGAAACGATTAACTTTCCAGATCTCCGCCGCGTAGTTGGCGATTGTCAAATCGCTGGAAAAGCACCCGGCATGGGCAATATTCTTTATGCTCATCTCTAACCAGTGTCTTCTGTCTCTGAAAGTTTGGCCCAGCAATTTTTGCGTCTGCAGATAATCGGGCAGATCTTTTAAAACAAAATATTCATCATTAGAGGCAATTAATGACTCATGAATTAAGGCAAACTGTTCCCGGCTTACCGGTAAAAAGCCGTTTACTAGTTGTTCGACAACCTCTTTAATCCGGGGATTTCGGGCGCAGAATTCGGCCGAGCAATAGCCGCCACGGCGATGGTAATGCATCACTTCTTCTGCGCTCAGGCCGAAGATAAAGATATTTTCCCGCCCCACGGCCCCGGCAATTTCGACGTTGGCCCCATCCATCGTCCCAATGGTAACCGCCCCGTTTAACATAAATTTCATATTACCTGTTCCTGACGCCTCTTTGCCGGCTGTCGAGATCTGCTCACTGACGTCAGCAGCGGGAATTATCTTCTCAGCCAACGAGACAGAGTAATTTTCAAGAAAGATCACTTTCAGTTTGTCGTTTACCCGGCGATCGCTATTGATCACCAGGGCCAGTGTATTGATCAATTTAATGATCTGCTTCGCCAGGGCGTAGTTTGGAAAAGCCTTCCCGCCAAAGATAAAGGTCCGCGGAGTCATCTCCAGATCTGGCTCCTCGCACAGCCGGTTGTAAAGATAAAGGATCTGCAGAGCATTTAAGAGCTGCCTTTTATAGGCATGGATCCGTTTCACCTGGACATCGAAGATTGAATCCGGATCGACAGACCATCCGGAGCGCTCCCGGATAAGCTTCGCCAGGGCGATCTTATTCTGCTGCTTCACCCGGAATACTTTATCTTGAAAGGCAGGATCTCCGGCATATTCTAACAGCCGGGCCAGCTTCTCGGGAGCACCGATCCAATCCGGACCAATAGTTTCGGTAACCAGAGCAGCCAAAAGGGAATTGGCCTGAAGCAGCCAGCGGCGATGGCTGATCCCGTTGGTTTTATTGTTGAATTTAGCCGGGTAAATTTCAAAAAAATCCTTCATTTCGCGCTGTTTTAAGATTTCAGTATGCAACCTGGAAACACCATTGATGCTATGGCTCCCTACTACCGCTAAATGCGCCATCTTAACATGCCCGTCGGCAATTATAGCCCTACTCTGCTCTTTGCTTCTGCCTGCGGGAAAGAGGCGGGAGAGCTCACTCCTGAAGCGCCGGTCGATCTCGCTCACAATCTGGTAAATACGGGGGAAAAGGGGTGCAAAGAGATCAACCGGCCATGTTTCCAGGGCTTCGCTTAAAGTAGTATGGTTGGTATAGGAGATCGTCTGTTCGGTAATCTCCCAGGCTTCGTCCCAGCCCATCTCTTCATCATCGATCAAGATGCGCATCAGCTCAGGTATGGCCAAAACAGGATGGGTGTCATTTATATGCACGGCAACCCGGTCTGAGAAACCTTTCAGGGTACCGTATCTCTTTTTATAGGCTGCGGTGATACTCTGCAACCCGGCGGAGACAAGAAAATATTGCTGCTGGAGCCGCAGTGCCTTCCCCTTCCGGCTAGAATCATCCGGGTAGAGCAGCTCAGAGATCGCTTCAAGCCTGTGTTTATATTCAACCACGTTGCGGTAAGATCCCGGGTTAGGACAGCCTCTCTTTAGATCGATTAGAACCGGTTCGGCGCTCCATAAACGCAGTGTGTTAACGGTGCTGTTTTGATAACCAATCACCGGCAGATCGTAGGGGACCGCCAGAACGGAGTCGTAATCTTCGTGGTGAAATGCCAGCCGCCCTCCGGCCTGTTCCACCCTGACCCTGCCCCCAAACCTGACCTCAACCGCTTCCTCGGGACGGCGTGTTTCCCACACGTTGCCTCCGCGGAGCCAGTCCTCCGGCAGCTCCACCTGGGCACCGTCGGAGATGGCCTGCTGAAAAAGGCCGTAACGATACCTGATCCCGCAACCATGTCCGGGTAAGCCCATAGAGGCCAGGGAATCAAGAAAACAGGCCGCCAGCCTGCCCAGGCCGCCATTGCCCAAACCGGCATCAGGCTCTGCAGCGAGAGCTTCATCCAAGCTTATACCGAGTTCGCTTAGCCCTTCACGGCATAGATTTAATGCTCCCAGGTTAAGCAGGTTATTCTCGAGCAGCCGGCCAAGCAGAAACTCCATCGAAAAGTAGTAGACCTCTTTCGCCTCATTTTCCCGGTAAAACCGGTTGGTAGAGATCCATTGTGCTGCAACCTCGTTACGAACCATCATTCCCAGAGTCTGGTAAACGCTATCAGCGGTGGCCGCGTTAATATCTTTACCATGCATCTGTTCGAAATTTTGGACAAAATTGCGTTTAAATTGTTCTTTGCTTTTAAACATAGACCCAGCCCCTTTAACAGCTTTTTTCAAGAGACGGCTCCATGTTTATTAAAACATAATTCGACAAAGATGATAAGCGTTAACTTTTGTTAAAATTGAATGTTTTGATAATTTAAGCCATTGACGGCCATTTACCCCTTTCCATCTCCGGTTGGCGGACAAATAATACAACCTGCTCTTCTTGCAAACTTAACCTGGAAGGAGTAAAATTCAGGTATAATCTTATCGCCGTCTCCTGGATCAATGGCCTGCAAAACCGTGCAGGGAAACCGGCTAAACCTAAAATCTAAATTGCCTCTTCCGGAGGAAACAATGCCATGTCTAAAAAGAGCCGCTTTACCTTCACACTGCTATTGCTAAGCGCACTAGCCCTGATCATCACCGGTTGTCAATCATCACTCCCCCCTGCCGTTGAAGAAACAGACCGGGTGGAGGTCGTCACCACAATTTTCCCACTGGCTGATATGATTCAATGTCTGGGGGGAGAGAGGGTTAAAGTATCCTACCTTCTCCCGGCGGGAGCCAGCCCTCATAATTTTGAACCTACCGTGGATCAGATCAAGAAAACCGCCCGTGCGCTTCTTTTTGTTTACATGGGCGGGGGGCTCGATGATTGGGCAGCAAAAGCAGCCCAGGCCGAATCTAAGCGAATCTGCCTTTTAAGCCTCTCTGAAAAAGCGCTACAGCTGGGCTGGCTGCCTCCCGAAGATATCTCCTCTGGGCTGTCAGAAAAAGAACCTGTCCGCTTCAACCCCCATCTTTGGCTTGACCCGATTTTGGCCAGGGATTATCTCTGCCCGGCTCTTACTGAAGCACTGGTGAAAGTAGATTCAAAAAATGAAGCTTATTACCGGGCCAACCTGAAATCTTACCAGGCTGAGCTAACCGCTCTTGATGAAGAGATCCGCTTAGACCTATCCGGGTTGCCCCGGAAGAGCTTTATCTCCATTCATGCCGCCTGGCATTATTTTGCCGCGCGCTACGGCCTTGATGAAGCGGCGGTGATCTCCGATTTTCCCGGGCAGGAGCCGTCAGCAGCGTGGATTTCAGAGCTGGTTGATCTCTGTCGGAAGCACCAGGTCCGGGTAGTATCAGCCGAGCCGCAACTTTCTGCCGAGATAGCCGAAATGATTGCCCATGAAATCGAAGGCCAACTGATCATACTGGATCCTTTGGGCGGCGCGGAGCTTCCCCAAAGGGACAGCTATCTGAATTTAATGCGCTATAATGCGACGGTGCTAAAAGATGCCTTGTCAGAATGAAAATAACCCGGTGGTCTTTGCCGAGGATCTCACCATAAGGAAGGGCCCTACCTTAGTGCTGCAAGAGATCACTTTTGAGGTAAACCGCGGTGAGATGGTCGGCATAATCGGCCCAAACGGAGGCGGTAAAACCACCCTTTTACGGACTCTGCTTGGCCTGATTAAACCCTCTGCCGGCAAATCGGCCCTTTTAGGGCACCCTTCCGACCGTCTAGGCCCGGTCAGGGAGAAAATCGGTTATATTCCGCAAAGCCGGACCTATGATCACCGCTTCCCCATCTCCGCTGGCGACGTAGTCAGAATGGGGCTCTACTCATCCCGAACCCTGCTGCGGCCCTTGAAACGCAGTCAAAAAGAGTCCTGCCGCGAGATGCTCGACATAGTAGGCGCACTTCACCTGGCGACACACCCTTTCGGAGATCTTTCCGGCGGTGAACAGCAGCGGGTGCTTTTGGCCCGAGCCCTGGTCCGCCGGCCCGCCCTGCTGCTTCTAGATGAGCCTAACACCGGCCTGGATCCGGCTGCCCAGCAGCTTTTCATGGAACAGCTTCACCGGCTGCAGCAAAGCTTTGGATTAACCGTTCTCCTTGTATCTCACGACATCACCTCTCTGGCCGCCTGCGCTGACCGGCTTCTCTGTATTAACCGCAGCATGCATATTCACGGCGAGCCGCAGCAGGTCTTGCAAAGCCCCAATTTGAAGAAAGCCTACCGCTGCTCCTATGATCTTCTGGAGAGGGCCTCCGCCTGCGAGGAAGAGCCCCGATGATCGCCGATATGCTTAGTTACGGTTTTATGCAGCGGGCCCTGCTGGCAGCGGTGATGATCGGTACGCTTTGCTCAGTGGTGGCCTTCTTTGTAGTTTTAAAGCGGCTCTCCTTTCTGGGAGTAGGTATCGCCCACACCGCTATGGGTGGCATCGCCATCGGGCTGGTCACCGGGCTTAACCCGTTCTGGTGCGGCAGCGCTTTCGCCGTGGCCGCCGCGCTGGCTACAGGAGATATCAGCCGCCGGGGACGCTTACATGAAGATACTGTTATCGGTATCTTTTTCGCCGCCGGAATGGCTTTTGGCATTGCCCTGTTAAGCAGCTTCAAAGGTTATTATCCCGAGATCTTTTCCCTTCTTTTCGGTAACATTCTCTCCGTTTCGGAGGCGGAGCTCCGGTTGTTGGCTGTAGTAATGGCCATTGTGCTGCTCTTCATTGGCCTTTTCTTTAAAGAACTGCTGGCAATCTCTTTTGATGAAGAGGCCGCCCTGGCCGGCGGGCTCCCGGTAAGCCCCCTTTATTTCGGCCTGTTAACCGCCATGGCGCTGACGGTCATGGTTTCGGTAAAACTGGTCGGAATTGTCCTCGCCTCGGCGCTCCTGGTGATCCCCGCAGCAACCGGATACCGGCTCAGTAGAAATTACCGGACCATGTTTCTTCTATCATTGTTAACCGGGATTGGGGGTAGCGTCGGCGGCCTGATTCTTTCATATTTCCTGGATCTTCCTTCCGGGGCGGCCATCGTCTTATTCATGGCCCTGCTTTTTCTTATTTCACTGCTTTACCGGCCGCGAACCGCCTGAATCAACCCTAATGGCCGGGTGCAACTTCACCTAAACGCTATTTATTTTCACCCAGCCAGGCGGCTACTTCATCCTCAGGATAGCGGAAGAAAAAGAAGAAGCTACCCAGGCTGGCAAGTGATACCAGCAGAACGCTTAACTGAATGCCCAGGGGCCTGGCAATATCTTTACCAAAAGCGGCAAGCAAGAAAGAGAAGGTCAGCCCGGCCACGGCGATAGCCAGTTTTAAGGGAATAGCCCTGGCTCCGTAAAACATAGCCTCCCGGCGCTGGCCGGTTTTTATGCTCTCCGCCCTGGCCAGATCGGCAATCGTAGGATTAATCAAGATCGTCAAAATTGCCAGCGGCAGTCCGGCCAGGCCAAAAATCGCAATACCCAGATAATAGTAGACGCCGCTCATCTTCCAGCTGAGGAGAAAGATAGTTAAAGAGCAAAAAGCCAGCAGCAGCACCCCTGCCAGGATAACTTTTTTCTTGCCTATTTTTTTTGCGGCTCTGTTGACCAACGGGAAGCATAAAAGAGCCACCCCCAAGATCAGCCCCGCTAGTAGAGCCATGAATTTCTCATCTTTTTGAAAGAGGACCACCGCATAATAGAGCAGGCCGAGGGTGATTATATTCATGGCGAACTGTAGAAATATCTCCCCGGCTAGAAAGATGCGAAAAGGCCGTACCGCTACGGTCTGGATAAACGAACTCCAGAGCCCAACTTGTTGCGGTTCAGCTGGAAGGCAATGTTTGTATTCGTCAAAGCTCAAGGTAACGATATAAAGCAGTAGCAGCGCAACCGCCGCCAGGCCTATGGCGGCCCATTGGTAGGCACTTCTAAAAGTAACTCCTGAATTCATCATCCTTCCGGCGGCAACCGGTATCAATACTGTCACCCCGGCCATTCCCAGAAGTCCGAAGAGGGCCATTAAAGTTGACAGATTGATCCGTTGATGGTCGCTATGGCCAAGCTCAGCCATTGCGGCGAGGTACGGATTTACATAAGCGGTAAAAGCAATATAAAAAAGAGATAGCAGCAACCCCAACCAGAGCCCGTTGCCTGCCGATTCCCCGCCGGGAAAGGGCGGGACGTAAGGGCCAGCGGCAGCCCGCTTGCCAGCAAAAAAACCTTGCGCCTGCCCGGCCGGGCCCGGCAGTTGTCACTGAGCACAGCAATCAACGGATCGGCCAAGCCGTCCACAAACCTGCCCTTTCCCTTTTCAAGTGCACTTTTCAACGAAAAAAAATACAGGGGTTTCCCCCTGTATAAATATATAGTGTAGGAGGTTAGGTTTTTCAAAATATCATTGGTTATACGTATTCAACAAAGGGCTGGCGAAATCCTGCAAAGATTTAAAAATTTTTTTATTGATATAAAAGTTTAATAATTCTGTCCACCCGCTTTTAATAGTTGCTTTAGAAGAAAAATCTCGGATTAAAAGTAATAAAATTAACTTTATCGGGCATAA
>JAAZPQ010000089.1 GCA_012797175.1 Bacillota bacterium
AAACAGATCAAGCGGAAGCAGTTACCTGACCTTGATGATGATTTTGTCAAGGAGATCAGTGAGTTTGAAACCCTTTCCGAATTTAAATCCGATCTCCGGGTGCGCCTGGAAAAAGCAGCCGCAGCGAGGGCTAAAACTGAACTTGAAGAGAAGCTTATCGAAAAGGTTTCTGCTGCTTCGCAAGTTGAACTGCCTTCGCTTTTGGTAGAACGCCAGATTGACCGGCTGCTTGGGGAGCTGGATCAATACTTGCGTTACCAGGGCCTAACTTTGGAGAACTATGTTAAGCTTGCTGGTAAAACAATGGAAGAACTTCGTGAAGAGAAGAAGGAAGAGGCGGAGAAGAGAACCAAGGCCAACCTCGTGCTCGATGCGATAGTTAAAAAAGAAGGAATCACTGTTGAGGACAGCGAAATAGATGCCAAGATTGCAGAGCTGGCCGAAAGTTATCATGATCAACCGGACCGGATCAAAGAGATATTTGAGAAGCAGGGGCGGATGCCGCTATTGAAGGAAGAGCTTCGCATCCGCAAAGCAATTGACCTGTTGGTCCAGGAGGCTAAAATAAAAGAAACTGAAAAGGTGGAATAGAAAAGGAGGACTTTTAA
Organism: Bacillota bacterium; assembly: GCA_012797175.1. Lineage (GTDB taxonomy): Bacteria > Bacillota > Dethiobacteria > DTU022 > DTU022 > JAAZPQ01. The sequence continues at coordinate 609 of JAAZPQ010000089.1, forward strand.
GATGAGCGTTCTTGTTCCCATGGTTGTAGAACAGAGCAGTCGCGGCGAAAGAGCTTACGATATTTACTCGAGACTGCTTAAAGATAGAATCATCTTTGTGGGTAGCGCGATTGACGATCATGTTGCCAATCTAGTTGTTGCCCAGATGCTTTTTTTAGAATCAGAAGATCCGGAAAAAGATATTAATTTATATATTAACTCACCTGGCGGCTCAGTTTATGCCGGAATGGCTATTTACGATACGATGCAGTACATTAAACCGCCGGTGTCTACGATTTGCGTCGGCTTGGCAGCCAGTTTTGGTGCGGTACTCTTAGCAGCCGGGACTAAAGGGAAGAGATTTACCTTGCCGCACTCCCGAATCATGCTGCACCAGCCTGCCGGGGGTGCACAAGGCCAGGCGGTGGATATTGAGATTCACGCCAAAGAAATTCTAAAGGTGCGCGAGGCCTTAAATGAGATTTTGTCCAAGCATACAGGGCAGCCGGTGGAGCGCATCGCCAGGGATACAGACCGCGATTTCTTTATCTCGGCTGAAGAGGCGAAAGAATACGGGCTCATTGATGAAATCCTGGTTCACCGTCCCTAATTACATCTGATGAGCGGGGTGAAACCGAATTATGTTTAAGTTTACTGATGAAAAAGGGCAGTTGAAATGTTCTTTTTGTGGAAAGACCCAAGAGCAGGTGCGGAAACTTGTGGCCGGTCCGGGTGTTTATATTTGCGATGAATGCATCGAGCTGTGCAACGAGATCATCGAAGAGGAGATCGGCGAAGAGAGTGATTTGAGTTTTATCGATCTGCTGAAACCGCAGGAGATCAAGCAGTCTTTAGATCAATATGTGATCGGCCAAGAAGAGGCTAAAAGGGTTCTCTCGGTGGCAGTTTATAATCATTACAAGCGGATCAATGCCGCCCAGAAGCTGGAGGATGTGGAGCTGCAGAAAAGCAATATCGTTCTCATCGGTCCGACAGGTACGGGGAAGACACTTCTGGCGCAGACCCTGGCCCGGATTCTGAACGTTCCTTTTGCCATCGCCGATGCCACCTCGTTGACCGAGGCCGGCTATGTGGGTGAAGATGTGGAAAACATTCTTCTAAAGCTTATCCAAGCTGCCGATTACGATATCGAAAAGGCCGAGAAGGGGATCGTCTATATAGATGAGATTGATAAAATCGCCCGCAAGACTGACAATCCCTCCATTACCCGTGATGTCTCCGGAGAAGGGGTTCAACAGGCGCTGCTGAAAATTCTTGAAGGGACGGTAGCCAGCGTTCCACCCCAGGGGGGGCGCAAGCACCCGCACCAGGAGTTTATGCAGATCGACACTACCGACATTCTCTTTATCTGTGGCGGGGCTTTCGACGGCCTGGAGAAGATTATTCAAAGCCGTGTCAGCAAGAAAGGGATTGGGTTTGGCGCAGATGTCCAGAGCATCGATCAGGAGAATATCGGTTCGATTCTGCGGCAGATATTACCCCAGGATCTGCTTAAGTACGGGTTGATCCCTGAATTTGTTGGCCGTATCCCGGTCATTGCTACGCTTGACTCCCTGGATAAAGAGGCGCTGATTCGTATTCTCACCGAGCCGCGCAACGCGCTGGTAAAGCAGTACCAGAAGATGTTTGAACTCGACGGGGCTTGCCTTGAATTTAAAGAAGGCTCTTTACAAGTTGTTGCCGACGAGGCGATCAAGCGCAATACCGGCGCCAGGGGGCTGCGGGCGATCATGGAAGAGGTCCTGCTCGACGTGATGTTCGAGTTGCCTTCGCGTGAAGATGTTAGCCACTGTGTGATCACCCGTGAAGTTGTTCTTAAGCGAGAAAAACCAATCCTGGTAACCGAGGATAAGCGGAAGAAAAAAGAGGTAACCGCCTGAGCCGCTCATTTTTATTCACTTGAACAACGGCTGCAGCTTCTGCCTGGTGGCAGAGGTGCAGCTTTTTTGTAAGCCACCCTGCTTTAGCAGCCTGCCCGGACATTTTCCTGCCGGGTTTGCTGGCGTGGATCAGCCTCCGCTCTCGGATAGATTTTAACCGACAGGGGATAATATTGGCTGGAAAGTGAGGGTGACTATTTTTGGGCAATTTTGTCGGGATTATCGGTCTTGTCCAGATCTTTTTCGCTATTGTCATCGGTATCTATTTTTTTACTCTACTGCGTAACCAGCAGAGCAGCCGCGTGGCGGTGGATAAAGAATCGCGAAAAGAGATGGACCAGCTGGAGCGTCTCCGCCGGATCTCTTTAACTGAGCCGCTCTCTGAAAAAACACGCCCAAAGACCTTTGATGAAATTGTCGGACAGGGAGATGGGTTAAAAGCGCTCCGCGCCGCCCTCTGCGGGCCCAATCCGCAGCATGTTATTCTCTACGGACCTCCGGGAATCGGGAAGACTGCCGCGGCCCGGCTGGTCCTTAATGAGGCCCAAAAAAGCCCCCTCAGCCCCTTCGGTAAGGAAGCCCGGTTTATCGAGCTCGATGCTACTACGGCCCGCTTCGATGAGCGTGGTATTGCCGATCCTCTAATCGGCACGGTTCACGATCCGATTTACCAGGGTGCCGGACCGCTTGGCATGGCCGGTATTCCCCAGCCGAAACCCGGTGCCGTCACCAAGGCTCACGGCGGGGTTCTTTTTATTGATGAGATTGGTGAGCTTCATCCCATTCAGATCAACAAACTGCTTAAGGTACTTGAGGATCGCAAGGTTTTTCTCGAAAGCGCCTACTACAACAGTGAAGATAGCAGCATTCCGCAGCATATTCATGAAATCTTTCAGCACGGGCTCCCGGCAGATTTTCGCCTAATTGGGGCAACCACCCGCATGCCCCACGAGCTGCCTCCGGCGATCCGCTCCCGCTGTCTCGAAATATTTTTTCGCGGTCTCTCTCCTCACGAGATTCGTGCGATTGCCGCGAACGCTGCCAGGCGTATTGCCTTTACCGTTACCGGAGCGGCCCTGGATGTAATAACTCGTTTTGCCACCAACGGCCGCGAAGCGGTCAATATTGTTCAGATGGCTGCGGGGATTGCCATGGGGGAGAGCCGCACTGTCATCGAGCAAGAGGATATTGAATGGGTGGTTAACAGCACACAGCTTCCGCCGCGCCCGGAAAGAAAACCCCCGGCGGAGCCACAAATTGGTTATGCCAACGGACTCGCCGTTTATGGCCCTAACATGGGGACTCTAATTGAGGTGGAGGCGACTGCGTTACCGGTAAAGCAGGGTCAGGGCAAGGTTACTATCACCGGAATAGTTGAAGAAGAAGAGATGGGGGGGATAGGCCATACAGTTCGCCGTAAAGGTACAGCCAAAGGATCTGCAGAGATCGTTATCACCGTGTTAAGTCGCTATATGGGTTTGAACCTGCACGATTACGATATCCACCTCAACTTTCCCGGCGGCACCCCGGTCGACGGGCCTTCCGCCGGTGTGAGCATGGCTGCGGCGATCTATTCATCGCTTACCGGAGAGCCGGTTGACCCGCTTACGGCGATGACCGGAGAGATTTCGGTGCGGGGCCTGGTTCGGCCCGTTGGCGGCATTCCAGCGAAGATCGAAGCTGCCGTTGATGTCGGTATTAAAAAAATATTGATCCCGCGGGTTAACTGGCAGGAGAGTTTCAAGCGTTACATTCCGGTAATAATTGTTCCGGTAAGTAATATTGAAGAGGTTTTCCGAGAGGTGTTTCTAAAGAAAGAACCGATGGCCGTGCTGCCCTCTCGTTAAGAGGATAATTACCGGAACGGTGCTTGACCGGGATGATCGTTTAAGGTCACAGTAGCAAGTAAAAAAGGGAAAGCAGAAGCGGGAAGCGAATATCATCATCATAGCTTCTCGCTTTTTATTGGATTTGTATGGGAGGTGACAGAGCGATGCGTAAAGAAAAAGAACAGTTGCCGCTGCTGCCTTTACGGGGACTTCTCGTGTTTCCTAACATGGTCTTGCATCTTGATGTAGGGCGGGAGCGTTCGGTAAAAGCACTGGAGGAGGCTATGGTCGGGGACAACCGGATACTGCTGATGGCTCAAAAAGATGCCAAGGTGGACGAACCCGCGGAAGCGGATCTCTTTACCGTCGGTACCGTTGCCTTAATTAAACAGATGATTAAACTACCTGGCGGGACGATTCGCGTTCTGGTAGAAGGGTTAACCCGCGCCTCGATTATCCGCTATCTGCATACGGAGCCGTTTTTTAAGGTTGAAGCAGAATTAATCCCGGAAGAGACCGTTAAAACACCGGAAGTTGAAGCTCTCCGCCGCAGTCTGCTCTACCAGTTTGAACAGTATCTCAAGGCCAGCCGGAGAATTCCCCCGGAGACGCTGGCTACGGTATCCGGTATTGAAGAACCGGGACGGCTGGCCGATATAATTGCTTCGCATTTAAGTTTGAAGATTCAACAGAAACAAGAACTTCTGGAAGCGGCATCGGCGAAAGAGCGCCTGGAAAAGCTCAGTGAAATTCTCAGTCGCGAGATAGAGATCGTTGAGATTGAGCGCCGTATAAATATGCGTGTGCGCAAACAGATGGAGAAAACCCAGAAAGAATATTACCTCCGTGAACAGATGAAAGCGATTCAGAAGGAGCTTGGTGAAAAAGACGAGCGCACCGCCGAAGCTGACGAGTACCGTGAAAAAATTTCCAAGGCCGCGTTACCGCTAGAGGTTGAAGAGAAGGCTCTCGAAGAGGTAGAACGATTGGAGAAGATGCCCCCGGCCGCAGCCGAAGGGATCGTCATCCGAACCTACCTGGACTGGCTTTTAGAACTGCCCTGGTCAACGGTGACTACGGATCGTCTCGATCTGGATCGTGCCGCCGAGATCCTCGATGAGGATCACTACGGCTTGCACGAAGTGAAGGAGCGGATTATCGAATACCTGGC
>JAAZPQ010000090.1 GCA_012797175.1 Bacillota bacterium
AAGCAGCCGGCAACCGGATCACCTTTACTGACGGCGACCTGAAAGGGCTCGCCTTTGTGCTGACGGCAGACGGGGGATTTGAGCTGGAGATTACCAGAAATGACCTTGTCCTGCAGATCGGCGCCAACGAGAACCAGACCATGTCCTTGAATATCGGCTCCATGACCACCGCTGCGCTGGGGGTTTATGGTATTAACCTGGAAACCTCTGCTGCCGCCGGCCAGGCGATCAGCATCGTGGACCAGGCTATCTACATGGTCTCTTCAGAGAGGGCCAAGCTTGGGGCCTACCAGAACCGGTTGGAGCATACTATCGCCAACCTGGGCGTATCTTCAGAGAACCTGACCGCGGCCGAATCGCGCATCCGCGATGTCGATATGGCCGAAGAGATGATGGCCTTTACCAAGAACCAGATCCTGATGCAGGCCGGCACGGCGATGCTGGCCCAGGCCAATATCAAGCCGCAGAGCGTGCTGCAGCTGCTGGCCTAAGGTGGCCCGGGAGGCCGGCTCTGCCGGCCTCCCTTTACCTTGAATAAAGGGGTGAAGAGCGGTGAAGGTAGACGGAATTGAGCCTGCGGTGCTGCAGAAGGTGCAAGAGCAGACCCGTCGGACGCGGGTGGAGCAGCCCGCCGGGGAGCGCGCCGACCCGGCGGTGAAGCGCCGCCGGCAGACCGTGGGGCAGCAGCAATACCGGCTGGAGGATCAGAGCTACCTGGAAAAGCTGCAACGGGAGGTTGACCGGCTCAACAAGACCGCCGATCTCTACAATATCGGGCTGCGCTTCAGCATTCACAAAGAGACCGAGCGGATGATGGTCCAGGTCTATGACCGGGAGGACAACGAGGTTATCCGGGAGATACCGCCGGAGAGGGTGCTGAACCTGGTGGCCCAGATTCAACAGATGATCGGCCTGTTGCTGGATGAAGAGTGCTAGGGGGGTAGGATCGTGAGCACGATCTATTTTAGCGGCTTAGGTTCGGGGATCGATACGGACGCTTTAGTAAAAGAGTTAATGCAGCTGGAGAGACAGTCTATCAACCGGGTGCAGCTTCAGAAACAACAGCTGCAGGTGAAGGCGGATGCCTGGAGAGATCTCCGGGTCAGGCTGGTGAACCTGCAGCAAACTGCACAGGGGCTGTTGCAAAGCTCGCTTTATAACCAGAAGGCGGCTATCTCCGGTAACGAGAGCCTGGTTAGTGCAGTCGCCGGCACCGATGCGGCGAACGGAAGCTACCAGCTGGAGATCTTAGCGCTGGCCCGGGCGCACAGCGTGGCCTCGTTAACTGCCGCCGCGATTACAGGTGACGTCGAAGCCGGTTCTAAGAGCGCCTTGAATTTAACCGGAACGCTGCTGATAAATGAAGTTGAGATCACCGTAGCTGAAAGCGATTCGTTACAGGATATCTGCGCCCGGATAAACGCCCGGGAGGAGGCCGGGGTCACCGCGGCGATTATTGACCGGCGCCTAATGCTGACCAGGACCGAAACCGGCGCGGTAGAGATAGAGATCGGGGATAACGATCTCGGCAGGGCCTTAGGCTTGCAGACCGTTCAAGAGGGGCAAGATGCCGAGCTGCGGTTAAACGGCCTGGAGGTGACCCGCTCGGGCAACCTGATTGACGATCTTCTAGACGGGGTTACCTTGAAGCTGAACCAGGCCGGGGGGGGGCCGGTTACGATCACCGTCAAGGATGATCACAGCCTTCTAATCGGCAAGATCAAAAGCTTTATCCAGCAGTATAACTCTACCTGCCAGTTTATCAGGTCGCAGACCGCGGTTGATCCGGCTGCCGGCCTAAAGGGGCCCCTCCAGGGAGAAAGCAGCCTCTACCAGGTCCTGGCGACAATCGAACGCACCGTCAACGGTGCGGCAGAAGGGGCGGGCAGCTATCGCTGTCTCGCTGCGATCGGGATCGGCACCGCCGGGTGGGACTCGGCCGAGCCCCTGGGAACCCTGCTCCTGGACCAGGGCAAATTAGAGGAGGCCCTGGCTGCGGATCCCGCGGCGGTAGCTGCGCTCTTCGCCGGTGAGCAGGGGGTGGCCGCCCGGCTGGAGAGCTATATCGGCGGCTTGACCCGCTACGGGGAGGGGCTGTTCCATTACCACAGTGAGAGTATTGAAAACCAGATCAAGAACTTAGATCGGCGGGCAGAGGCTTTGGAGCTGCGTCTGGAGAAGAGGGAGCAGACACTGCGCCAACAGTTTCTGACTGTGGAGCGCCTCCTCGGCCAGATGTCCAGCCAGAGCCAGTGGCTGACCCAGCAGCTGGCCTTGTTGACAGCGCAATCAACCGCGATCAGCCGCCAGAACAGGTAGAGTGATCATGCAGGAGGTGGCACCATGTTAGTTCCAAGCAAGACCGCTGACCCCTACCGGCAGTACCGGGGCAACCAGGTATTTACTTCCAGCCCCACCGAGCTGGTCGTGATGCTCTTTGACGGGGCGCTGCGCTTTGTCCGCCAGGCGGCCGCGGCGCTGAAAGAGCAAGATTATGCTGGGGCCCATCTTTACCTGGGCCGGGCACAGCAGATCGTGGCTGAGCTGATGGCCTCGCTTGATTTTAAACAGGGGGAGCTTTCCAGAAACCTTTTTAAACTCTATGAGTATATTCACTTCCGGTTAACGGAGGCAGACATCGGCAGAAGCGGCGAACCGCTGGACGAAGTAGAGACGATGCTGCTCTCCCTGCGGGAAAGTTGGGCCGAAGTTAGCCGGTTGTCTGGGAGAGCTGGAAAAGAGAGAAACCAGGAGGCCGGGTATTAAGATGGTCTCCCCGAAGAGTACGGGCGAACCCGTGGCTGCTTTAATCGAGAAAATATCGATACTACTACAAGAAGAGCGGGCCCTGCTTGAAGACGAGAACCTGGACTGGGATCGTCTCGAGGAAAACTTAGCCGAAATCGGAGAGCTGTTCAAACTGCTTCCTTTAAACGGGGCGGGGCCCTCCGGAGCGGGCGAAGCGCAGCTCGATCCTGGCTTGCACAAGCAGCTCCAGGAAGTACTCGCTCAGCGCCGAAAAAATGAAGAGATCTTGCAGGCGAAAGCCCGCGAGCTGGGACGGCAGATCACCTCGCTCAAGCAAGAGAAGACGGCGGTTCTTGCGTACATTGCAAACGAGGAGCGGGCCAGCCTGCTCAAAGGCCCGGCTTGATATTCTTTTCTACTTCTATCCGGCCCCTTTTCCTTTAAAGAGGGGTTAACCCCATTTCGGCCAGCGGCCCCCAAGGAGATCTCTTTCCGGAAGCATGCAGTAACCTTCCTTAAACCTCAATCGCCTTGCCGCTTGCTCATCTCCCAGCGCCGCGAAGACCAATTTAGCCCTCTATAAACACCTAAAAAATGCGTTCCGTTTAGCCCTGCTGATTAATCAGGTTGTTGAATTTTGTCGTAATAGTGGAGGCAGGGTTCAAGTAATAGCAATTGATTAAGTTATCCCAAAATACTTGATATAAAATATTTACCGATAAATCCTGTTGACTTTTGCCAAAATATTTGGTATAAGGCATATAAAGAAAAGTTTTGTTGACTTTTGTCAATAAAACTGGTATAAACGGATACAGTAGAAAATATTGTTAAGTTATTCCAATGTATTTGATCTAAATATATTGTTAGATTGCTTAAGGGCAAACCTGTCGAAAGGCGGGGACGCAAAGCCATGGGTCCAATTTAGGATTGCCAGGCTGCCGATCTAAGAGTCCATAAGCAGGCAGCCATAGCGGCTGCTTTTTTTGGGTAGGGGGTTGTCTTAAATGTGGTCAAGCCACCGTGGGGTGATCGGAGATTTAACCAGGGCGCTCTCCGCTTCGGCTTTGCGGCAGAAAGTTATTGCCCATAACCTGGCCAACTTTAATACGCCCGGGTTTAAACGTTATGCCGTGAGCTTCGAAGAGCAGCTGGCCCGTGCCCGGGGTGCGCTCCCTCTTGAACGAACTCATCGCCGGCACCGGGGGGCGGAACCAGGCGAAGTCGTTCCGGCAGTGAAAGTTGATCGCTCAGCCGTCCGCCGGGTAGACGGCAACAATGTCGATCTAGAAACTGAAATGGTGGCCCTGGTCACCAATCAGCTCCGCTACAACGCTTATATCCAACAGGTTAATAACCGGTTCAGCCGGTGGCGTTATGTGATCAATGAAGGGAGGCGGTAACGCTGAGCCTGTTTTCTACTTTTCATATCTCCGCTTCCGGTCTTACCGCGGAGAAGCTGCGGCTTGATGTCATCGCCGGAAACCTGGCCAACCAGCATAGCACCCGCACTGCCGGCGGGGGGCCTTACCGGCGCCGGACCGTGATCTTTGCCGAGGAGCTGGCCGGGAGAAGGGCGGCCCCGGGTATCTCGCCGGGGCGCGGGGTGCCGTTCTCCGGGCGCGGGGTGAGGGTCGACCAGATTTATGCCGATCCGCACCCTCCCCAGCTGGTCTATGAGCCCGGGCATCCCGACGCTGACGCCGAGGGATACGTCCGGTATCCCAATGTAGAGCTCTCCAAGGAGATCACCGATATGATCACGGCGGTGCGCTCATACGAGGCCAATACCACGGTGATAAATACTGCCAAAAGCCTCTACCTGAAGGCTCTGGAGATCGGCAGGTAGAAAAAGGAGGTCTGTTGGATGCCGGGGGCAGTTAGCCCGCTATCTTCGTTACAACTACAGGGAAATTTGTCCGTAGAGAATCTGTCGAAAAAAGATGATGAAAAAATTTCATTTGGAGAGTATCTAAAGAGCGTTTTACAGTATGCCGATCAACTGCAGAAAGAGGCCGATCAGGCTACGCGAGAGCTGGTCAGCGGGAACCTGGAAAACCTCCACGATTTAATGATCGCTACCGAGCAGGCTCAGTTATCACTTCAGCTGACGGTGCAGGTGGTGAACAAGGTCATTCAAGCCTACCAGGAGGTTTACCGGATGCAGATCTAAAGGTTATTTAAGCATGATGCTTGGGAAAAAGGCTCTGTTACAGGGCAAGGTAAGCTGCACATTAAGCTGCACATTAATTAGATAAGGGAGTACTGGGATGGAGGAAGAGAAAGAGCTTAACTCACCTGCCGCACGCACTGGCATCGACCTTTCTTCAATTCGTAAATACTGGAACAACTTGCCCCGTCCGGCCCGGATCGGCGTCATCGCCGTGGCTTCGGCTGCGGTAGTGCTTATAGCGGTGCTGGTTATTATCAATCTCACCGCTCCTCCAATGGAGGTGCTCTTTAGCGAGCTGGCTCCGGAGCAGGCCCAGGCTATTGTTGCCAAGCTGGAAGAGAGTGATATCCCTTACCAGGTAGAGGATGATGCTACTACTATCCTGGTCCCTCGTGATCAGAAAGACCAGTTGAGATTAAAATTTTCATCGGAGATCGCTTCGCAGGGAGCCGGGTTTGCCCTGTTTGAAGAGAGTAACCTGATCGCCAGTGATTTTGAACGCCGTGTGCAATGGCAGATCGCCCTGGAAGAAGAGCTCTGCCGGACTATTACCAGTATCGAAGCGGTAGAGAAGGCCCGGGTACACCTGGTTATACCTGAGGGGAGCGTCTTTGTCAGGGAGAAAAGCGAACCCTCTGCTTCTATCTTTTTAAAACTAAATCCCCAGGCTTCACTTAACGACAGCCAGATTCAAGGCATTTTGAACTTAGTGGCGGGCAGCGTTGAAAACTTGTCTCCTAATAATATTACTATTATCGATTCTCAGGGTAACCCCCTCTTTGATCCTTACCAAGAGCCGGAAGGGCAGTTTGGTTTTACCGCGGCAGAGAAACAGCTGGCCTTGACCCGGAAATTTGAAAAAGAGGTTGAAGGGCGGCTTCGCTCCATCCTGGAGCGGGTTTACGGTCCGGGCAGGGCGGTGGCCATGGTTAGCGCCGAGCTGGACTTTGATACCAGGGAGCAGACTTCGGTTACTTACGATAACCCGATCAATCGCTCCGAGCAGCGGATCGAGGAGCGCTCTGAGGGGATGGGGCTGGGCCCGGCCGAGGTCGGGGAGTCTAATATCCCCGGATACGCAGCAGTTGGCGGCAGCGGTGACTACAGCTATGAGCGCCTGGAGGAGATCGTTAACTATGAAATTGGCGAGACCAAGGAGTTCTTGGCCCAGGCCCCCGGCAAGGTTGAGCGGCTCTCGGTGGCGGTGATCTTGGATGAAACTGCCGGCAGCCCCGAGATTGCCTCCCAGATCAACACGGTCTTGCTCTCTGCCCTGGGCATCGATCCCGAGCGGGGGGATACCTTTAATATTCAGCTGATCCCTTTTGACGACAGCTGGCGTGAAGGGCTTGACGAGGAGCCTGCTGATTCCCGCTCTGGATTCAGCCTGGAGCCCAGGATGCTGGTGGCGCTGGTTGGCGGGGGGGTACTGGTTCTAATTTTAATCTTAACTTTAATTAGGATCGTCCGCTCGACCCGCGTAGAACCACAGCCGGCGCTGATAACCACGGCGGAAGCCTTAGAAGAGGCGATGGAGGAGAAGGTCTCTGAGCCGGTCGATCACAGCAAGCAAAAAAGAGTGCGTCAGCTGGGAGAGGAGGAGCCGGAAAACGTGGCTCTCCTGTTAAAAACATGGTTAGCGGAGGATTGAATTTGCAGAGCAGGCAGAGTAGCGGTTTAAAAAAAATAGCGATCTTGTTCCTGGCCCTGGGTCCGAATATCTCTTCCAAGGTTCTAAAGCATTTTAGCGAATCAGAGATTGAACGGATCACGCTGGAGATAGCCAACACCAGCCGGGTGAAGCGGGAAAAGTTAGATGCGGTCCTCGATGAATTTTTACTGCTCTACGAAGCGCAACAATACCTGCTGAACGGTGGGGTTGACTATGCCCGGGATATCCTGGAGCGGACCCTGGGACCGCAGAAGGCGGCCGAACTGATGAAAAAGCTGAAAGAGACCAGCAAGGTTAAGCCGTTTACTTTTGTCCGCGATGCCGATATTAAACAGCTGGCCGGGATGATCGGCCAGGAACACCCCCAGACCATCGCTTATATCCTCTCGTACCTCGATTCCGACCAGGCAGCCATGGTTCTCTCTGAGCTGCCTCCAGAGATTCAAAGCGATATTGCCCGGCGCATCGCTACTATGGAGCAGACCTCACCCGAAATTTTAAAAGGGGTGGAAAGTGTCATGCGGGACCGCCTTGCGAGTATGTTTCACCAGGATTTTACCACGGCCGGGGGGATTCCGACCATCGTAGAGATCTTAAATCATGTCGATCGCAGCACCGAGAAGCTGATTTTAGAAGAGCTGGAGAAAGAAGACGCCGAGTTGGCGGAGCAGATCCGGCAGCAGATGTTTATTTTTGAAGATATTATCACTTTAGACGATGCCTCTATCCAGAGGGTGCTGCGCGACCTGGACAGCGATGATATCGCCCTGGCCCTGAAGGGGGCCAGCGACGAGGTGAAAGGGCGCATCTTTAAAAATATGTCGAAGCGGGC
>JAAZPQ010000091.1 GCA_012797175.1 Bacillota bacterium
CTGGCTGGTTTCATCATGCAGCTCTTGGGAAATCCTTTTTTTCTCTTCCTCCTGGGCAGTAATAACCTGCCGCGCCACATCCCGGTGCCTTTCTCTTTTTTCCTGTAACCTTTCATGTAGCCGCGAATGCCCGATGGCCAGACCAAGTTGATCGCCGATCGAATGTAAAAGATGCATATCTTTTTCGGTAAAATGATGTACCCGGGGGCCGGCACAGTTTAATACTCCTAAAACCCTTTCCCGGAAGCGAAGGGGAACGCTAACAAAGGCCCGCAAACCCCCGATTTTAACGAGATCGCTGCGCAGGGTTTCCGGTTTTGCAGAAATATCATCCAGCATGATAGCCTTCCCGGTTGAGGCCACTTTTCCACTAATCCCCTGGCCAAGGTTAACTGAAATTTTCTGCGCAAACTCATCGGTTAAACCCTGATAAACATAGCAGGTAAGCCTTTCATCACGCTCATCCAGAAGCAGAACCCCGCCGTAAGTCCCTTCAATAAATTCAAGTGTCTTCTCCAGCCCTACCTTTAAGATGGCTTTTAATTCACTTAAACCGCTCACCGCCGAAGTAATTTGGCTTAAGATTAAAAGAGCATCAATCGCTTTTTTATCTTCAGTTTTTCCAGGTAAAACTGTATCAGGCGTGGGAGCCTTTGTCCTTTCAGTATTGCTGCGGGATGAGTTTGCCAGCGAAGGAGCCTTTCCCGTGTTCATGTTGTAACCTCCCTGTTCAAGATAAGTCTCCAAACATGCTCTCTTTTGAGTATTCTGAATTTTACTAATCTATCACCATTATACTCTGCTACACAGCTGCTGTCAATGAATTATAATCCGGGGAAATCCAGCATAGCGCTGAAGAGTATCTGATTCATTTCACCGTTTGCGGTTTTGCAGTGTTCGCGGGAGGAATTGTTCTTCTTACCTTACATTATTGTTCCAAAAGGAAATCCGGTCAGCTTAAATCGTTTTTCCAGAAAAATCATGATGCAAGCGTCTACAACTTCAGGATCATATAATATGCCTTTGTTTTTCTTGATCTCTTTAAGAGCCGCATCCAGTCCCAGCGCTTCCCTGTATGGACGGTGGTAAGTCATAGCCTCGACCACGTCGGCAACGCCAACGATCCTGCTTGCAAGTAAGATCCCGTCTCCTTTGAGCCCTTGTGGATAACCAGACCCGTCCATTCTTTCATGGTGCTGAAGTACAATCTCTGCAACAGGCCATGGAAAATCTATTTTGCTCAACACTTCATAGCCCGTCTGAGGGTGCTCTTTGATCAGTTCAAATTCGGCTTTTGTAATGCGACCCGGCTTTGAAAGGATATCGGAAGGCACGCGTATTTTTCCAATATCATGTATCAGGGAGGCCACCCAGATGCCCTGGATGCAGTCTTCCGGCAAACTGATCTCCCGTGCGATGGCCCGGGCAATCATCGCTACCCGCTTCTGGTGGCCTGCCGTGTATGGATCTCGCATCTCGACAAGGGCAGATAGAGCATGAACGGTCTCCTCCAGGGTTTTTTGCAATTTCTGATAGCTCTTGTTCAGCTCCTGTTCCGCTATCTTGCGATTCGTTATATTGTGCGCCACCATTATTACATGCGTGATGGCGCCACTGCTGTCGCGATAAGGTATGTAGTTGGCTTCGAAACACTGCCTGCTTTCGCCCGGTATATCAAGCCATATCTCGGTTACGATCTCTTCTCCGTTCAGGCAACGGTCAAGATCATCTTTGATTTTTTTTTGAAAAATTTCTCGGCCCCATAGATCGCTAACCGAACTGCCGACAATTTCCTTGGGGCTCTTTTTTTTACAAGCCTTGCAAAAGCTCTTATTGAC
>JAAZPQ010000092.1 GCA_012797175.1 Bacillota bacterium
CTGTAACGGCCGGCAGCCTCCCCCATCAGGGGACGCTTGCTGCGATCCCGCTCTCCGCCACAACCGAAGACAACGATCACCCGCCCGGAGGTCAGCTCCCGGGCGGCCTGTAGCGCATTGACCAGGCCATCGGGAGTATGGGCATAGTCAACCAAAACCAGGTAATCCTGCCCCGCCTCCACCGGCTCAAAACGGCCGACCACTCCCGGAAAAGAGACCAGGATCGAGGCCATTTCCGCTAAAGTAAAGCCCTCCACCAGGCCTACTGCAACAGCGGCCAGCACGTTATAAACATTGAACCGCCCTTTCAGAGGCAGCCGGAAGCGCTCGCTGCCGGCGAAGGAGACGACGCGAAATGAGATCCCCTCCGCACCGCATTGCAGCTCCTCTGCTCGCACATCCGCCGGGGAGTGGATCCCATAGGTGATGCACTGCCCGTTCGTCCAGCCCTTAAGATGGCGGTAGCAGGGCGAATCGGCATTGAGCACCACCGCCTGCGGGCCGGTCTCCTCATCTCCCCCGCTCCAGCCCATATGGGCAAACAGCTTCGTTTTTGCTTTTAAGTAAGCGTCAAAGCTCTTATGATAATCGAGATGTTCACCGGTAATATTGGTCAACACGGCCACGTCAAAACAGCAGCCGAGAACCCGGTCCTGGGCCAGGGCATGCGATGAAACCTCCATGGTGACGTGAGATGCCCCCAACCCGGAAAGCCGGGCCAGCAGCGCCTGCAGGTCGTGGGCCTCGGGTGTCGTTGCCATGGCGGCCCTGGTTTCATTGCCGAGGCGGTAGCTCACTGTACCTAACAGCCCGGTAACCTCACCACGCGCGCGAAAGAGCGTATCGATCAGGTGGGTCGTAGTTGTCTTTCCGTTAGTCCCGGTTACCCCGATGAGGCGAAAATTACGCGAAGGATAGCCGTAAAAACGATCGGCCAGCAGAGCCAGGGCCGGTCGGACTGCGGGAACCCGCACCAGGGGCCGCCCCTGCAGGAGGCACTCCGGCCCCACCACTGCCGCCAGGGCCCCTTTTTGAAAGGCCTCTTCGGCATAGCGCCAGCCCTCTTCGCGGCGCCCGGTTAGCGCAAAAAAGAGCATGCCGGGCTTAACTTTTTTACTGTGGCAAGCTAACCCGCTTACCTCACCGGCAACCTCTCCTTCCACTTTCTTCAACAGCAGCGGCTTCAACAGCGTCTCCAGATCCATTTTCCGTCTCTCCCGGAATGACATTTCCAGGTTGCCCCTTTAACCCGGTATTGTATCATATTCCCGGAAGAAAAAGCTGTGCCCGCATCTGCTCAGCGTTCCAGGGGAGCGTCAAAAATTACTTTAACCGCCTCTCCCGGCTCGACCGGGGTTCCTGGAGAAGGCTCCTGCTTCACGGCGACCCCCGAGCCTTCAGCCTGCAGGTACAATCCCAGCCAGTTCAGCACCTCGCCAGCCTCTTTCATCGTAAAGCCGCGCAGATCGGGCAGGCTGATACCGCCGGAGGTATTCTCACTGTCGCTTAAGTAAACCACAATTTGCGTCTGCCGGGGAACCGATGCTCCCGACTTCGGAGTCTGATTAACAATATATTGCCCCTCCCCGACTAATCTTAACATCAGCCCGGCGGTTTCTAGCCGCGCCGCCGCCTCATCGACGGTCAGCCCACACAGATCGGGCACCTTGACCGGCTTTGCTTCCGGCAGGGCCTTACTCTCCGAGGGCGGCACCTGTAGATAATTGAGCACATCGGTCATAATCCGTTTAAATATGGGGGCGCCGATCTGGGAGCCCCACTGGACACCGCGAGTAGCCCCGTCCACGGCCACGTAAAGCACAATTTGCGGATCTTCAGCCGGAAGAAAACCGATTAACGAGACAATATATTCTCCCGGGATATAGCCGCCCCCGGGGCCTACTTTCTGGGCCGTCCCTGTTTTGGCGGCGATGCGATATCCCTCAATAGCCGCATTCATGGCGCTGCCGCGAATGGCCACGTTCTCCATGAGCCAGGTAACCTTGGCGGCCGTTGACCTGGAGATAACCTGCCGGACAATCTCGGGTTTGCGCTCGTAAACCATCTCTCCGTCAATATTACAGATCTTCTCGACCAGGTAGGGCTTCATCAGGTTACCCCCGTTGGCAATCGCCGAAACCGCCATCAACTGCTGCAGCGGGGTCGCCGAAATTCCCTGGCCAAAAGAGCTCGTCGCCAGCTCCACCGGGCCGACCTGCTCCAGATCAAAAATAAGGCCCTCGCTCTCCCCGGGGTAATCAATGCCGCTTCGCTGCCCGTAGCCGAAAGCACGGATATAGCCGAAAAGCTTCTCTTTGCCCAGGCGCTCTCCCAGGTTGATAAAAGCCGGGTTGCAGGAGCTCTCCACCGCTTCCAGGTATGTAATGCTGCCGTGCCCCCGGCCCGCGGTCCAGCAGTTAATTTTCCGCCCGGCCACGTTGACGGAGCCGCTGCAATAAAATTGCTCCTTCTCGTTGTAAAGCCCCTCTTCCACCGCCGCGCAAAGGGTAACCAGCTTGAAGGTCGACCCGGGTTCATAAGAGCTAGTCACCGGGGGAAGAGACCAGTAATCTGAACCGGCCTCATAATTCAACGGATCATAGTCGGGCTTCGACGCCGCTGCCAGGATAGCCCCGGTGTGCGGATCGGCAGCAATGGCCAGGGCCTGCTTCGGCTGAAATTCGATCATCGCCCGGGCCAGCTCACGCTCAACAATATACTGGATCGTCTCGTCGATGGTCAGGTGTAGATCCATCCCCTCCTTGGGCGGGACAAAGCGCTTCACCTCGTGCGGAATCTGCCTTCCCAGGTTGTCGGTGGGAAAAAGGAGATAACCCTCTTTACCCTGAAGATATTTTTCGTAATATCTCTCCAGCCCGGCCAAACCCTCATCCATGCCCACAAAGCCGAGCAGCTGGGAGGCAAGCGTCCCGTTGGGGTAGTAGCGCTGCCCCTCGGGTGTAAAGACGATTCCGGGCAGGTCGAGCTTCCGGATCTTCCGAGAGATCTCCGGCGAAACCTTTCTTTTCAGGTAGATCGAACTGCGGTCCATCGTTAGCCGTTCAAGAAGCTCACTTTCCGGCAGATCAAGAAGCGGCGCCAGCAGCTCCGCTGTCCGGTTAGGGTCCTTTACCTGCGCCGGAATGGCTGCTATCGTATCTACGGTGGTGCTTCCGGCCAGCATCCTCCCTTCACAATCGTAGATCGTGCCGCGCGGGGAGCGAGCGGGAACGCTGCGGTTCCACTGCTCCCAGGCGGCGGCATAAAGCTCATCGGAGCGGACGATCTGCAGCCAGGCCAGTCGGCCAATCAGGGCGAGCACCGCGAGAATGATCACAAAAAACATGGCCATAACCCGGCGGCGCACGGCGGAAAGTGTTACTGAAGCTTCGTTCAAGAAGCGTTCACTCCCCCATGGATGAAGCTCTCTCCCGGCTCGCCGTCAGGACCATTAACTGGCCACTTTCCGGTTCACGCATGCCCAGCTCCGTGCGGGCGATCAATTCAATACGGGAGAGAGAGCTCAGTTGAGCCGCCTCCTGCTCCAGCTGCCGGTATTCTGCATCCAGCTCTTTGAGCCTGGTCTCAGCCTGGGAAAGCCGGTAATTCAGGGCCACCATCGATGAATACTGGGCGATAATCACCAGGCCTAAAAGAAAACAGCCGAGTAAGAGAAGAAACAGCTTCCTTTTCAACCCGACACGGCGATGCTTTTTTTGCTGGAGCGGCTTCCCGGCCGGCTGATAACGTGGCTCCGGAGCCGGTTGAGGGCTCATCACTGCTTTCCTGGCCTGTAACACTTTTATGCACCCTCTTCTCTTTTTAGAACGCGCCTCTCCGCAGCACGCAGCAGCGCACTGCGGGCGCGAGGATTAAGCGCCACCTCTTTCGCAGAGGGGCGCACTGCTTTTCGGGTCAGTAAGAGCAACTCGCCTTCGCCCCCGCAAGTGCAGGGAAGCGCCGGCGGGCAGTTGCAACGGCGGGAGTGCTCCCGGAGAAAGTGCTTCACGATACGGTCCTCCAGTGAATGGTAAGCGATAACACAAATTCTGCCTCCAGGAGCGAGATGGGCCACCGCTTGGGGAAGAAAGGACTCAATATTTTCAAGCTCACGGTTGACCGCGATGCGCAGCGCCTGGAAAGTGCGCCGCGCCGGGTGGCCACCCTTCCGCCGGGCAGCTGCAGGGATAGCGCTCTTAACCACTTCGGCGAGCTCCGCTCCGCTTCGGATCGGACCGTGTATTTCACGGTAGTCCACCACCTGCGCGGCGATCCGCCGGGCCCATCTTTCTTCACCGTAGCGGTAGAGCAGCCCGGCCAGGGATGATGCCGGAAGGCGATTGACTAGATCAGCCGCGTCTGTTTCCAGGCGGCGATCCATGCGCATATCGAGCTGCTCATCCTGGCGATATGAAAAACCGCGCTCCGGATCGGTCAACTGGAGAGTAGAGACGCCTAGATCCAGCAAGATCCCGTCCACCCGGGGCAATCCTTGCTCGCTTAAGATGGCCTCCAGCTCGGTATAGCTGCGCTGCAGCAGTGTAAATTTACCTTTGAATTTTTCTAATCGTTTTGCCGCACGCTCCAGGGCAGCATCGTCCCAGTCTAACCCGATCAGATGCCCCGACGGCCCAAGCAGGCTACAGATGGCCGCGGCATGTCCGCCGTCCCCCAGAGTAGCATCGACATAGATGCCGGTTTCGCGGCAGTTGAGATAGAAGAGCACCTCTTCAACCATCACTGGAATATGTTCTTCGGTCATCTCTAACCCCCGATTCAGAAGACGAGATCCGCAAGTTTCTCTGCGGCAGCCTCGAAGTCAAGATTTTCTGCGCTGATATATTCTTTCCAGGCTTCTTCGCTCCATACTTCAACCCGGTTGGAGACACCGATAATCATAACCTCTTTTTCAATGCCGGCATATTCACGCAGGCTCTGGGGAATCAAAACCCGCCCCTGCCGGTCAATCTCCACTTCGGCAGCGCCGGAAAAGAGATAGCGGGAAAAGGCCCGGGCATCGCGCCTGGTTAAGGGAAGCTCCTTCACCTTCTGCTCGATTCTGGCCCATTCGTCGAGGTGATAGACAAAGATACAGCGATCTAAGCCGCGGGTAATGATAAAAGATTCACCCAGACCTTCCCGGAGCCTGGCTGGAATAATCACCCGCCCCTTATTATCGAGAGTATGCTGGTATTCACCGGTGAACATGGCTCGTTTTCACCCACTTTGCCCCACCACCTACCACCTGATTATCAATTCGCGCCACTTTACGGATCTCCTGCCTGTTAAAGCCTAAAAATAAAAAAAAAGAGGAATGATCCTTCCTCTTTTCACTACTAAATAACAGTGTTGACATATACTTACAAATTATTTACAGGAATCATGCCTTTTCTTGTTAGTTTTTCCCTTATCTCGCCGCACCAGTTCGTGCCCTATCGCCATTATCTGCATCATTCAACCAGGATAAAATTTTTCGCTACAGCCACAAAACGACAGCACCGGAATTAATCCGGCAACCTGTCGCCGGCTGGCACCTCACTGCAAATAATCAAGAAAGAGGGTGGCCATACCAAAATAGATCAACAGCCCGGTGACATCTTTAATCGTCGTCACCAGGGGGCCTGAAGTTATCGCCGGGTCAATATGCAGTTTATGAAAAAGCAGCGGGACCAGGGTACCGATGACCGTGGCCAGGGAGACTGTGGCAACCATCGAAATGCCCACGACCAGGCCCAAAATCGGGCTTCCCCGCCAGAGTACGGCGGTAACGGCAACGAGGATGCCGAAGAGCACCCCCATGAAGAGGCCTACCCGCACTTCGCGGATAAAGTAGCGCCAGAAGTCAGCCCCCCTAATCTCCCCGGTAGCGATCCCCCGGACAAAGATCGTCGAAGTCTGGGTGCTGACATTCCCTCCCATGTCCATAATGACGGGGATAAAGAAAGCAAGCACCAGAATTGCTTCCAGGGTGCTCTCAAAAGCACTCATGATGTAACCGGCGAGAATGCCCCCGAGCATGCTCAGCAACAGCCAGGGGGTGCGGTGCCAGGCGATCTTGTAGATCGATGCCTCCATCAGCTCGACCCCGGTGACCTCGCCGGCCCCGGCCAGGCGGTAGATATCTTCGGTAGCTTCCTGCTCCAGAACATCCATGATATCGTCAAACGTAATAATCCCCAGGAGCCGGTTGTCGTCGTCAACCACCGGTACCGCCAAAAGGTCATACTTGGCCACCACCCGGGCGGCCTCTTCCTGGTCCAGCAAAGCATTGACGCTGATGACATTATGTTTCATAATCTCCTTCAGCGGAGTGCCGTCCGGGGCGGCAATCAGGTCACGCAGCGAAAGGACGCCGATGAGGCGGTTTTCAACATCGACCACAAATACATAGTAGATCGTCTCCGCCTGCGGCGCGATCTCCCGCAGCCGGGCGATAGCCTCTTCAACGGGAAGGTCGGCCGGAAGAGAGATATATTCGGTGGTCATAATCCCCCCGGCGCTCTCTTCGGGGTACTTTAACAGCCCGCTGAATTTGGCGGTATCTTCATCGACCAGCGGCAGCAGCTCTGCGATCTCTTTGGGAGAAAGCTCCCCGAGCAGGTCGACAGCATCGTCGGAAGCCATCTCCTTGAGAATGGCCGGGGCCCGTTCGCGGCTTAGAAGACGGAAGAGGGATACCTGCTCAAACGGCTCCATCTCCTGGATCAACGCAGTTGCTTCCGAATCGGAAAGAAGCTCCAGGAGCTCTTCTTTCTCTCCATCACCAAGCTGATCGAGCAGTTCAAGCAGATCTCCCGGGTGAATCCCGTCCTGCAACCCCCGCCTGATCTGAGTAGCTACCTCTGAAACTAACTCGGACAAATCTGGGCACCTCCTTTCCAAGTCAAAAAAACCCTGCTATGCCGTGGACCGTTGGGTTTTGAACTGTTCCCCCAAAAAGTGGGTGCCCTCTTAGCTGCTTTATAGGTCCTCTCAGAGGAGGCTGCTACGCCACAAGCTAAAGCCCAGGCTCCCTAGAATCATGTGTTAGCTCAAAACTTTATCGGTAGACACGAACACAGCAGGGCCTTTGTGCACTAGGATCATAGCATATCTTCTAACAAAGAGCAAGCAACTAAAAACGCCGCGAGGTGACAGGGGGACGTTTCTCCTGTCACCTATTTCTCTCCCCCCGGGGAGAAGAAACGTTGAGCGAAGAGAAGAGACACTCATCGTCTAGCGGAAGTAAACATAGGATAGAATGAAGATCTTTATTTATGCTTCAATATTACTCAAAGGGGTAGTGCCGCAATGTCAGAAGCCCTTCTCACCCTGCTTTACCTGGCGGTAGCGGTAGAATTTATTACCGAGACGCTTAGGGAGAGCTTCCCTCCTTTACAGCGCCTGCCGGCGTGCTGGATCTCCGCCGTTCTCGGTATCTTTATCTGTTATCTCACCGACCGGGGGCTCCTGGCCCCGGCCAGCGGCGGCTTTATTCGTTGCGCCTATATCGACTACCTGCTCACCGGGCTGCTTATCTCCCGCGGCGCCGGGGTGATGCACGATCTGATCAGCGCCTTTAGCGGACTGGGCCGCCGTCTTTTGAAGGGGATTTAACGATAAGGCCCAGTTCCCGCAGCTGCTGCGGCGCCACTGCGGCCGGCGCTCCGGTCAGGAGACAGCTGCCCGTGGCGGTTTTAGGAAATGCAATCACCTGGCGGATAGACTCGTCCCCGGTAAAAAGAGCTACCAACCGGTCCAGGCCCAGGGCGATCCCGCCGTGGGGCGGTGCGCCGTATTCAAGCGCCTCCAGCAGAAAAGAGAACTTCTCCATCGCTTCGTCCTCCGAGATTCCAAGCAGCTGCAAGATATAGAGCTGGGTTTCGCGGCGGTGGATCCGGTTGCTTCCTGAGCCAAGCTCTACCCCGTTGAGAACCAGATCGTAGGCCTGCGAACGCACCGCCAGCGGCTCCTTCTCCAGAAGAGAAAGGTCCTTTTCATGCGGGGCGGTAAAAGGGTGATGGGCCGCATGCAGGCACTTCTCTGCGGGATCGTATTCAAAGAGGGGAAAGTCAACCACCCACAGGAAGTGGGGCTCTGCTGGAAGCTCACCAGGAGCAAGATGTAACCGCAGCCGGCCAAGAACTTCGGAAGAGGCCGCCCCGTCACCGGCAGCAAAAAGAAGCAGGTCGCCGGGTACGGCCGCCATCTGCTCTCCGATTCGGTCAAGCAGCCCCGGGCTGAAGAACTTGGCAATCGGCGAGCGC
>JAAZPQ010000093.1 GCA_012797175.1 Bacillota bacterium
AACCTACCTGGACTGGCTTTTAGAACTGCCCTGGTCAACGGTGACTACGGATCGTCTCGATCTGGATCGTGCCGCCGAGATCCTCGATGAGGATCACTACGGCTTGCACGAAGTGAAGGAGCGGATTATCGAATACCTGGCTGTGCGGCAGCTGGCTGAAAAGCTAAAAGGGCCGATTCTTTGTCTGATTGGCCCGCCTGGTGTGGGGAAAACCTCGCTGGCGAAGTCGATTGCCCGGGCGTTGGAACGTAATTTTGTTCGTATTTCGTTGGGTGGAATCCGTGATGAGGCCGAGGTCCGCGGCCACCGCCGCACTTATGTGGGGGCGTTGCCGGGCCGGATCATCCAGGGGATGCGCCAGGCGAAGTCGAAAAACCCGGTGTTCCTGATGGATGAGATCGATAAGATGTCTACGGACTTTAGGGGCGATCCCTCCGCGGCGCTGCTTGAAGTACTCGATCCCGAGCAAAATCACGCTTTTAGCGATCATTATATCGAGCTGCCTTTCGATCTTTCTCAAGTTATGTTTATTACTACGGCGAACGCGCCCCATAATATTCCCCAGCCGCTTCTTGACCGCATGGAGACGATTCATTTGCCCGGCTATACCGAAGAAGATAAAGTTGAGATTGCCAAAAGACACCTTATCCCCAAGCAAATTTCAGAACACGGCCTGGACCCTTCCAACCTGACCATCTCTGAGGGAGCGGTGCGGGAGATTATTCGCTTATATACCCGTGAGGCAGGGGTGCGCAACCTTGAGCGCAGCCTGGCAGCGATCTGCCGCAAGGTTGCCCGCGAAGTAGTTAAAGATCGCGATGTCCAGGTAAATGTAACCCGCAGAGGGTTGCAGAAATATTTAGGGGTTCCCCGTTTTCGTTATGGCACGGGTGAGAAAGAAAACGAAATCGGCGTGGCCACGGGGCTGGCTTGGACGGAAGCTGGTGGTGACCTGCTCTCTATCGAGGTAACCCTGATGAAAGGCAAGGGGAAGATGATCCTCACCGGCAAACTGGGCGAAGTGATGCAGGAGTCAGCCCAGGCTGCGTTAAGTTATATCCGTTCACGGGCGGAAAACCTGGGGTTGGACGAAGATTTTTACGAAAAGATCGACATTCATATTCATGTTCCCGAAGGAGCAATCCCCAAAGACGGACCTTCAGCTGGTATCGCCATGGCTACGGCGCTAGCCTCGGCCTTGACCAAGACACCGGTTTGGCGGGAGGTGGCTCTTACCGGTGAGATTACTCTGCGCGGACGCGTTCTCCCCGTAGGGGGAATCAAAGAGAAGATGCTGGCGGCGCACCGGGCAGGAATTAAGTATGTAATAATGCCGGTAGAAAATCGCAAAGATTTAAGTGATATTCCGGCAAACGTACGGCGCAAAGTCGAAGTCAAGCTAGTTGAGCATATGGATGAGGTTCTTGACTTCGCCCTGTTAGGGGAGCCCTCAAAAAAGCAGCAGATCACTGAGTCGCAGGTAGAGGCAGAAGAGCCGGTCGGGGCCATCTGCCATGATGATCCCGGATTACGGCATCGGGATGAACCGGCGCTTAGACATTAGCACCGGTAATTCAAGACGTGTCACCCGGGGGGGGGGGCGAACGTCGATCTTAATTAAGAAAGCGGTCCTGGAGACGGTAGCCTACAGGAGCACTGCTCTGCCTCTTAACGGATTGCCCGAGATTGCTTTTCTCGGGCGTTCCAACGTGGGCAAATCATCGCTGATTAACCAGCTCCTCGGGCGCAAAAAACTTGCTTATACCAGCTCTACGCCTGGAAAAACACGGGCTCTCTATTTTTACCGGGTAAATGATGCTTTTTACTTTGTTGATCTGCCTGGTTACGGTTATGCCAGGGCTAGCAAGGAAGAGCAGCGGGCCTGGGCGGTCTTGATTGAAAACTATCTCGAAAAGCGCAACCCGCTTTGCGGAGCCGTGCATATCGTGGACTGCCGTCACCGGCCTACGGCAGATGATCTGCTCATGGCCCGATGGCTTCGCTTTCACCGCTTAGCTACGATTACCGTGGCTTCTAAATCGGACAAGCTTTCACGTGGAGCTCTTGCTCGGCAGTTGCCGGAGATAAAGGCTTCGTTAGAGCTCAGTGCAACCGAGGAGCTGCTACCGTTTTCTGCCCGAACCGGCGCAGGCAAAGAGCGCCTGTGGAGCGCTATTTTGGTTTTGTTGAAGCAGCATAAACGTGGCGAAGAGTAGGGGGAATCGATGGGGCAGCGGCAGGGTGAGAAAATTACAGGGAGCAACCCGGTGGTGGTTGCTGGTATCGATGTCGGCTCGCTTTCAGCTGAAGCAGTGCTTCTGAAGGACGGCCGCGTGGTTACCTTCTCGATCATCCCCACGGGGGCAGACAGCAGGAAAGCCGCCGAAAAAGCTTTAACAGCGGCCATGGAATCTGCCGGCCTCCAGTTTGATGATCTGGCGGTGATCGTTGCTACCGGCTACGGTCGCATCAGTATCCCATTTGCTCACAAAAGGATTACCGAGATCACCTGTCATGGCCGGGGCGCTTTTTATCTTGATCCGGCCGTGCGTACCGTGATCGATATCGGGGGCCAGGACAGCAAGGTAATCCGGCTTAATCAGCAGGGCAAAGTGCTTGATTTTGCGATGAATGACAAATGTGCTGCCGGGACAGGGCGTTTTCTTGAAGTGATGGCCACCGCTCTCGAGGTGGAACTGGAGAACCTGGCTGCTTTAAGTGATCAGGCGGTCCGGGCTATCTCTATCAGCAGCACTTGCACCGTCTTTGCCGAAACCGAGGTAGTCTCTTTGCTTGCCGGGGGGGCGGATCGCGCGGAGATCGCCCGCGGGCTGCACGAGTCTATTGCCGCGCGCACTTCGAGCCTGGTTTACCGGGTTGGCCTGGACGAGGCCGTTATGATGACCGGTGGTGTAGCCAAAAACAGCGCCGTCGTGAAGGCGCTGGAAGAGAAGTTGCAGTTGCGGATTATCGTTCCGCCGGAGCCGCAGATTGCCGGTGCACTCGGCGCGGCGCTACTGGCGTGGGAGGATTGCTGTGCCGCCGGGACAACTTAAACTCTAGCTCTCCCCTGTTGTAGATTTATTTACCAGGATGGGATGAGGGCAAGGTTGCACCCTTTTTTTAATTTTAATGCCAGCAGATGCAACCAGGGCGATCTTGGCCAAGTCTGCAGGGAGAAAGGGAATTACCCCGGCGAGAAGGGCCTCTATAGTACTATAGCCCATCACCAGGGCCAGCTGCACCGTACCGGCGAGGTAAGTGCAACCGAGGCAGCAGAGCATTGCCGCGGTGGTCCGGATAAAGCCGGGTGTTCGGTGCTTCTCTAACAGCTTTCCGCAGAAGAATACACCGGGAAGAAATCCCCAAAGGTAACCGCCTGTAGGCCCGAAAAGGAGACCCGGTCCTCCCCGTCCATATGAAAAGAGGGGGAGGCCGGCGGCCCCTAGCATCAGGTAAGCCAGTACAGCAATAAAACCGTTTTTGCCGCCCAGGAGCAACCCGGCAAATAGTACCCCGATCAGCTGTCCGGTGAGCGGCACGGGGCTGAAGGGAAGAGGAATGCTTAGCTGGGCTAGGAAGGCCATGAGGGCAGTAACAAGAGCAATTTGGTTCAATTCACGTAATGGCATTTAAGTTGTTCCTTTTTCTTAAACAATTTCGCCATAGGTAATGCGATGGTGTCTCCCCCGGCCGTCTTCGATTAAAAGTGCCCCTGCGGGGTCGAGGTCTACCGCTTTCCCCTGCAGCACTTCACCGGGCCGGGCCAGCTCCACCGTGTTTCCCAGGGTGGCGCTAATCTCCTTCCAGAGAGGTTGGAACGGGGCAAAGCCTGTTTTGAAAAAGAGGCGGCAGTTACGGCGCACATTTTCCAGAACCGAAAGAAAAAGGGCGGTCCGCTCAAAAGTAAGGCTACTTTCGAGGGATAGTGAAGTGACGTATTCACGCAGTTCTGCCGGGAAGTCCTCGATCTGATGATTGATATTCAAGCCAATGCCCAGTACCAGGTAAAGTAGATCCGGCCCGTTGGTCCTGGTCTCTGTAAGAATACCCCCCACTTTTTTCGTGCCGATCAATAGATCGTTGGGCCATTTTACAGCGATCTTTATGCCGGTAGTCTCACGCAGCTGCCGCGCTGCGGCTACTGCAGCGACCAGGGTTATCGGTGCCGCCGCGGCCGGTTTAATTCGTGGTGGACGCAGCAAGATAGAAAAGTAGATCCCTTTTCCCGGAGGCGAGTGCCATGAACGGCCTCGTCGTCCCCGGCCTGCGCTCTGCGCATCGGCCAGGACTACCGTATCGTCGGGAGCGCCTTCTTCTGCCAACCGCCGTATCTCGGCGTTGGTTGAATCGAGCAGCGGGTAATAATAGATTCCATTTGCGTTAAGGAGCTGTTTATTAAAAGGATCAGGGTATAGCATAAACTTCTGCTCTCCTACCGGGTAACTTGGCACAATCATAACCACTCGATATGCTAATGTCAAACCGTTTGCAGGGTGTTTAGGTGACAGGAGAACCGTCCCCCTGTCACCTCCTAGAAAAAAGGCACAGTGCTTACTGTGCCCAAAGAGATATATTTAAAAGAGGGGGTCAACTTGCTTTTATTATAAGGGCAGAACATTACAGAAATATTACAAAGAGATATTATTTTTGTGACAAATTGAGTTTATTTGGCAAGAAACGGGTGGACCTTGGTCTACGGGTGAAAACTTACAGGGTCTTTTTGGGAGGGCCTGAGAACTATTCCTCCGGTTGACTTTGATAGAGGAAAAGAATAATATAATTTGCAGTAGTAAGAAAGAAGAGGTGTAGGTGTGGCCAAAGATTTAATTCCACCGGCTTATGATCCGTCCGTTGTAGAAGAATGCCGCTACCGGTTTTGGCTTGAGGGGAATTATTTTCGGGCAGCCGGAAAAGGCAGACAAACTTTTACGATCGTCATCCCGCCGCCCAACATAACCGGATCTCTGCATATGGGGCATGCTCTTGACATCACCATCCAGGATACATTGATCCGCTGGCGGCGGATGCAGGGCTATGATACTCTCTGGTTGCCGGGGACGGACCATGCCGGCATTGCCACGCAGATCCGGGTGGAAGAGGATCTGCGGGCCGAAGGTTTAACCCGTCATCAGCTGGGCCGGGAGCGCTTCCTGGAGAAGGTCTGGGAGTGGAAGGAGATTTACCATGACCAGATCATCAGGCAGCTTTACTCTCTTGGCGCCTCCTGCGACTGGTCCCGGGAACGTTTCACCATGGACGAAGGCTGCTCCAGGGCGGTGCGGAAAGTTTTTGTCGATCTCTACCGGGCCGGGCTGATCTACCGGGGCGACTACATGATCAACTGGTGCCCCCGCTGCCATACCGCCCTTTCGGATATCGAGGTGGAGCACGAGGACAAAGAGGCTACCCTTACCCATATTCGCTATCCTCTGGCCGGCGGTGGCGGTTATATTGTGGTGGCTACAACCCGCCCGGAATCTATGCTTGGCGACAGTGGTGTGGCCGTTCATCCTGAAGATCAAAGGTACCGGGATCTGGTTGGCCGCGAGGTTATCTTACCCTTGCTTAACCGGAAGATCCCCATAGTTGCTGATACCTATGTCGATCCGGCTTTTGGCAGCGGGGCGGTCAAGGTTACCCCGGCCCACGACCCCAACGACTTTGAGATCGGGCAGCGCCATGATCTTGAAATCATTCCTGTAATCGGCGAAGATGGGAAGATGACTGAAGCAGCAGGCCCTTACGCCGGCCTTGACCGGGAGATCTGCCGCGAAAAAATAGTGGTCGATTTACAGGTAAAGGGCCTGGTGGATAAAATCGAAGATTACAGCCATTCGATTGGACATTGCCATCGCTGCCATACGGTTGTAGAGCCACTGATCTCGCGGCAGTGGTTTGTGAAGATGAAACCGCTCGCCGAGCCGGCCCTGGCGGCGGTGCGTAATGGAGAGACCGTTTTTGTGCCGCCGCGGTTTATCCATACTTACGAAAACTGGCTTGAAAATATTCGTGACTGGTGTATTTCGCGGCAACTGTGGTGGGGACACCGCATCCCCGCCTGGTACTGTTCCTGCGGTGAAATTATTGTCGATTATGAAGATCCGGCCTCCTGCCCTGCCTGTGGTGCCGGGTCGCTGGAGCAGGATCCCGATGTTCTTGACACCTGGTTCAGTTCGGCCCTCTGGCCTTTTTCCACCCTGGGTTGGCCCGAGGAGACCGCTGATCTGGCCCGCTATTTCCCGACTGATGTCCTTGTGACCGCCTATGATATTATCTTCTTCTGGGTGGCGCGGATGATCTTTATGTCGCTTCATTTTATGGGTGAGGTTCCCTTTAAGGTGGTCTATATTCACGGGCTGGTGCGCGATGCCCTGGGGCGAAAGATGAGCAAATCACTTGGTAACGGGATCGACCCGCTCGAGGTAATCGCCGAGTACGGCGCCGATACCCTTCGGTTTTCCCTGCTCACCGGGCAGGCCCCCGGCAACGATCAGCGCTTTCGTCAAGAAAATGTGGAGGCGGCGCGTAACTTTGCCAACAAGATCTGGAACGCCTCCCGTTTTGTGATTATGAATCTGGCCGACGAATCCGGCGGCATGCTTGACTATATACCTTTTTTACCCGATTCTCTGCCGGAGGGGTTGACCACAGAGGATCGCTGGATTTTGCATTGCTACAACGAAGCGGTGGGGCGGGTCACCGCCAGCCTCGAAGAGTATGAGCTTGGCGAGGCCGCCCGCCTGGTCTACGAATTTCTCTGGAACGACTTCTGTGACTGGTATGTCGAGTTGAGCAAGTATTATCTTTACTCTGAAGGCGGCACGGCGGCTTCGCGCGAAGACCGCCGCCGGACTCGCGGCGTCTTGCTCTATATTCTGGACGGGGTACTGCGCCTGCTGCATCCGTTCATGCCTTTTATCTCAGAGGAGATCTGGCACTACCTGCCGCAACGCGAATCGGCCCTGGTTGTTGCCGATTGGCCGCGGGAGCAGCCCGGGTTGAACTTTCCTGCTGAAGCAGCCTCCATCTCCCTGGTCCAGGAGGCGATCCGGGCGGTGCGCAATCTGCGCAGCCAGGTGCAGCTGCCTCCGGGCCGGAGAGCGCCGGTGATCTTAAAGCCCTCCCCTGCGGTGG
This sequence comes from Bacillota bacterium, assembly GCA_012797175.1. GTDB lineage: Bacteria > Bacillota > Dethiobacteria > DTU022 > DTU022 > JAAZPQ01. The sequence goes on from JAAZPQ010000093.1 coordinate 7,138, forward strand.
TTGCCGCATTGGAGCAAGAGCGCCACCAGTTGAGCCGGATGGCTTTTGCCGAGCCGCTAACAATCGATCCGGGCTCCTCCAAGCCGCGGCAGGCGCTGGTTGAGATTATCGGTGAGGATCTGGAAGTCTATCTTCCCCTGGCCGGAGTGATCGATCTCGAGGCCGAGGTGGCCCGGCTTAAAAAAGAGCTGCAGCAGGTTGAAAAAGAGCTGCGAAGGACTGAAGGGAAGCTACGGAACCCGGGATTTTTAAAGAAGGCTCCCCCGGAAATAGTGGCCAAAGAGAAAGCGCGCCTTGAAGAGCGCACTACCAAAAGAAATAAATTAAAGGAAAGAATCCAGGAGCTTCAGTAATCGATGTTGCATGAAACAGAGGCGGCCTATCGCCGCGCCCTTGAGTGGATTCACAGTATCGGTCGCTTTGGCATCAAGCAGGGTTTGCAGCGGATTGAGGCGCTGCTCTCTCTTCTGGGCGATCCTCACAAGCAGTTGAAATATATCCATATTGGTGGGACCAACGGGAAAGGCTCCGTCGCAGCAATGATTGCCGCGGTGTTACAAGCGTCGGGATACCGTGCTGCTCTTTTTACCTCGCCCTATGTCCTCTCTTTCACCAATCGGATGAGCATTAACGGCCGTGATATCAGCTGTTCCGAGTTGGTCGAACTGGTAGAGCAGGTGCGTCCCTTTGCCGAAGAGCTCAGTGAAGACGAGCGGCTCGGCCCGCTCACTGAATTCGAGGTAGTTACGGCGTTGGCTTTAACTTATTTCGCTCGCAAGCAGCCCGACCTGGTGGTTCTGGAGGTGGGTCTTGGCGGGCGCCTCGACGCTACCAATGTGATTACACCGCTGGTTAGCATAATCACTAATATCGGCCTGGATCATACCGAGGTGCTGGGAAAGACGGTTGAGGCTGTCGCCCGCGAAAAAGCCGGTATTATCAAGACCGGCACCCCCGTGGTTACCGGCACGACAGATCCAAGAGCACGGCAGGTGATCGCAGAAACCTGCCGGGAGCGGCTGGCCCCTCTTTTCTATGCTCTTCCCTCTGGTGAAAGTGCTCCCTCCGGGGTAAACAGTGCCTTCGGCACCCGCCGGGAGATTGTCGCGGAGGGGCAACTGCTCGACTATGATGGCTTCACCCGCTCTTATCAGAATCTATATCTACCCTTGCGCGGAGACTACCAGGTTGGTAATACCGCGGTAGCTTTGGCTGCGTTAGAGATGCTGTCTGAATGCGGTTTCTCTTTCTCCGAGAAGGATCTTCGCCGGGGCCTGGCCGAGACCGTTTGGCCGGCCCGGCTTGAGCTTCTCAGGCGGGAGCCCCTTTTGATCATGGATGGTGCACACAATCCGGCGGCCATGAGCAGCCTGGCCGCTTCGCTTCCCAAGTATTTCAGTTACCGCTGCCTGATATTGGTCCTCGGCGTAATGGCGGATAAAGATCTCTCGATGCTTGATTTTATCCTTCCGCTGGCGGATACGGTGGTCTTAACCAAGCCCGATCTTCCCCGGGCCGCTGCGCCAGAGATGCTTGCTGCCTGGCTGGAAAACCGCTTTACCGGGAATGTGATCGTGCAAGAAAAAGTGGATCATGCCCTGAACGTAGCGCTGGCTCTGGCCGGTAAAGATGACGCCGTCCTGGTGACCGGCTCTTTCTATACTGTCAGCGAGGCGCGGGCTGTTTATCAGGACCTCATACAGCACCGGACTGAATAGCTAATCGAAGCGCTCCCAACCTGATTTAACCTAAGCGTCGAGATGATCTAAACTACTTTGACGGCCTTTTGTCACTCCCAGCTTGTTAATGCTCATTAACAAACTTTAACAGATTTTAATTGTTTTAATGGTATTTGAGGAAGGATATTCTCATAGTATTAGCGAAGACTAGTCTATAAACATAAAGAGGGGAGGGCAATTGAATGAAAAAGATGCTCAAGTGGGGATTAACGTTAATGATGGTTTTGGCGATGGTCTTTGTCTTCGCTGTTGGCTGTGCGCCGGCTGAGGAGATCGAGGACGAAGATGCCGAGGGCTTTGAAGATGTCGAAGACGAAGAGGGTGCTGATGATTTTGAAGACATCGATGAAGAAGAAGACGTAGGTGCCGACGAAGAAGACGAAGAGTAAAACCAGGGTTTGTTAGTAACCCTGAAATATGAAAAGGGGCAGGTGGGTTTCACCTGCCCCTTTCGCATGCCCGGGTTATCTTTAGCTCGGAGCAGTTGTGCTTAGATGCGTATAAATTGGCTTGATCAATTGGGGGTTATAGGGCATAATTTAAGCATTCCGGTAAATCGGTATGCCGATGAAAATAAGTTTAAAGGGTGGACAGACCAATAAGTTATCATCAACTTCTTGAAACCGGAGAACTGCATTCTCGAATGACCCGGCTTCAAAAGCTGCTCGAGCCCTGCCAGCTTTGCCCCAGGGAATGCGGTGCCTTAAGGATATCTGGTGAACGCGGCGAATGTGGGTCGGGGAAGGATGCCGAGATTTCAAGTTTTGGCCCACATTTTGGGGAGGAGCCCCCCCTCGTTGGCAGGGGAGGCTCGGGAACAATTTTTTTTGCCTTTTGCAGTCTGCGCTGTGTCTTTTGTCAGAACTTCGAGATTAGCCGGGGGATGGTCAAAGATACCGTTACCGCCAATGAATTGGCCGACATCATGATCGGGCTGCAACAAAGGGGTTGCGAAAATATTAACCTGGTCACCCCTACCCATTACCTGCCGCAGATCATCGAGGCGCTGTTGATAGCCGCCGGGCGGGGGCTGAAGCTGCCCCTCGTTTATAATTGCAGTGGCTACGAGAGGACCGAGACCCTTCGCCTCCTGGATCAGATTGTCGATATCTATATGCCCGATTTCAAATATGCCGATGAAAAAATGGCGCAAAAATACTCTCAAATTGGCGATTATTCCCGGGTGGCTCGGGAAGCGATCAAAGAGATGCACCGCCAGGTGGGCGACCTGGCGCTGGATAAAAACGGAGTGGCTTTTCAAGGGCTCCTGATCCGCCACCTGGTGATGCCGGGAGGGGTCAGCGGCACGGCGGAGCTGATGGAATTTATTGCCCGGGAAGTTTCTCCCCATAGCTGGATCAACATTATGGAGCAGTATCATCCTACTTATCTGGCTAATCGTTACCCTGAAATTAACCGCCGGATCACTCGCCAGGAATATTTAGAGGCGTTGGCTGCGGCCAGAGAAAGCGGTCCCGGGTTTCACCTGTTACATTAATGTAAGGTTGCTCTTCGGCGGGGTAATTAGCAGGAAAAGTACTGAATTTAACGAAATGATAAGTTATTATAAAAAAGTGGTACATACTGGTCAGTTTGATCTTCACAGAAAAGGGGTGAGCTTATGAATATAGGTAGAGCAATTTTCAAGGGAGGCGTTCACCCGGAATACCGCAAAGAGCTGACCGCTTCTCTGGCTGTCACTACGCCCCCGGTTCCCCAAAAGGTCGTCATTCCGTTACAACAGCATATCGGGGCTCCGTGTGAACCGCTGGTGGAGGTAGGTGACCTGGTTAAGACGGGGCAGAAGATTGGCCAGAGCGAGAGTTTTGTTTCCGCGCCGGTGCATGCCAGCATTTCGGGTCAAGTCACGGCGATCGGTCTTTATAATCATCCTCTCGGTCGTAAGATAACGGCGATAACCATAGAAGGTGATGGACAGGACGAATGGGATGAGCAGGCAAATTCCGTAGAAAATCCCGATGATCGATCACCGGAGGAGCTCCGGAAGCTTATTCGCGAGGCGGGCATTGTCGGAATGGGTGGGGCTACCTTTCCGGCTCATGTAAAACTGTCACCGCCGGACGGCAAGATGATCGATACAGTGATCATTAACGGTGCGGAGTGTGAACCATACCTGACGGCCGATCACCGTCTCATGCTGGAAAAGCCGGAAGAGATTATCTTCGGTCTTGAGGTGATCATGAAAGTTCTGGGAGCGGGAAGAGGAATTGTCGGGATTGAAGACAATAAGCCCGATGCTATCAGGGTAATGAAGCAGGTGGCTGAAGGCAAACCTGGTATCTCCATTGTTCCCCTGGAAACGAAATACCCACAGGGTGCAGAGAAGATGTTAATCCAGGTAACCACACGGCGTCGGGTTCCCTCCGGCGGACTTCCTCTCGATGTAGGCGTGGTCAACCATAACACCGGTACTGCCGTGGCGATAGCCGATGCTATTCAAAAAGGCAAACCACTAATCGAGCGGGTGGTTACCGTTACTGGCGAAGGGGTCAGGCGGCCGGCCAACCTGATGGTGCGTGTGGGCACGCTGGTGAACGAGCTACTTGACTTTTGCGGCGGCTTGAAAGAAGAGACTCGTAAACTGGTCATCGGCGGGCCGATGATGGGCTTGGCTCAACCGACAACCGATCTACCGGTAATAAAAGGAACTTCGGGTCTTGTCGCCCTGACCGTTGAAGATGTGGAGCTTTCTGAAAGCGGTAGTTGTATTCGCTGTGCCCGGTGTGTTGAGGCCTGCCCGATCAATCTGGTCCCTACTTTTATTGCCCAGGCGGCTGAGCACGAATATTTTAGCCGGGCGGAGAAGCTGCATGTCACCGATTGTATTGAATGCGGTTGCTGTGCCTATGTTTGCCCCGCCCGAATTCCCCTCACTCAGTGGATTAGAATTGCCAAAGCAGAAGTACTGGCCAGGCGCAAAGGTTAAAGCAGCGCCTTCGGAATAGGAGTGATTCAATGAACGGTAAACTGGTAGTATCATCATCGCCTCACATCCGGACTATTCAATCCGTTCAAAGTGTGATGCTCGATGTTTTAATTGCCCTCGGTCCTGTGGTGGCCGTGGCTATCTTTTTGTTTGGTTATCAGGCTTTGATCACTATGACCGTGGCCGTGGCTGCCGCCATGTTAACCGAGGCGCTCTGGCTGCGCCGGTTAAATATATTTGGTGACGGCAGTGCTGCGGTAACCGGCCTTCTTTTGGCGATGACCCTGCCGCCTAACGTTCCCTGGTGGATCCCCGCAATTGGATCTGTTACCGCGATTATTATCGGCAAGCAGGTTTATGGCGGTATCGGCAACAATATCTTCAATCCGGCGCTGGTTGGCCGGGCTGTCCTGGTGACCTCCTGGGGCACTCACCTGGTTGGCCCGATCTGGCCGGTGCCGAAGCCATTCCATTTCTTCGCCGATATCTCTGCGGTTACTTCGGCTACTCCCCTGGCCAGCGAGGCCGAGGCTCTTAATACCGCGCTAAGCCAGCTTCTAATCGGCAATGTCGCCGGTGCCCTGGGTGAAACCTCCGCCCTGGCCCTGCTACTCGGGGGTTTCTGGCTGCTCTACAAAGGTCATATCGACTGGCGGATCCCGGGAGGCTTTATCGGAACCGTTTGGCTGATGGGGGCTTTATTCGGCGGCGGTTTCTATGGTAATAATGTTACTACCGGGTTTTTTCACGTTTTGGCCGGAGGAGTTCTTCTGGGAGCGCTCTTCATGGCTACCGACATGGTTACTTCACCGGTGATGCCCTGGGGCAAGCTTATTTTTGGGGTTGGATGCGGCTTGATTACGATGCTGATCCGCCTTTTCGGGGCCCATCCTGAGGGGGTTACCTTTGCTATCTTAACCATGAATGCGTTAACCCCCCTGCTCGATAAATTCACTATTCCCAGGAAATTTGGGGAGGTGAAGCAAGTTGCCTGAGTTCACCCGCCAGGTTTTAACACTGGTCGTGGTTACCGTGGTAGCCGCCGGCCTGCTTGCGGGAGCAAATATGATTACTGCTCCGGTGATTGCCGAGCGGCAGGCAGAAGATTATCGCAGTGCTCTTGAAGAATACTTTCCCGATATGGCCGAGTTCAAGACCGAGGTCCTTGACGAAGGTTCTTTTGACCTGGTTTACAATGCTGGAGGCGAACTGCTCGGCGTGATGGCCTCGGCCAGTGTCCAAGGTTACGATGGTCCGATTAGCTACAACCTGGCCGTGGATAAAGAGGGAGCTATTCTCGGCCTTCGTATTGTCGAGCATACCGAGACCCAGGGTGTCGGTGATGTGATCGAGAAACCTGAATTTCAGAACCAGTTTCTTGGAAAAAACTGTCTTGATCCGCTGCAAATTGGAGAAGATGTCGATACGGTTAGCGGGGCGACCATAAGCACATCGGCGATGATTAACTCTATGCGCCAGCTTCTTTCAGTGGTTGCTGAAAACTTGCTCCTTCTTGAAACAGAAGAGCCTCTTGATATTGCCGCGGTGCCCGACGGGGCCTATCGCGGCAGCGGTGAGGGATATTTTGGCGAGATTGGCGTTGAGGTAACCGTAGATAGCGGAAAGGTTACTGCTATCGAGATCGTGGAGCATCATGAAAAGCCTACCTACCTGGTTGAAGCGGTGGCTTCAATCTCGCCGCAGATCATTGACGGACAGACATTAGAGGTCGATACGAAAACCGGAGCCACCGAGAGCAGCATCGGTATCGTAGACGCAGTTAAGGATGCCTTAACGAAAGCTCTGAATGCGGAAGATGTTGAAAGCGGTGAAGATGATGGATAATCTATATTTAAACGATTTTACCCGGGGTATTTTTAAAGAGAACCCCACATTTCGCCTGGTGCTGGGGATGTGCCCGACCCTCGCCATTACCGTTCTGGTTAAAAACGGCTTGGGGATGGGGCTGGCGGTAGTGGCGGTGCTGGCCTGTTCCAACGTGGTTATCTCCAGTCTGCGGCGTTTCATCCCGGAGCAGGTCCGGATTCCATGTTACATCGTCATCATTGCCACCTTTGTGACGATTATTGAGATGGTGCTGCAAGCTTTTATCCCCGCTCTTTACGACGCTCTAGGTGTTTTTGTTCCCCTGATTGTAGTCAATTGTATTATTCTTGGCCGGGCGGAGGCTTTTGCCGGCAAGCAGCCGGTCTTGCGTTCACTTTGTGATGGTATTGGCAGCGGGTTGGGTTTTACCCTGGGGCTGCTCCTGCTCTCCCTGGTGCGGGAGATCTTCGGCAATGGCACTCTTTTAGCCGAGACAAACTATGCCATACAGTTGTTTGGTCCTAATTTTGAGCCGATGCGGATTTTTGCACAGCCTGCCGGGGCATTTATTGTCCTTGGCCTGCTGTTGGCGTTGACCAATATTATCTTTAAGCGGTTTCAGATCGATTAAAGCCAGTGCACTAAGCTTAATGGAGGGCGGTTATGGAAAAGCTGATTTCAATCTTGTTTATCTATATCTTAGTGGACAACTTCGTCCTGCAGCGTTTTTTCGGGATTTGCCCCTTTCTGGGTGTCTCTCGAAAGATGGAGACCGCTATGGGGATGGGTATGGCGGTAGTCTTTGTGATTACTCTCTCCACACTGGTGACCTGGTTGATTCATTACTATATCCTGGTTCCGTTAGGGTTGGAGTTCCTCCAGCTGGTTACTTTTATTTTGGTTATCGCCGGCCTGGTCCAGCTGGTGGAGATATTCTTAAGAAAAGCCAGCCCTACTCTTTACCAGGGACTGGGAATTTATCTCCCCCTGATCACGACCAATTGCGCTGTCCTGGCAGTAGCGCTGCTGGCGGTGCGGCAGGAATTTACTTTGCTGGAGTCAGTGGTCTTCGGGATAGCGGCTTCGCTTGGTTTTTGGATGGCCCTGGTAATCATGTCCGGGATCCGGGAACGGCTTGAGCTGACAAAGGTCCCCGGGCCATTACAGGGGACCGCCATTACTTTAATCACCGCAGGAATTCTTTCGCTGGCCTTTATGGGTTTCAGAGGAATGTTGACCTTTTAATCATCTTTGGCGATCTGTATTGTGATAACTGGCAGATTAATTTTTTGACAGCGGGGTGAGGTAGGTGCAAATATTATATGCCGTGGTTACCTTGGGGGGTGTGGGGGCATTTTTTGGTCTTCTCCTGGGGTTGGCGGCCCGTTTTTTTGCTGTGGCCTCGGATCAGCGTGTCGAAGCGGTCCGCGAAGCGCTGCCCGGTGCCAATTGCGGTGCCTGCGGTTACACCGGGTGCAATAAATTTGCAGAGGCGGTGGTCGAAGGAGAGGCGCCGGTGAACGGATGTATTCCCGGTGGGAGCATCACTACTGAGGAGATTGCCGCAATCATGGGGCAGGAAGTTGCTGCGGTAAAGCCGATGGTGGCGGCGGTTTTTTGCCTCGGGGATCGGCGGCGCGCTAGCGAGCTGTTCATTTATCACGGGGTTCCTGATTGTGCTTATGCGCAGCAGTATCACGGCGGTTTCAAGGCCTGTGCCGACGGCTGTTTAGGCCTGGGCAACTGTGTGCGAGCCTGCCCGTTTGAGGCTATTTCCATAGGACCGAACGGGCTGCCGAAGGTTGACGAGACCAAATGTGGCGGTTGCGGCCTCTGTGTTGAAGCCTGCCCCCGCGGTATTATCCGCCTGATCCCGAAGGATGAACAGGGGCACCTGGTTAGCTGCAACTCACATGAGCGCGGGAGGAAAGTGAGTAACGCCTGTGAAGTAGGTTGCACCGGCTGTAAGGCTTGTCTTAGGGTCTGCCCACACGAGGCGATTACTATGGAAGATAATCTTGCCGTGATCGATCTGGAAAAATGTGATGACTGCGGCCTCTGCGTAGAAAAATGTCGCTTTAACGCCATTCATCCCCGTTGTGAATCTGAAATAGAGGATGGTGTCGGTCCGGAGGCCGCCTCCGCCTGAGGCCTGGGATTTCAATGCAGGGTTGCTTCAAAGATAATTGCGGTAGCCCCTTTCATTTTTGCTCCATGGCCCCAATTGGGGAGAAGGGTCCGGGTTTCTTATCAGGCAGGGCAAGAAAAACCCTGTTATTTCCCTGTTAATTTTACTGCATTGATGTTATATTTATTTTTAAGGACGAGGAAGGAGAAAGAGTTTGTCCCGTTTTGATCGCCGTAAGGCAGAGGCCGGAGAAGAGCCTGCTCCGACGAGGGAAAAACGCGGCACCCTGGCGCCCTTGATAATTTTTATTGCCATAGTTGTTTTTATTGTAGTTGCGCTAGTAACCTCCCGCAGCGCCGCCACGGAGAGGCCTTTTAGCTATACAGAGCTGCTCATGGATACTGAGGTCAATCTTCAGATTTTTTGCCGGGGCTCCGGCGAAGCCAGGCGGGCCAAAGAGGCCCTTTTTGATGAAATGAAGCGCCTGGAGCGGCTCTTGAGTTACAGCGATCCAAAAAGTGATCTGGCTAGGATTAACCGTGCCGCCGGGGAGAGACCGGTAGAGGTTAGTCCGGAGACGGTGGAGGTTATTCAAAAAGCACTTGATTATAGCTCTATCAGCGAGGGAGCTTTTGACCCTACAGTTGCCCCTCTTTTGGAGCTGTGGGGATTTCGGGAGGGAGATTACCGCGTTCCTGACCCGGACGAGCTGGAAGAGGCCGGGGTACTGGTTGACTACCGCCTGGTTGAGGCTGGCACCGCGGAGGTTTATCTTCCCCGGCCTGGTATGGCGCTCGATCTGGGTGGTATTGCCAAGGGCTATATTGTTGACCGGGGGCTGGCCCTGCTCTCACAATCCGGGGTCAGGCATGCCCTGATTAATGCCGGTGGAGATATCGGCATTCTTGGCCCGAAAGCGGATGGCTCGCCCTGGAGGGTGGGTATAAAGCACCCGTGCACTGATGGTGAATTAATCGCCGTAATCCCCTGGATGAAAAGGGGGGCGGTGGTCACCTCGGGAGACTACGAGCGCTTCTTTGTAGAAGACGGGGTTCGTTACCACCACATTCTCGATCCCCGGACCGGGTATCCAGCCTCTTCCCTGGTCAGCGTTACCGTGGTTGCGCCGACGGCCATGGAGGCCGATGCCCTTTCAACTGCTCTTTTTGTCATGGGCCCGCAGCGCGGCCTGGCTTTGGTGGAGAGCCTCTCCGGCGTCGAGGCCATCATGGTGACTCCGCAACTTGAGCTGTTAATTTCAAGCGGGCTACGCGATCTTGTTGAACTGCCCGGTGAGAATAAGTGATCAATGTTTCAGAGAGCATCGGCGATTCGTCGATTATTATATTTTATTTCTTTAACAATAATTAATGATCATGAGTAGAGGGATAGCCGTCTCTTTGGTTAAATAAATAAGGGGAGTAAAATGAGGCCTAATCTTTTTAAGATGACCTATCTTGCGGTACTGGTTACCTTTGCTGTGGTGATCCATACCGTTGAGGCGGCCTTGCCGCTGCCGATGCCTGTTCCCGGAGTGCGTTTGGGACTGGCCAACATGGTGACCCTTTTAACTATTGTCCTCTACGGGGCACGCAGCGGCCTACTGGTGGCGGTACTCCGAACGGTTATCGGCAGCCTCATTGGCGGTACTTTTTTGGGGTTTGGCTTCTGGTTGAGCCTTGCCGGCGGTGTGACCTGCACCGTAGTCATGTCTCTGGCGGTTCTCCTGATGAAAAAAGGTTATCTTAGCCTCATTTCGGTCAGCGTGCTCGGGGCAACGGCTCATAACCTGGCCCAACTCACTGTTGCCTCAGCAATTGTCGGCAGCGCAACTCTGCTGAGAGGTTATCTCCCCCTGCTGTTGCTGCTGGCTGTGCCGACCGGTTTCTTTACCGGTCTGGCTACTTTTTATCTCGAGGGTGTGACCAGGCGGGCGCTTCACCAGGCCGGAGAGACCGGTGCGTTCGGATGAAACTGGTTCTTGCCTCGGCCTCTCCTCGCCGGGCGGCGCTGCTTCAGCAGGTCGGAATTCCTTACCAGGTTATAGAAAGTGATCTGCGGGTGGGAGCCAGGCTGGAGGGCCTGGCTCCGGCTGAAGCAGCGGTCGGCCTGGCCCTGCAGAAAGCCCAGCGGGTTGCTGACGGTCTGCAGGAGGGGGTCGTTCTCGGTGCCGATACGATTGTCCTGCACCGGGGAGAAATCCTCGGCAAGCCCGTGGACCGGGACGATGCTTGCCGGATGCTGCGCCGTCTAAGCGGTGAACGACACCTGGTGATTACCGGGATGGCCCTGGTTGATGCGCGCACGAAAGATTGTGAATCTTGTTTTGCTGAAACCCGTGTCTGGATGCGGGCCCTGGAGCCGGAGATGATCGAACTTTACGTGGCTACGGGTGAACCGATGGATAAAGCCGGAGCCTACGGCATTCAAGGGAAAGCAGCTGTTTTTGTAGAAAAAATCGAGGGATGTTATTTTAACGTGGTCGGACTACCTCTGTACCAGCTCTCCTTGCTCCTTTCCCGCATGGGGATTAAACCATGGTCCGGCTGGAGGGAAAGTTATGACAGAGGAGCAACGGCTGATGATTAGGGATATGCCCGCGGAAGAAAGGCCGCGGGAAAAATTGAGAGCACTGGGTGCGGAGGCACTTTCCAACGCCGAGCTGTTGGCCATTTTGTTGCGGACGGGCAATGCCCGGGAGTCGGCGTTACAATTGGCGGTAAGGCTGCTTTCCCGCAGCGGGGGTCTGCGGGCTTTACCGAACCTTTCGATCGAAGAGATGCAAGAGATTAAGGGAGTGGGGCCGGCTAAGGCGATTCAGCTCAAAGCCGCTCTCGAGCTGGGCCGCCGCCTGGCTACGCTGCCACCGGATGAGGCTGAAAGTATCACCAGCCCGCAGCGGGCGGCGGCGCTGTTTATGGAGGAACTTCGCTACAAAAGAAAGGAGCACTTCATGATTTTGCTTCTCAACACCAAGAACCATGTTCTCTCCAGGGAAGAGATCTCCATCGGCAGCCTTAACGCTTCGATTGTTCATCCCCGGGAAATTTTTAATATACCGCTGCGGAAAAGTGCCGCCTCGATAATTCTTGTTCACAACCACCCCAGCGGTGATCCTTCGCCCAGTCAGGAAGACCTGGAAGTGACCAGGCGCCTGGTCGAAGCGGGCAACATTCTGGGAATTGCGGTCCGTGATCACCTGATTATTGGAGATGGCTGCTATTTTAGTTTCAAAGAGAAAGGGCTGCTTTAGTTAACATAAATTATCAGAAGAGGGGGAAAATAGTAGAAGAGGTATGAATGCCGGTGCAACTATTGAACAAGTAAATTTATGCCGGGCTGGCCTTTATGGTCGGTTCAATTTGGATAATCTTATATATTAATCTGCTGTTAAGATCAAGGAAGGGGTATGGTTATGACTTCACCATTCAGGGTATTTTCCAAGGAGATCGGAATCGACTTGGGTACTGCCAACACGATGGTCTATATTAAAGGTAAAGGCGTAGTCTTGAGGGAACCTTCCGTGGTGGCCATCCGCCGGGATACGGGAGCAATTCTCGCTGTCGGTGAAGAAGCAAAGCATATGATTGGCCGCACTCCCGGCAATATTGTGGCTATCCGCCCCATGAAAGACGGTGTCATCGCTGATTTTGATTCTACACAAGCAATGATCAACCATTTTATCAACCTGGCTAACCCCCGGCGCCCGATGTTTCGCCCTGTGGTGATCATCTGCATCCCTACCGGGGTGACCGAGGTAGAAAAGCGGGCTGTTCTTGATGCCACCAGCCAGGCGGCTCGCGAGTCCTATCTGGTTGAAGAACCGATGGCTGCGGCCATTGGGGCTGGTCTCCCTGTGGAAGAGCCCACCGGCAGCATGGTAGTTGATATTGGTGGCGGAACCTCCGAGGTGGCGATTATCTCTTTAGGGGGTATCGTTACCAGCAAATCGATCCGTGTAGGCGGGGATGATCTGGATGAAGCGATCATTCAATATGTTAAGAAAAACTATAACCTCATGATCGGTGATCGTACTGCTGAAGAGGTAAAAATAAAGATCGGGACGGCTTTCCATAAAGAGACTGACTCTGAAATGGAGATCCGGGGGCGGGACCTTATTACCGGGCTGCCAAAAACAATGAAAGTGACCTCTGAAGAGATCAAAGAGGCTCTTGAGGATAGCTTAGAGATTATTCTCGAAGCGATCAGGGTGACCCTGGAAAAGACACCGCCCGAGCTGGCGGCTGACGTTATGGATAAAGGGATTATCCTGACCGGAGGCGGGGCTCTGTTGCATGGTTTTGACCGGCGGGCATCAGAAGAGACGGGGATGCCGGTCTACCTGGCCGAGAATCCGATGGACTGTGTGGTTGTCGGTGCAGGGAAGGTTTTAGCCGAGATCAACCTACTACGCCGGGTTGCATTGACTAACCGTAAAGGCGTCTAGCGCGGATAGTAAGATTCCAGGACGGGGCAGGCCAAAGGAGACGGCCATGCTATGCCGTCAGCTGGCAGAAGCTAATTTATTCCGTAGGATGTGTTCTATTGGCGAGGCGAAATCAAGGTCGTAGGAGCCTACTTGTGCTCCTCGTTGTTATAGCTGGCTTGTTGCTACTGATTGTTTTTACCGGCGAGGGCCGGGAGCAGCTTACTCCCCTGGAGGATCTCTTGCTGACCCTCTTTGCTCCGGCCCAGACGGTATTTTCATCTGCCGGTCAGAAGCTGCAGTCGTTCTTCGATGCCATCGTCTCATTTTACGAGCTAAAGGCGGAAAACGATCGTTTGCGTGAAGAGCTTTCTTTTTTGGAGCAGCAGCTGATCCAGTTTCAAGAGCTACAGAAAGAAAATTACCGTTACCGGCAACTGCTTGAATTTACCGAGAAGAGCGAACATCAGCTGCTTGCTGCAGAGGTGATTGCCCGCGACCCTAGCCAGTGGTTCGGCACGATCACCATCAATCGCGGCTATCTTGACGGAGTTAAGCAGGAGATGGCAGTAATCACTGATCGGGGGCTGGTTGGGATGATCTCCACGGTGTCGCCAAATTCTAGCCAGGTTCTCCTCATTACCGACCCCCGGTTGCCTGTAAGTGCGGTGGTCCAGCGGACACGCGATCCCGTTACCGTCGGTATTGTCGAGAGTTATACCAAAGATTCCGCTAGTCTGAAAATTACCTATCTGCCGCTGGAGGCGAAAATTCAGCCGGGCGATCTAATTGTCACCTCCGGATTGGGCGGTATTTTCCCGAAAGGAATTTTAATCGGTACAGTCCGGGAGGTAGGCCAGGATGATCTGGGGATGGTTCTTTCAGCGTTAATTGAACCCCGGGTTAATTTTAACCGCCTGGAAGAAGTGTTAATTATTCTTCAACCGGGAGAAGCGGTTCCGCCGCTTGAATCCGGAGAGGTCGGGGAGGAGGGTGAGCCCGCATCATAATCTTCTATATTCTGGTGGGAGCTTGTTTCATTTTCGCATTATTGCTTGAAGGTTCTGTTTTCTCCTTCTTCATGCTTGAGAAAGCACTTCCCGACATTTTTCTGGTGATGGTAGTTTTACTGGGCTTTATTTTGGATGAGCGGCGCGGGGCGATTATCGGGCTCTGTGCCGGCCTGCTCCAGGATGTTATCTTCAGTTCAGCCTTAGGGTTCTTTGCCCTGGCCAAGATGATACTTGGTTACGGAGCTGGCTTATTGGGCCGAGAACTTTATCGGGAGCAGTTGCTTGCCCCGGTTCTGTTAGTTTTTGTGGCCACGCTCACCCATGAAATTCTTCTCTATTTTTTGGTGAGCCAGTTTGTCGGTTTTGGCTTCCCGGTTGAATGGAGTTTCAGCCGTCTTTTTATTCCGAAGGCGTTCTACAATACGGTTTTGGCTTTACTGCTTTATCCGTTTTTCTTTCGTCTTTACCATCGTCTAAAGCAGCCCAAAACCAGCCTTCACCGGCGGCGGGGGGCGATCTAGGTGAACAAGTTTATGCTGCGCCGCGTGCGTGTAATTTTTATCTTTGTAATCGTTATTTTTATTCTTCTTGCCGGGAGGCTCGCCTATCTGCAGGTATTGAAGCACGATTACTACTGGTACCGCTCTGAGCAAAACCGTTTTACCAAGATCACCCTTCCGGCAACGCGCGGCGAAATCTATGATGCCAAGGGTAATCTCCTGGTTTCCAACCGGCCCGGGTTTGTTGTTTCGCTGATGGATATGGGTGAGGGATATGATGATGAAACAATCAGCTACTTGAGTGAGATTTTACAGATAGACAAAGAAGAGATCTATGAGGCTATCGAAGGGCGACGCTACATGCGTTACCTGCCGCTACAGCTTAAAAGTGACATTACTATGGAGACGATATCCCAGCTTTCAGAACACCGCTGGAAACTAAAAGGGGTCAATATTGAGATCTGGCCGATTCGTGATTATAAGCACAGGGCGACAGCTGCTCATATCCTTGGTTTTCTCGGCCAGGGTCCCGTGGATGAGTCTACCCGGGAATGTTGGGCCGGGGAAGGTTATGACTATGAAGAAGGCGATCTTGTAGGCCAGGAGGGAATTGAACGGACCTGGGAGCCATATTTACGGGGTGTTGACGGGGAGCAGCGTATCGAGACCAATAATATGGGGCAACCGATCAACTTCTTCGAGCGTAAAGAGCCGATTCCAGGGAGCGATCTATATCTAACCCTGGATCTGGACCTGCAGAAAGCCGCTGAAGAGGCTCTGGCCAGGCGGGTGGAGAGCATTAAGAAAAAAGAAGGGAGTAAATATGCCGGCCGAGCCTCGGCGGTAGCCCTCGATCCGAACAGTGGGGCTATCCTGGCTATGGCCAATTATCCTTCTTACGATCCGAACAAGGTTGGCGAAGAATATTTTCAACTGCTTCAGGATCCCAAGCGCCCGCTGACCAATAGTGCAATTCAGGGTTGCTACCCCATCGGCTCGACTTTTAAGATGGTTACAGGCACTGCCGCATTGGAGGAGGGGGTTCTCAGTGATCGTGATATTATGAATTGTCGCGGAGTAATTACCCTACGCGGTGATACAAAAGCCTGTTACCGCCGTACTGCCCACGGATCTCTGAACTTTTACCGGGCCATGGCTGTCTCCTGCAATATCTATTTTTACCAGGCCGGGCTGCGGGCCGGGATTGATGCGCTCGCCCACTATGCCCGGGAATATGGTTTTGGGAGCCCTACCGGGCTAGAAGATCTTACCGGTGAGGCTGCCGGCGTGGTGGCCAGCCGTGAATATAAGGCTGCAGTCACTGACGGTGAACCATGGTACCCTGCCGAAACAATGAGCGCAGCGATCGGCCAGTCCTACAACAGCATGACTCCGCTGCAAATAGCCAACTACGTGTCTATCATTGCCAACGGGGGAACTCACTACCGGCCTTACCTGGTCCAGAAAGTTGTCGACAGTGAGGGGAAAGTGGTTCATGAAGCTAAGCCGGAACCGTTGCGGCAGGCACAGATATCTGCTAAAACTTTCGGGATCATCCGCGAGGCCATGCGCGGTGTAACTATGCCCCGTGGTACCGGCTATTCTCACTTCTCTAGGCTACCGGTAACCTCTGCGGGCAAAACAGGCTCGGCGGAGGTGGCCGGTATGGGCCAGGGGATTCCCTCGCACAGTCTTTATGTGGGTTATGCGCCCTATGAAAACCCGCAAATCGTCATCGCGGTCATTATAGAGCATGGTGGTAGCGGCGCTACTGCCGCCGCCCCCGTGGTTGCCGAAATTATGGAGTACTATTTTACCGGACAAATTGAAGGAGTTAGTGATAGTGAAACTGAGACTCGACCGCAGGCTGATTAGAAATTTTGATTACTATCTTTTGTTGACGACGGTCGCTCTTTGTGCGATTGGCACATTAACCCTCTACAGCGCCACGTACGGCCTGGAGGGGCTGACCGATCCGCTTCATTTTGTCAAACGGCAGCTGCTTTTTGCCGGGCTAGGGTTTGGCCTGATGCTGCTAATCATTTTTATTGACTATATTGATTTTAGCAACTGGGCCGGTTATCTTTACGTTTTCAACCTGTTTCTGCTGGGCCTGGTTTTAGTGGTTGGTGAGGAAGAAAAAGGAGCGATGCGCCGGATCCAGATCGGGTTTTTCGACCTGCAACCCTCCGAGATTGCCAAGGTTATCATCATCATCACCCTGGCCAGGTTGCTGGCTGAGAAAGAGGGTCAACTGGCTAACTTTAAAGACCTGCTCCCGGCTCTGGCGGCAACCGCCCTGCCCATGGCCTTGATCTTTTTTCAGCCCGACCTCGGCACCTCCCTTGTCTTCCTGGCAGTGCTTCTGGTGATGCTCTATGTCGCCGGAGCACAGGGACGCCACCTGGCTCTCTTGATTGGAGCCGGGCTGGCGGTAGCGCCGCTGTTTTGGTTTTACCTGCTGAAACCCTACCAGAAAAGCCGCCTCCTTGTTTTTATCAACCCGGAGATGGATCCTACCGGGCAGGGTTTTCAGCTACTGCAGTCGATGATCGGAATCGGTTCAGGCGGACTCTTTGGCAAGGGGTTTGCCAACAGCACCCAGGTACGCCTTGGCTTTTTGCCGGATCATTACACCGATATGATCTTCTCTGTCTTTGGCGAAGAGATGGGTTACGTGGGGGCGGTAGTACTGCTGCTACTTTATTTCTTCTTGATCTACCGGATCCTCTGGATTAGCACCCAGGCCAAGGACCAGTTTGGTGCCCTCCTCTGCTGTGGAGTGGCAGTGATGTTTGCCTTCCAGATTTTGGTGAATATCGGGATGACCATCAGTATCATGCCGGTAACCGGGATCCCTCTTCCTTTTATGAGCTACGGGAATAACGCCCTTCTAGTGAATTTGGTATCCATCGGTCTTGTTCTCAACGTGGCTCTACGCCGCCACAAAATTCAATTTTAAGCTCCTTTTGCCAGATCATAATTCACCTGCATCCTTAATATAGATAAAGGGGACCGGCTTTCTACCATCTTGAGAGAGGGGGAGAACAATGAGCTACCGGCGCCGGAGTGCTCCGGTGTCCACTTTGCGGGTGAAGCTACAGCAGCATCTGACTGAGAAAAACAGCTGGAACGATAATGGGGAATTGATGACAGACGAATTACCGAAAACCAAAAGACCGTTTTTCTTGTTCGGTGCTTTGAAAACAATGCACCGTTACTTTTTGGTCAAGCTCACCGTAGCCGTAATGCTGGTCTTACTGGTAGCCCTGCTGATTAAGGGCGGTTACACCTGGGGGGAACCGTTGCTTCAGGGATTGCGCTTTGTGGTCGAGTGGGACCTTGATCCGGGTGCTTTTTCAGAAAAAACAGGGCCTGCTTTTCGACTCTTATTTGATCGTCTGGAGTTACCGGTCATTAAGCCGTTAGTAGTAAAACCCGGTCAACCAATTTTACCTGTTGACGGAGTGCTTAAAAGCGGTTTCGGTCTGCGTATGGATTCTAAAGCCGGCCGGGAGCAGATGCATTACGGAATAGATCTGGCAGCCCCGGAAGGGTCTGTGGTAAGAGCTCTTCTAGAGGGCCGGGTAGAACAGGTTATTTCCGGAAAGGACGGCTCTGTTACCGTGGTGATAGCCTGTGAACCGGATTGGACTATGATCTACCGGGGCATTGTGGCAGCCGGGGTTAAAGAGGGGGAGACGATTGCGCAGGGCGCGCAGCTGGGATCGCTGGGCCGGCCACAGTGCTATGAGCTGCCACACCTGCATTTTGAGCTGCGCTCCGGCGGACGTCCTGTCGCTCCGCCAGCCGATTGGACGGCCCGGTTTACAGCTTCTGCGGAGCGGACCTGAGTGGAAGAGGCTAGGCCCGTGTGATAATCAAAGGCGCCCCGGTGAAACGAAGGTCCGTCTTAATGGGGTAAGCCGGGTGCTCTTCTAAGTCTCCTCTCCTGTTTTCTCCAACATCTCTCGCCTCCTTGGGGGGGGGGAGGATTGGGGTGGGGTTGTTGTCACAAGTAACCCTGCCTTGCACAAAAGTCCCTCTTCCCCGCCGCGGGCGAGGAGAGATTGCTAAACAGTACTCTGATGCACACAGTAGGGCCTGCTTGTTTGTTCCAAATTGAGCTATTGAGGTGGTTATCCTTGCCGCTGGGTTCATTTTTGGGGATCCGTATCCGGCTCAATCCCCTTTTTCTAGGCGCTGCTATTTTCTGTTTCATGATCGGAGCGGGGCTGGAATTTTTTGTTGTTTGCTTGATCATTCTGCTTCATGAGCTGGCCCACGGTTTCATCGGCCGGCTTCTGGGGTTACAGTTTAGTGAGATCGAACTTTACCCCTTTGGGGGTGTCGCCAGGATCGACGAGCAGCTTGAACTGGAACCCTACATCGAGCGGCGCCTGGCCTTAGCCGGGCCTGCTACCAACCTGGCCCTGGCCGGGCTAGGGATTATATTCTATGTTCGCCTTGGTCAGGGGTTGGAACTGCTTCTTTTTTTCATTCAGGCCAACCTTATCCTGGCTACTTTTAATATGCTGCCAGCGTTACCTCTTGACGGCGGCCGGATCCTGCGCGCTTACTTGACGCCGCATCGCGGCTTTCGCGTGGCTACGGAAAAGGCGGCGCTGCTAGGGCAGATTCTAGCAGTGCTGCTTTTTGCCGGTGGATTAGTTGGGCTCTATCATCATTATTTTAACCTTTCCTTCTCTGTGGTCGCCATTTTTTTATTTATGGCGGCAACTAAAGAGAAGCAGCAGGCTGTCTATACCTTTCTCCGCTCCCTCGGAGCAAAAGAGCACGAACTTTTTAAACGCGGGGCCCTTCGCGGGGCTCAGCTGATTGTCCTTGAAGAGACCAGGCTGCTCGATATTTTTCGTCTTTTTTTACCACAGCGTTACCACTTCATCCGGGTGCTCGATCACACCCAACACTGCTCTGCCGAGCTTAGCGAAGCTTCGCTGATCCAAGCGGCTATGCAAAAAGGACTTGATATTCCCATTAAAAAGATACTATAATATAATAGTATGCTCAAGATATGACTTACGAGGTTTATTTGCGGCTACTTGGAGGCCTGTTAATTGCATTTGGAAAAATATCTGGAGAGGCTTCTACCTCTTGTCCAGAAACCGGCCCGCTACCTCGGCAATGAATGGAACGCGGTGAAAAAGGATCACTGTACTACGGCGGTGCGCATGGCGCTTGCTTTTCCTGATATTTATGAAGTGGGCATGTCCAACCTGGGGCTGAAGATAATTTACGAGATTGTTAACCGGCATCCGGAGATGCTTCTCGAACGTGTTTTTGCTCCGGCCACGGATATGGAAGATCTGATGCGACAAAACAATTTACCCCTTTTTACCCTCGAAAGCTGGCAGCCGGTGCGCGAATTTGATTTTGTTGGTTTTACGTTGCAATATGAACTCAGCTATAGCAACGTTTTGAATATGCTTGATCTGGCGGGAATTTCTTTTTACAGCGAAGAGCGAAGTAGCGGAGAGCCTCTGATTATTGGCGGCGGGCCTTGTGCTTTCAATCCCGAGCCTCTGGCTCCTTTTTTTGATCTCTTCTTGCTGGGCGACGGAGAGGAGGCCTTGCCGGAAATTCTTGAACAGTGGTTAGCTCTCTCCCGGGAGGGGGCTGGAAAAGATGAAATTTTAGCCAGCCTTTCTGCAATAAAAGGGGTTTATATCCCGGGGTTTTACCGGCCTTTTTATAGCGCCGGCGGCTCTTTCCAGGGGCTCGAAAAGCTGCATCCGTCTGCTCCCGGGGTTGTCCGAAAGAGAGTGCTCCGTGATCTGGACCGGGCTTATCATCCCATTGCCCCGGTTGTTCCCTATGTGGAGGCAGTCCACGATCGCGGGATCATTGAACTTTTTAGGGGATGTGGCCGCGGCTGTCGTTTCTGCCAGGCCGGCGTGATCTACCGGCCGGTGCGCCGGCGTCGCCCCGGGACACTGAAGAAAATTGCCCGGGAAATGTTACGGACTACCGGATACGATGAGCTTTCACTGGCCTCTCTGAGCAGCTGCGATTATCCGGATATAGATCAGCTGATTAGCGATCTCAACACGGAACATTTAGCGGAAAAGGTCAGGTTTACGCTGCCTTCGTTACGCCTGGACTCTTTCTCGGTGGGGCTGGCGAAGCAGTTTCACCAGGGACGGCGGGGCAGCCTTACCTTTGCTCCCGAGGCCGGTACAGAACGGCTGCGGCGGGTAATTGGAAAGAATATTAGCGAGGATGATCTTTTTTCCGCAGTCGCCGATGCCGTCTCTGCCGGATGGAGTTCGTTTAAGCTCTACTTTATGATCGGCCTGCCGACGGAAGAGGATGACGATGTAATGGCTATCGCTTCTCTTTGCCATGAGCTGAGGCGGCGGATTAAAAGTGAACAGGGCCGGTGGATCCGTCTGTCAGTAAGTGTGGCTACCTTTGTGCCGAAAGCACATACTCCTTTCCAGTGGGAACCACAGCTTTCCATGGACGAGGTCAGGCATCGTCAGGAGCTCTTGCGGACCTCTATTCGCCGCCTGGGAGGAATAAACCTCAGCTGGAGTGATCCCGGGAGCAGCTTTCTTGAAGCGGTTTTTGCCCGCGGTGACCGTCGCCTGTCTCCTCTTCTAGAGCGGGCCTGGCAAAAGGGCTGCCGCTTTGATGGATGGTCCGAACACTTTTCTTTGCAACGGTGGCTGGATCTGTTTGATGAAATGAAGATAAATCCGGAGGACTACGCTTACCGGCGCTACGGCGAGGCTGAGCCGTTACCCTGGGAGCACCTGGGAAGCGGCAGTAGCAAAGAGATGCTGATCAGGGAGTATCGCCGGGCCCGGCAGGACAACCCTTCCCTGGAGGTATAATGATGGATCGCATTCGTTTTCGCTATGCTTGCGGCAAAGAGCTACGCTATCTCTCGCATCTCGATCTGCTGCGCCTTTTTCAGCGGGCTATGCGCCGTGCCAGGCTGCCGCTAGCTTATACTCTCGGATTCAATCCGCGGCCAAAATTAAGCCTGGCTGCGCCGCTGCCGGTAGGGGTAACCGCCTCAAAGGAGTATGGTGAGATCTTCCTTGTGGAACCGGTCTCGCCCGCATCTTTCCGCCAGCGCCTTGGGGAGCAGTTGCCTAAAGGGCTCACCCTGACTGGTGCTGTCGTTGTCCCGGTAAATGAACCCCCGCTGGCATCGGTGGTTAACGCGGCGCTTTATCGAGCCGCCTGGAAGAGCAGCCGGCCTGCTCCTACGGACACAATGTTGCAGAAAGCTCTGGATAAACTCCTGGCCCAGCCGGCGATTATGATCCGGCGTTTCGGTAAAAGCGGTAAAATAACCAGGCAAAACATCCGACCATATATTTTCTCTGCTGAACTGCTGACTTCGGGCGAACAGGACCCGGCGTTGCGTTTACTATTGCAGGTGGGCAGCAAAGGCGGCGTTTCGCCGTCCCGTTTTCTGGAGCAGCTGGCACTGAAGGGGGATTACACCGGGGGAGAACATTGCTGGTGCGTTCATCGCCAGGGCCTTTATATTTACCGGGAGTGTCTTATTGATCCCTTTCCGGAAGGAGGTGAGACCCTGGATGGATAAGAAAATTTTGGTTAATTGTGATAACCGGGCAACGCGGGTGGCCATTCTCGAAGATAGCAAGCTGGTAGAGCTCTATATCGAGAGACCGTTGGAACAGCGTATTATCGGTAACCTCTACAAGGGGATTGTCGCCAACGTCCTCCCTGGAATGCAGGCGGCATTCGTGGATATTGGACTTGAAAAAAATGCCTTTCTTTATGTTGATGACGTTTACACGGATAATGATGAGAAGCCGTACCCGGCCCGTCCGGCTATCGAGAAGCTACTTAATGTTGGTGAGGAGATTATTGTCCAGGTGGTTAAGGAACCATTTGGGAGCAAGGGCGCCAGGGTCACCGGGCAGATTACCCTTCCCGGGCGTTACCTGGTACTGGTACCGGGTGCCGATTATGTTGGTGTCTCCAGGCGAATAGAAAGTCAGATTGAAAAAGAGAGACTGCGACGCGAAGCCGAGCAAATGCGCCCCCCGGAGATGGGGCTGATTGTGCGGACCGTGGCTGAAGGGGCAGACGGGCAGACCCTTTCTCAAGATCTGCAGTTTTTAATGCAATTATGGCATCGTGTTCTGGCCCGTTTTCAACAGAAAACAGCGCCGGCGATTTTATACCAGGACCTCGCCTTAACCTGCCGCATTACCCGCGATCTCTTTGTCGAGGATTTTAACAGCTTCCTTATTGACAATGAGCACGAATATGAAAAAGTTTGTGAAATTCTTGACTGTTTTTCACCGCAACCGCCACTTAAACAGAAAGTTAGCTACTATCGCCATAGCGAACCTATTTTTGAGCGGTTTGGAGTGGAAAAAGAGATGGAGAGGGCTCTTCAGAGACAGGTCTGGCTGAAAAGCGGCGGATATCTTGTCTTTGACGAAGCCGAGGCTTTAACCGTAATTGATGTCAATACGGGGCGCTATATCGGGAGGCGCAACCTTGCCGAGACGATCTTAAAGACAAACCTCGAAGCGGCGGAGGAAATTGCCCGTCAGATTCGTTTGCGGGATATCGGCGGTATTATTATCATTGATTTTATTGATATGACCATTGAAGAGCATCGCCAAAAAGTGTTAAGCAAGCTTAACGAATCGATCAAGCAAGATCGGACCAAGACCTATGTGCTGGGGCTGACCAGCCTGGGCCTGGTAGAGATGACGCGAAAAAAAGTTCGGCAGGACCTGGCCGAAGTGCTGAAGCAGCACTGCCCTTACTGTAACGGCAGCGGGCGGGTCCTTACTCCGCTGGCCGCCTCTACGCACATCGAGCGGGAGTTGAAAAAAACACTGCAGAGAGCGCCGCGGGACGCGGTTCTGGTGGAGATGCACCACGAAGTGGCCTCTATAATTATCGGGACAGGTGGCGGCAACCTAAAAAAGATGGAAGAGGAGCTGGGCAAGCATATATTTATTCGCGGCTCCGAGGATATGCATATTGAGCAGTACCGGATTATTGCCGCGGGAAGTCTAAATGAAATTGAAAAATTGGCTCTTCCTGTTTCACCGGGTGAGGTAATGGAGCTGTTTATTGAAGAGCCGCATGCCAGCGCTCCGGGAAACGGTATTGCCCGGCTACATGGTTATGTAATTAACGTGACCGGAGCCGGGGAGATGGTCGGACAGGTAGTTCGGGCCGAGATTACCGAGGTTTGCCGGACATTTGCTCGGGCTCTTCCCGTAACTACCGGTAAAAAAAAGAGGAAGCGGGTGTTGAACGGCCCGGCCAAACAATCAAAAACATCAGTTTGACAACGGAGACACCGCGTGCTAAAATCGGCGATAGATTCTTACCGCTCGAAGAGGGCCGCTAAAAGCCGGTTTGCATTGATCTACCGGCTGCCTGCTTCGGCGAGTCCCGACGGGAAGGGGTTAAATGATGTACGCCATTATTGAGACCGGCGGTAAGCAGTATCGTGTCGAGGAAGATAAAGCGATACGTGTAGAGAAACTGTCGACGGAAAAAGGCGAAGAAGTTGTTTTTGACCGCGTTTTACTTTACAGTGACGGCGCAGAAACCAAAATAGGCCGTCCCTATCTCGAAGATTGCCGGGTTAAGGGAAAGGTAACGTTGCAGGGGCGCGGGCGTAAAATTGTTGTTTTCAAGTATAAGCCAAAGAAAAATTATCGTCGGAAAAAGGGGCACCGGCAACCTTTTACCGAAGTCCTGATCAAGCAGATTGAAGTTGCGACGAAGTAATTATACGGCGGTCTATTTTGCGGAATCAGCTAGGAGGTGTTTAAATGGCGCATAAAAAAGGCGGGGGCAGTTCACGAAACGGCCGTGACAGTAAGGCTAAACGTCTCGGTGTAAAGCGCTATAGCGGCCAGGTAGTGAAAGCAGGTAGCATTCTCATTCGCCAGCGGGGCAGCCGTATTCATCCCGGTGTCAACGTTGGCAAGGGTAAAGATGACACTCTTTTTGCCAAGATCGACGGCCGGGTTGTCTACGAGCACGATCACCGCGCCAAAAAACAGGTCAGCGTTTATCCGCTGGAAAGCGAAGCGGTCATCTAAAGCCCGGGGATGCCCCGGGCTTTTTTTCAGTTAAAAGTAAGAACCGGAAGGGCCGACCACTGTTTATCTTTCCTTCCGGGGGGCGAAAGCAGGTTGGGGGGGGGTGTAAGGTAATTTTTGTCGATGAGATCTGGCTTGAGGTTAGCGGTGGCCGGGGCGGTGACGGGGCGGTCTCTTTTCGTCGTGAAAAATTTGTACCCAGGGGCGGTCCCGACGGCGGTGATGGGGGCGACGGGGGAAGCGTCTTCCTGGTAGCCGATCCCTCCAAACAGAGCTTTCTAGACTTGCGCTACCAGCGCCACCAGCGGGCTCCCTCCGGAACCAACGGGCGAACCAAGAACCGGTACGGCCGGCGTGGTGCAGACCTGGTGATCCCGGTTCCGCCGGGGACCCTTGTCCGGAACGAAGAGGGGGACTTACTGACCGACCTGGCTTTCCCGGGGAAGAAAGTAAAGGTAGCCGCCGGGGGAGCTGGCGGGCGGGGCAACAAAAGGTTCGCCACCTCGAGAAATCAGGCGCCACGGCACGCCGAAAAGGGTTTGCCCGGAGAGCAGCGTAAAATTTACCTTGAACTGAAGCTGCTTGCCCAGGTCGGGCTGGTTGGTTTTCCGAATGCCGGAAAATCAACACTGCTTTCGCGCATTACCTCGGCCCGCCCGAAAGTGGCCGATTATCCCTTTACGACCCTGGCGCCGCAATTGGGCCTGGTGGAGACAGAAAGAGGAGAGAGTTTTGTCGTTGCCGATCTGCCGGGTTTAATCACCGGGGCGCATCGCGGGGCTGGCTTGGGGCACCGTTTTTTAAAACATGTCGAGCGAAACCTCCTTCTTTTGATGGTCATCGATCTTTCACCCATGGCCCGACCCGAACCGGTCGAAGCGTATAGAGAGCTGATCAAAGAACTTGTACTATACAATGAGCGGCTGGCAAGCTATCCCCGTATTGTTGCCGGGAACAAGAGGGATCTGCCGGGGACGGAAGAGAATCTAGACCGGCTGTGCCGTGCCATTGAAAAAGAAGAGGGGGCCCCGGTAAAGATATTTGGGATCTCTGCGGCTACCGGTCTCGGGGTGAAGGAGCTTGTTCACCATCTCGCGGCAGAGGTGGCGCGTCTCTCGGTCTTACCACCGACCGGGCCCGATGAAGAGGTCTTCAGGCCAAGGCCTCCGGAGCAGGAGAGCGCCCTTGTTGTCAAGAAAAGAGGAGATATTTACCAGGTTTACGGCAGCCGTATTGAAAGAGTAGCTGCGCAAACCGATTTTGAAAATGAAGAATCGCTGCAACGGTTTCAGCGATACTGCCGACGTTGCGGACTGGAGAAGGAATTAAAAAGAATGGGTGTCAAAGCAGGAGATACGGTCTGCATCGGCGAAGAAGAATTTTACTATGATGCATAAAGTATGTAGAGGAGCTTGCGCCTTTGTCTTTACCACCCAGCCATAAACCTGGCCAGCTGAACATCGGCCTTATGGGCGGTACTTTTGACCCCATCCATATTGGTCACCTGGTTACAGCAGAGGAAGCGAGGCAGCAGTTTTCTCTGGATTATGTTATCTTTATCCCGGC
The DNA here is from genome assembly GCA_012797175.1 of Bacillota bacterium. GTDB lineage: Bacteria > Bacillota > Dethiobacteria > DTU022 > DTU022 > JAAZPQ01. The sequence goes on from JAAZPQ010000093.1 coordinate 33,369, forward strand.
GGGCTTGCCGCCACATAAAGATAAAGAGCAGGTTTCACCGGCAGAGCACCGCTACCTGATGACGATCCTTGCCGTAATGTCCAATCCCTCGTTTATAGTTTCCCGCGTGGAGGTAGATAAAAAAGAACCCTCCTATACTATCGATACGATTCGCTATTTTACCACCCACGGCGCTCCCGGAGCCAATCTCTTTTTTATCACCGGGGCCGATGCTATTCTGGAGATATTTACCTGGAAGGATTATTCTGCCTTAATGAATCAATGTACATTTATTGCCGTTTCACGACCGGAATATCCTTTGGAAAAACTCGGTGAAATGACGGAAAAACTTTGTCCGGAGATGAAATCAAAAATACATCTGCTCGAAATACCGGCCCTGGCCATATCCTCTACCTTTATTCGCAAACGAGCCGCTTTGGGAAAGACGATCAAATACCTGACTCCGGAGCCGGTGGAACAATACATTAAAAAACACGGCCTTTATAAAAAATAGTTTGTTAACTGTGGAAATAGGTTATAATATTGATGGAGGTGACAGCTTTATGGTAAAAACGTTATACGTGGGGAATATTCCCTGGAGCACTACAGAAAGCCAGCTGGAAGAATTTTTTGCGCAATACGGCCAGGTATTGGGTTGCCGGATCATTACCGAAAGGTCAACGGGCCGTTCCAGGGGGTACGGGTTTATCGAGGTTAACGAAGACGAAATGGAAGAGATTATGGAAAAAACAAACGGAGTAGATCTTGATGGACGGAAGATTGTGGTGAACGAAGCGAAGCCGCGGGAACAATTCTAAGAGCAGGGTAGAAAGAACGTTTTAAATGACGCAATTTTCCGGACAGTTAAGATCCGGCCGGGCGGTATCGTCTGGAGAGTAAAAGATTGACAGATAATGGGCATAGAAAATTATCAAAGACCGATAAGGATTCATCTTGGTGCAGAGCTTTATCAGCATTCCGTAGGGGTGGCTGAAACCGCGGCTACCCTGGCCGCTCGCTACCGGGGGGACAGGCACCGGGCCTACTTGGCTGGTTTGCTTCATGACTACGGAAAAGGTTACAGCCATATTGAACTCTATCGAAAAGCTGAGCAGATGGGGTTATGTCTCGACCGGGTTAGCCTGGAAGAAAAGGGGCTGCTGCATGCCCCGGTCGGGGCCGCCCTTTTGCCGGTCGAGCTGGGGGTAACCGATTCCGCGGTGATCAAAGCCGTGGCTTACCATACTACCGGACGGGCGCAGATGTCACTGTTGGAGAAGATTCTCTACCTGGCCGATATTATCGAGCCGGGGCGAGAGTTTGACGGGGTGGAGAAACTAAGGGAGATCGCCCACGCAGATCTGGAAAGAGCTCTTTTAGCGGCAGTGGAGCAAACGATTCAATCAGTGCTTAAAAAGGGCCTGTTGCTCCATCCCCGTTCAGTTCAATTTCGGAATAGCTTACTGGCTGGCATCAGGGCGAACGGAGGCTGAAAGATGTACTACAGCAGGTCATACCTGCTGCAGAAGTCGAAAAAACCGGTGCGCCGCAAGGGTAAGAGGATAATTATTCTTATTGCGTTAATGATACTTATCCTGGTAGTAGCTTTCTCGGTTAATCTTATCTCGATCTTTCATTCTATTCATAACAATGCCGATTGGGCGCAGGCTTTGCGCTTGCAGAAGGGCGGGGATGAGCGGGTCTACCTTCTCTACGGGGTTGATTTTTGGGGAGCAAATCCCTATGTAGAACGTCTGCTGATGCTTTATCATGACACTTTCAACGAGACCCTCAGCTTACTTTATATTCCCGGTAATACGATGATTGAGGTTGAAAACAGCTCTCCAGAAGCTCTTGGCCGGCTTTACCCTGATCTTGATGAACCCGCCTTTATCGAGCAGGTCCAAGAGCTGACCGGTATTTCGGTGCATCATTATGCTGCTCTAAATTACCAGGGAATCATAGTTTTAGGAGACTACCTGGGCGGCGTAGAAAAAAGCGAACTGGGTGGAGAGGAAGGCGGGGGTGCTTTACTGCCCCGGGAGAAGAAGCGGTTGAGCGGGTTTGAACTCTACCGTTACTTTTTAACGGCTGACCATAGTGAACCGCCCTGGGAGCAGCTGAACCGTCAGCAGAGGGTTTTGGCAGGCCTATGGAATAAGATGGAGCAAAAAAAGTTTTGGCACTGGCCGAAGATGATCAAGCTGCTTTCACCTTACCTGGAGACCGACCTCTCCTGGCGCGAGTTGACCGCCTTGCGTGAGCAATTTGCCGAATATAAGTTTACTGAGATGAGACAACTGGTTCTTTCGGGGAAAGAAGAGGTTATTGACGGCTGCCTTTACTGGGTGCCCGATGTAGAATCGTTAAAGGATATCGTGCGTTTACTTAACGAAGGTTACCTGGTGATACCCTCAGAGGTTAAGGTCGAGGTGCTTAACGGCAGTGGTGTAGAAGGCCTTGCTGTCGAGGTTGCCGCCTTGCTCCAGCAAGAGGGATTCCAGGTCGTTAAAACAGGGAATGCCGATCATTTTGATTACGCGGCGACACAGGTCATTGCCTTGGGTGAAGTTGTGGACAAGGCCCGGGCAGCGGCCCTCTATATTCCCGGCGCCTCAATGCTCCATCAATATGATCCAGAAGCTCAAATCGATGTGACTGTAATTATTGGCCAAAACTATGCGGAATATCTAAAAGATCCTTAGAATACCTTTAAGGAGGTGGACTGCTTGCCGGGATTGCCAAGCGGCTCCCGAAAGCTAGCTTTATGGGCAGCTGAACTGGCCGCAGAGAAAAAGGCAGAAGATCTGACCTTGTTGGAAGTAGGCCGGGTCTCCATTGTTGCCGACTACTTTCTGATCGCCACCGGTGCAACACGGGTTCAGGTCCAGACCATTTGTGACTATCTGCTTGAAAAGGTAAAAGAGGCGGGGCTTTCCCCGTTGCGGATGGAAGGTTATCGCGAAGGATGGTGGGTTATACTGGATTTTGGCGACCTGGTAGTGCACTTATTACAGCCTGAAGCGAGGGAGTTTTACAAGCTGGAGCGGCTCTGGAGCAGAGCGCCGGTAATTAAAATCCAGTAGAAACACCTTGGAGACGGGGGTGGCAGGCAAAGAAAAATAGGCAGAGCAATGACCGGCGGTGGCTATTTAATGGTTCTTGCCCCTGTCAAGATCCTTTTCATAATTGTTGCTGTAGTTTTGTTATCCAATACGGTCAATGAAGGAACCCCGCCAAACTACTGCTTGACAAGGCGTGGCCTGGTGCGTATAATCGATCATGTATTCACGTAAAACTTTAAGTAGTATGATATAGAATTGACTCCATGAAGGGGAGTATTAGGCAACAACCTGGC
>JAAZPQ010000094.1 GCA_012797175.1 Bacillota bacterium
CCGAGTATGAAGAGCTAATCTACGCGCAATCTCACCTAAGCGGCCGCACCATTAACCGCTTTACCCATATCCACCGTTCGGCAGACGACCTGGTTAAGAAGGTGAAGCTGCAGCGCCTCATGGGGCAGGAGACCGGAACCTGTTTCCAGCGCTGCGTGGGCCTGGATGCACTAAATGCGCTGGAGATAACTACTTTTGAGATGGAGCGCGATCTAGGAACGCCCTACCACCAAAGATTTAACCGCTTTTTACAGCAGGTTCAGGATGAAAACGCGGTCTGTGACGGGGCCATGACCGACCCCAAGGGAGATCGGAGCAAGCGGCCCCATGAGCAGGCTGACCCGGATCTCTACTTGCGGATTGTCAGCCAAAACAGTGGTGGGATTACTGTGCGAGGGGCGAAATGTCACCAGACTGGAGCGCTGAACTCGCACTATCTTATTGTCATGCCGACCCTGGCGATGCGAGAAGAAGACCGGGATTATGCCGTCTCTTTTGCTGTGGAGGCAGATGCGCCGGGGATTATCTACATCCTGGGAAGACAGCCTTCGGATACACGCAAGATGGAACCTCAACCGGACGACAGGGGCAACCTCTATTACGGCGGCCAAGAGTGCCTCATAGTATTTGACGATCTTTTCGTCCCCTGGGAAAGGGTCTTCATGTGTAAAGAGTACCGCTACTCCGGGCGCCTGGTCGAGCGCTTCGCCGGCTATCACCGCCAGAGCTACGGCGGCTGCAAGGTTGGCGTCGGCGATATCCTCATCGGGGCGGCGGCAGCCCTGGCCGAATATCAGGGTATCGATAGGGCCTCGCATATCAGGGATAAGCTTGTGGAGATGATTCACCTCAACGAGACGCTTTTCTGCTGCGGTATCGCCTGCTCAGCCCAGGGCCGGGCTACCGCGTCGGGAACTTACCTGATCGACCTGCTGCTAGCCAATGTCTGCAAGCTCAACGTGACCCGCTTTCCTTACGAGATCGCCAGGCTGGCCGAAGATATTGCGGGGGGGCTGATCGCCACCCTGCCTTCCCTGGCGGACCTAAAGCATCCGGAGATCGGGCCGTTGCTGACGAAATATTTTCAGGGTATCGCTGGCATAGAGACTTCTTGCCGGCTGAAGATGCTGCGCCTGGTAGAGAACTTAACCCTCGGCCCGGCTGCGGCGGCCTACCTCACCGAATCGATGCACGGTGCCGGTTCACCCCAGGCCCAGCGGGTGGTCATCGCCAGGCAGGCGGACCTGGATCATAAGAAAAAGCTGGCCCGTAAGCTGGCCGGGATCACAGGATAGATCAATTAATTAACAAATTCATATTGACGATGGGGCCAAGTGAGTTTAATCTATAGAGAAAGAATATCGTGGGAGGATTATGCAGCATGGAGAAGAGAAGAGAAGACAGTTTCGGGGCGACTGACCGGAGGATCCGGGAATCTGTAGAGAGGCTGCAACTTTCCCCGGTTGTCTACGAGCACCTTAAAAAGCCGATGCGTTTCGTCGAGGTTTCAATCCCGGTGAAGATGGATCATGGCGGAGTGGAGGTTTTTACGGGGTTCCGGGCACAGCACAATAATGTGCTTGGGCCGTTTAAAGGGGGCATTCGTTTTCATCCCGATGTTACCGCGGAAAACGTAAAAGCACTTTCCGCGCTCATGACTTTGAAATGCGCCCTGGTCGGCGTTCCTTTCGGGGGAGGCAAAGGCGGGGTGGCCTGCGATCCCCTAAGCATGTCCGCATCGGAGAAAGAAAGGCTCAGCCGCGGCTATATCCGGGCTTTCGGTTTTTTACTGGGACCAGAAGTAGATATCCCGGCGCCCGATCTCTTTACCGATGCCCAGGTGATGGCCTGGATGGTTGATGAGTATAATTACCTGGCCCAAAGGCATTCACCGGGTGTCCTGACCGGTAAGCCGGTGGAGGTGGGGGGGAGCCTCGGTCGAAAAGAGGCCACCTCGCGGGGCTCTGTCTACGTCACGCGCGAGGCGGCTAAACTCTGCGGCATCTCCCTGAAGGAAGCCCGTATCGCTATCCAGGGCTGCGGCAATGTTGGCGGCCAGGCGGCGCGGATCTTTAACGAGCTGGGCTGTAAAATTGTAGCCATTAGCGATATCAGCGGGGGCGTCTATCGCCCGCAAGGGCTCGATATCCCGGCCCTGCTCGATCATGTCCAGAAGAGCGGGCTGATTGAAGGCTTTACCGGCGGTGAGAAGATTACCAACGAAGAGCTGATCACCGTAGACTGCGACATCCTCGTTCCTGCTGCCCTTGAAAACCAGCTTACCGCCGAAAATGCGCCCGAGATCAAAGCCAGCCTGGTCGTGGAGGCGGCGAACGGGCCGACCACGCCCGAAGCAGAGCAGATTCTTAAAGAGAGAGAGATTGTTTTGGTACCCGATATCCTGGCGAATAGCGGCGGCGTGACGGTCTCATATTTTGAGTGGGTCCAGAACAATGAAGGCTACTACTGGGATCTAGAGACGGTAAACCAGCGCCTTGAGAAGATGATGGTGCAGGCATTTCACGCGGTTCACCGGTTCGGCCGGGAAAAATGCGCTGAGGGGACCATGCGGACAGCGGCATACGGCTACGCGGTCCAGCGCCTGGCCGAAGCGATGCGCTACCGGGGCTGGCTTTAATCCCGACCTCAGGGTACGAAAGAGTCTTTCTCTCTTCCGTACCCTTTTTATCCCTCTTTCTGGGTTAGTGTAAAATTACCGTGATACATTAAGCCCTTGCCCGTAACGAGCGCCTGGCTTAAATATTTCCCAGCGTATCTTGACACGATCCCGGCTGCCCGGTTTTTATGCTAAAGGTTGTGCCTTATGATATAATCAATGATGTTTGTTAAAGCTACAAGATCCGGACAATACGAAGAATATGCTTAATTGGGAAATCATACCGGGAAACCGGCACTGAAGCGCCCGGCAGCGGCCTATTATCGGCCTTTTAGCCGGTGTCCAAACCTGGCCAGATGGTTTGGGCTAGAGCAACGAACCAACTTAAATTCACGAAAAAGAGATAATAGTAGATATAGTAACGGATACTGATCAGTCAGGAGGAAGCAGATGCTCTCACAATTTAGCGTCAAAAGACCGTATACCGTTATTGTTGCCGTCGTGCTGGTGATTGTTCTAGGGGTTATCTCTTACATGGGCATGAGGACCGACCTTTTGCCGGA
>JAAZPQ010000095.1 GCA_012797175.1 Bacillota bacterium
AGTTCTCGCATTAATCGCTCCACCCTTTTCTTGCCACAACGAAAACCCTTCTTGACCAGCTGCCGGTGAATACGCGGGCTTCCATAATAGCCCCGGCCTTCATGATAGATCTCAAGTATTTTCTCTTTAAGAACCAGATCCCGCCTTAACCGGGGGCCTGGTTCACGCTTCAGCCACTCAGTGTCCAGCAGACCGGGGGAAGGGCACTATACTTTATAAAGGCAAAGGTTACCTTCCAAAAAATTAATAAATAAAATATTTGATATTGTCTTGACAATAGGCTCGCTATTTTGTATAGTAAATATGACAATGACGTCAATGTCATAACCGCTTATCAAAAGGAGGTATTTTTAAAGAGAGGTTTTAAGACTTCAAGAAAACGGTTAAATATTTTTTCAACTTAGGAGAGGAGGAATCAAAGTTGTTGGTCTCCGATATTCCAAAGAAGAATGCTAGACTGTATCCTAACCGTATTGCTTCAATAGAGGATGATGTAGAGTTTACTTTTTTTGAATTTAACCAGCGCGTAAATCGCTTAGCCAATGCGATTTTAAATCTAGGACTGGGTAAAGGTGATCGAGTAGCCGTATTATATTATAACGGCTACCAGTATATTGAGCTGTATTTTGCCTGTGCTAAGGCGGGGACTCCTATTGTCCCGCTTAACTTTAGATCAGACAGTAAAGAGTTAACTTATATTCTAAACAACTCCGAAGCTAAACTACTTTTCTTCGGCAGTTTGTACCAGAATACAGTAGAAGAAGTAAAACCTCAAACTCCCGGTGTTGCTAAACTAGTTAGCATAGATCAAAAATTGGCAGGTTATTTGTTTTATGACGATATAATCAGCGATTCCAGTCCTGATGAACCGTCTGTAATTGTAGAAGAAGATGACATGGTAGTACTGGGATATACTGGTGGAACTACTGGTTTGCCCAAGGGTGTTATGACTACTCATCGTAATTTAATCTCTAGTTGTTTCAATTCGGCAGTTGGGATCAGAATCGCACCAGGCATGGTTTACTTAAATACCCCACCCTTGTTCCATGCCGGAGATGCCATGGCCATGTTTGCCTTTGCCTTTATGGGGGCTACTAATGTTACCTTGCGTACTTTTAGCCCAGAGGCAGTACTGAAAACCATTGAGAAATACCAAGTAACGCATGGCCTGTTGGTTCCGGCTATGCTATTGGCTATTTTGCAATATTCGCAGGTCAGTGATTTTAATCTAAAAAGCATGGAATGTGTCATTTATGGTACTGCTCCAATGCCAATTGAACCGCTTAAAAAAGCTATCAAACTTTTTCAATGTAATTTTCTTCAGGTATATGGTGCTACCGAAACCTTTGTTCCGATGAGCATGCTGCTACCAGAAGACCATGTGCTCGAAGGCACCCCAGAACAAATACGTCGAATGTCTTCAGCAGGGCGCGAGGTAATCGGGATGGAGGCCAAAATCGTAGACGATGATGACAGGGAACTGCCTTTTGGTGAGGTAGGTGAGGTAATTGTCCGTGGAGACAATGTCATGAAGGGATACTGGAAGCTCCCCGAACTTACTAAAGAGACTTTACGTAATGGCTGGTACCACACTGGTGATCTAGGTAAGATGGATGAAGGTTGTTATATCTATATAGTAGATCGAAAGAAGGATATGATCATTTCTGGAGGAGAAAATATCTACCCAAAAGAGATCGAAGATGTTTTGTACCAACATCCAGAAGTTGCCGAAGTGGCTGTAATAGGTATTCCAGATGAATACTGGGGCGAAGCCATTAAAGCCTTGGTAATTAAAAAGGCAAATAGCTCCTTAACCGAAATGGATCTTATTGAACACTGTAAAGAACATTTGCCCGGCTACAAAAAGCCACGCTCAATAGAATTTGTAGAAACTCTACCCCGTTCTACAGCCGGTAAAGTATTAAAACACGAAATTCGAGCCCAATACTGGCAAGACCGCGATCGAAAGGTCTAAAGCCTTTTATTAACTTAAGACATTAAAACATAAGGAGGTTGATCCTGTGGTACAGGAGAAATTACCCGAACGGTTTGAAAAAAACTTTTTCAAATACGAGGAAAAACAACGCAGTTGGGATGATCTTGAAGTTGGTGAAGTATATAACACCGAACCCTTTACGGTTACCTTGGAAAGAATCCAACTTTATGCTGAAGGAACTGAAGATTACAATCCATTTTACTTTGATGAAGAAGCTGCAAAGAACTCTCAATTTGGGGGTTTGATTGCCCCCCCTACCATTGTTGTACCGATCGTATTTGCCTCACTGCCACCCGATCACTGGGCAAAAATGCCTGGGGCTATCAATCCGGGCCAAAGGCTAGAGTTTGGTGTTCCCGTGCGGCCTGGTGACACCATTTATTGTCAGTCAAAGTTAATTGACAAATATCTAAAACGGGGAAAGAAATATACCGTGGCCGAGTTCTTCATAACCAATCAGAAACAAGAGATGGTATGCAGGTGGATTGGGGGGCTGGTGTTACAATTTCAGGGTAACGAGGAAATGATTAAGAAATAAACATTCAGAAGATAGCCATTAATTAAGAGGAGGTTTCTAAGATGTCTGAAAAACTAGAATTTGATAAAATTGAATTGGGATATGAATTACCCTCTCAGAGTAAGCATATTACCCAGGAAAAGATAGACAAGAACGCCGAGGCTTCTCTTGATTTTAACCCGATTCATATTGATCCGGAATGGTGTAAGAAGATTAACCTTTTAGGCAAAGGAACTACTATTGCCCATGGGATGATGACCCTCTCCTTTATGGGAAAGATCGTTACTGATTGGGCTTACCCCGGAGGGGGCTTTTTAAAATCCTTAGAGGGTAAATTTCTTTACCCTGTACGCCCGGGAGATGATATTACCAATTATGCTCAAGTAATTGAAAAACACCCTCGCAGTGACAGGACCTCTTTCGTAGTATTAGAGCTCTGGTGTGAAAACCAGGATGGGGTTAAAGTTGGGGTAGGTGAGGCTGCTGTAACGATACCTGAATAAAACAGATATCTTTTCAGTAAGGTCTACATCCTGGTGAAACTGCTTTGCAGGTCTTAGGTAAACTGGAATGCATAGTAACAAGCAGATCTTACCTCTGGCCCTATCATACTGGCAGGTTAGTTGACGATTGTGCTTTACGATTATCCAACTAACAGGGCAAACAAACTTCCGGGTTGCTTTTTGGACGGATTAAAAGGGTAAGCATTAAATAAAACCTGCCCCTTAATAAGGGGCAGGTTTTATTTGGCATTCTATTAAGTTGACTTTTACCGGCTCGAGGACAATCTAAATGGAAAAAGGAACTTGTGACCGCCCTGCCTAATGACAGATTCTATAGATTTAAAGCTGAATATAAGATTACACTGGATGCTTCTGAAGGAAAAGTGTGCAGTGTTGATCTTTCGGTAGGAAATTATGGCTGGGTCATAGCTTGAGAAGCAAGATGCTGAATGAATATTAAATCGCTCTCTTATCAGCTTCTTCTATCATACGAATAAAGACTTTCAAAGCTGAAGGGTAGTTCCCTCTCCTACCGGGGGAGAGGAAACTAGGCTCCGATGATCGTTACCATAATGCGGCGTTTTTTTCGGGGGCCGTCAAATTCGCAGAAAAAGATATTCTGCCAAGTAGAGAGCCCCAGGCTGCCGTCGATCAGGGGGACGATTTCGCTGGGGCCAACCAGCCCCGACTTGAGGTGGGCGTCGGCGTTGCCGTCCTGCTGGTCATGTTCCCAGCCACCGCGTGGGACCAGCTTACGCAACAGCGTGATCACGTCATTTTGCACGCTTTCGTCCCAGTTCTCCTGGATCATGATCGCCGCCGTAGCCCCCTGGGCGTATATTGAAACCAGCCCGTTTTTAATGCCGCTTTGTGCCACCTCTGTTCGGACTTGTTCCGTAATATCGTAAAGCGTCTCCCGCGTTGTGGTTTCCAGCTCGAGAACAAACTGTCTCAAAGACATGACTTTACCTCTCCTATCAGCCGGCGCTGCTTGCATGGCCAAGCTATTATTCTTGTTTATCTATAGTTTAGTTGATGTATTGCGAGAATTCAACCGGAGCGCTGTTCTGCCCATCCGCCCTATTCGGCTCATTGGTATCTCTTTTAAGTTTAAGGTCGAATTGGTATACAACTGCATGTTTGAAACCCGTTCGCAGGCAAGGCGCATCATTTTCGAATATATCGAGGTATTCTACAACCGAATCAGGATACATTCAGCAATTGGGTACAATATCCCAGAAAAGTAAGAAAAGGAAAGAAAAGTAGCTTAACCCAGTGTCTATTTTATCGGGGGAAGATCACTGATCCATCCGGACCAGTGTTTGAGCAGGATCAAAAATGATTATGTTATTATAGCTGCTGACAAGGATGTTTTGCTATTGAAACAGAATTATATAAGCAATTAGAAATCTTGCAGGTGTTAAAAAGTGCAAGAAGGAGACATGATATCCTGTGAATAAGGTCTTCGATGCGAGTTTTGCCAACGAGCCGGACCAGTTGTTGGTATCGGTTTTTCGGCGCCTTTTGTCTGAAATATTTATTAAGCAAGACAATGGCCGGCAACCCGGCCTGGACACCCCTGTTTAGCCTTTGTTTATTTAATGGGGTAACAACTGCGATTATCGAGATCTAATGATGCTATGGGGAGAAGGATATGAGCCGAAACAACAACAATAACGAAATAGAGTCTCACCTTTGGAGCGCCGCCGATGAGCTGCGGGCCAACTCTAAGCTGAAATCATCCGAATACTCTGTGCCGGTGCTGGGCCTGATTTTTCTGCGTTATGCAGATTACAAGTTTACCGTCGCCGAAAAGGAACTGGCAGGCCAGAGCACCGGGCGTCGCAAAATCGGACCGGCTGACTATCATGCTCAAGGGATCATGTACTTATCGGATCAGGCCCGTTTTTCGACACTGCTCCAGCTCCCCGAGGGAGAAAACATCGGCCAGGCCATTAACGAGGCCATGCGGGCCATCGAGGCGGAAAACCCGGATCTAAAGGATGTTTTGCCGAAGAGCTACAACCGCCTGGATAACCCCACCCTCACCGAGCTGCTCAGGCTGATGAGCTCCATCCCTATGGACATCAAAGGCGATGCCTTCGGCAAGATCTACGAGTATTTTCTGGGCAAATTCGCCATGAGCGAGGGGCAGCGCGGCGGCGAATTCTTTACGCCCACCTGCATCGTCAAGCTGATCGTGGGCATTATCGAGCCCTTCCGGGGGCGCATCTTCGACCCGGCCTGCGGCTCCGGCGGCATGTTTGTGCAGAGTGCCCGCTTTGTCGAGGAGCACCGTGAAAACGGCGGTGACGCCATCAGCATCTACGGCCAGGAGCGGATATCCGAAACCGTGCGCCTGGCCAAGATGAACCTGGCGGTGCACGGGCTGGGCGGCGATATCCGCCAGGGCAATACCTACTATGAAGATCTTCACCACAGCGTGGGCAAATTCGACTTTGTGATGGCCAATCCCCCTTTTAACGTGAACCGGGTGGACAAGGAGCGGCTCAAGGATGACCCTCGTTTTCCCTTCGGTCTGCCGCGTCCGGATAACGCCAACTATCTCTGGATCCAGATATTTTACAGCGCTTTAAACGAGACAGGAAGAGCCGGTTTTGTCATGGCCAACTCTGCCTCTGATGCCCGGGGCTCGGAACTGGAGATCCGCAAAAAAATGATCGAAGAGCAGGTCGTGGAGGTGATGGTCGCCGTCGGCCCGAACTTCTTCTACACGGTGACCTTGCCCTGCACCCTCTGGTTTTTGGATAAGGGCAAGAAGGAGACCGAGCGGGCCGACAAAGTTCTCTTTATCGACGCCCGTCATATTTATAGGCAGGTTGACCGCGCCCACCGCGACTGGACGCCGCAGCAGGTGGAATACCTGGCCAATATCGCCCGCCTCTACCGGGGCGAGGCACCCGAGAACCTGCACGGCGGCGGAGAGCTGCTGCAAGAGCATTTCCCCGACGGCAAATATGCAGATGTGCCGGGCTTGTGCAAGGTAGCCACCTTAGAGGAGATCGAGGACCAGGGTTTCAGCCTCAACCCGGGCCGCTACGTCGGCGTGGCCGAGTGCCGGGAGGATGACGGCGATTTCTACGAGCGGCTGCAGGAGCTGAACGAAGAGCTGGAGCTGCTCAACCAGGAAGCGCGGGAGCTGGAAGAGCAGATTGCGGAGAA
>JAAZPQ010000010.1 GCA_012797175.1 Bacillota bacterium
CGGATGCCGCCTCTTGATCACGGTGCCGGGGTACCGCTTTATTATTTGCAGCAGGCAGGAGTCTCTGTACCCGGACTTCACCTGACCTATACCTTTGCTCCTTTCCGCGAACTGTACCGTTTTGGGCAGGCTTTGCGGCGCGCTGTCGAGGCCCGCGGTTTACCTGTAGCGGTTGTGGCCAGCGGGGATCTTTCTCACCGCCTTATTCCCGGGGCGCCGGCCGGGTATAGCCCGCAGGGAAAAGAATATGATCGCCTGCTGGTGGAGCTGCTACGCGAAGGGCGAGTTGAAGATATCTTGAATTTGGATGAAGAGCTGGTTGAAGAGGCCGGGGAATGCGCTCTGCGCTCGTTTCTGATTGCCCTGGGAATGTTTGCCGGGGAGACCTTTCAGACCGAGATCCTCTCTTACGAGGGCCCCTTCGGGGTTGGTTACCTTGTGGCGGAGCTCTGCCTGTCGAAGGCGGAGCAGGGTGATCGTTCTGCAGAAAGTGAAGAGGTTGCGGTTGAAAAAGATCTTGCTTCTGGACCCAGTGCCCCGGTACGGCTGGCGCGACAGGCTTTGCGTCATTACCTGGAGCACGGGCGCCCCCTGGAGCCGCCCGATCCTTTACCGGCAGAGCTCTCTTCACAGGCCGGGGCTTTTGTTTCTTTGAAGAAGGGGGAGGCGCTGCGCGGCTGTATCGGGACGGTAGAGCCGACCCGTAAAAACCTGGCCGAAGAGATCATCATGAATGCGGTCAGTGCCGGGGTGAGAGATCCCCGCTTTAACCCGGTCCGTCTTGAAGAGATTGATGACCTGGCCGTGTCGGTAGATGTGCTCATGCCGCTGGAGAGAATTGACAGTCTTGCGGAGCTGGATCCCAAAAAATACGGGGTATTGGTGCGTAGCGGGCACCGCAGCGGTCTTCTCCTCCCTGATCTGGAAGGGATCGATACGGCGCCCGAACAGGTCGCTATCGCCCGTCAGAAGGCCGGTATTGGCCCCCGTGAACCGGTCGAGCTTTACCGTTTCGAGGTCCGCCGCTACGAATAACCTAATTATCTAAAGCTGAACCCTTTCTTCAAAAGAGAATTTAAGGTGATTGATATGCAAAAGCAGGCCCTATTTTATACTAAAGAAAAAGATCAAGTACGCTGTCTTCTCTGTCCGCGCCGTTGTTTAATCAAAGAGGGTCAGGCCGGTTTTTGCGGGGTCCGCCGGGTGGTTCGGGGTGAACTTTATACTGAAAACTATGCTCTTTGTGCGGCGCTGCAGTGGGATCCGGTTGAAAAGAAGCCGCTTTACCATTTTTATCCCGGCCACCAGATTCTCTCCCTGGGTACTTACGGCTGCAACCTTCGCTGTAGCTTCTGCCAAAACTGGTCCCTGGCGCGGGGTAGGCCTGGACGGTTACCTGGACGGTCAGTAGAGACTATGCTTACACCTGCGCAAGTGTTGGCGGGGCTGCAGCGTGAAGGCAGCCCCGCAGAAGTAGTTGGGGTCGCCTATACTTATAACGAGCCGTTTGTTTGGTACGAGTTTGTCCTCGAGACCGCCCGGCTGCTTCACGAACATGGTTACCGTAATGTTCTTGTCACCAATGGTTTTATCTCTCGCGAGGCGCTGGAGAAGTTGCTTCCCTATATCGATGCCTTGAATATTGATGTTAAGGCTTTCAGCGATTCTTTTTATGAAAAATATTGCCGCGGTATGCGTCACCCGGTATTGGAGACGGTGGAGCTGGCCGCTACTTCAGCTCATGTCGAGGTTACCTGCTTACTTATCCCCACCTTGAATGATAACCCGGAAGAGCTGGCTGAATTAACCGGGTGGCTGGCCGGGATCAACCCGGACTTGCCGCTTCATTTTTCCCGCTACTTTCCGCAGTATAAGATGGATCTGCCGCCCACACCAATAGAAACAATGGAAAAGGCCCGGGAAATTGCCCTGAGGAAATTGCGCCATGTTTATCTTGGCAATGTCGATCTCCCTGGCGGCTCCGATACCCTCTGCCCGCAATGTGGCGCCCTTTTAATCACCCGCCGGTATTATCAGACTCGAATTACCGGCCTTGAGGGTAACCGTTGCCTCGCTTGCGGGGCCTGTATCAACCTGGTTGCCGGGCCGGTTTAGAAAAAAGCATGATCCTCTGCCCCTGTTTCATACTATCATTAGAGGCGATCTGAGATCCCGGATTGTTTCCTATCTCCGCCTTCGAATAATACCTGGCTTTTTCGGAAGGCGAGCTCTTTAAAGCGGCAGGGGGTTTTGAAAATCGCGGCAGATATACCCGGGTGGTTCCTGGGGATGGGCGGTAAGATCCTGACCCTGCTCTACTGGTTTGGGGGCTGGCCGGTGGCCATGCTTCTAGTGTCGGCTGGATTATTCCTGACCGTGCGCTGCGGTTTTTTGCCGCTGCGGCGCTTTTTTTCTGTTTTTCGTCTTGCTCTGGGCAACCTGTTTTTCCCCGGGCGCGGGCGGAGCCCGGCTGAGAGGGGCGATATTTTACCATTCCAGGCTTTAACCACCGCCCTGGCGGCCACCGTGGGTACAGGAAACATCGCCGGGGTGGCCACCGCGATTACCCTGGGCGGGCCCGGCGCGGTCTTCTGGATGTGGGTCTCTGCTTTTTTGGGGATGACCACCAAGTTCGCCGAGATTGTTCTGGCGGTCCGTTTTCGGGTCTCCTCCTCCGGGGCGGCCTTTGCCGGCGGGCCAATGTATGCCTTAAAACATGGCTTGGGGAGCCCCGGGCTCGGTTTAGCCTACGCTTTTTTTGGCGCCATCGCCGCCTTCGGCATCGGTAACCTGGTCCAGGCGAACTCCGTGGCCGTTGTCCTTCAATCGGCTTTTGGTATCTCTCCCCTAAAAACCGGCATTCTTCTGGCGCTGTTGATCGCCCTGGTTATTCTAGGGGGAATTCGCCGTATCGGGAAGATTACCGAGAAACTGGTTCCGATGATGGCCCTGCTCTATATTGGTGGCTCTCTGGTTGTTTTGCTCCTCAGCTATCAGAAGATTGGACCGGCCCTGGCTGAAATAATTGGTTGTGCTTTTACCGGTTGCGCCGCGGTAGGTGGTTTTGCCGGCGCCGGGGTCTTGCAGGCGATTCGTTACGGTGTTATTCGCGGGGTTTTTAGCAATGAGGCCGGCCTGGGCAGCGCTTCCATTGCCCATGCTGTTGCCGTTACCGATCATCCGGTCCGCCAGGGGCTGTGGGGTATCGTCGAGGTTTTTATCGTCAGCTATATTATCTGCACGTTAACCGCGCTGGTCCTTCTGGTAACCGGCGCTTGGACCGGGCCTCTCGAGGGAGCTTCGATGACGGCGGCAGCCTTTAACTCTGTCTTGCCTGTGGCCGGCAACGTTATTGTCAGCACGGCGCTGGTCCTATTTGCTTTTTCGACACTTCTTTCCTGGTCTTATTACGGAGAGCAGTGCTTCGAATACCTGTTTGGAGGCGGGCGTTACCTCTACCGTCTGCTCTGGACGATTGGTATCATTGTAGGAGCTCTCGGCGGGCTTCGCCCGGTCTGGGCCCTGGCCGACTCATTGAATGCGCTGATGATTCTTCCTAACCTCATCGGGCTACTTGGCATGAGTGATTTATTGGTCAGGCTTAACCGGGAATTCTGGAAAAATAACCGTCTTTCGCGGTATTGACTTTTTTATTTAACAGTTGAAGGGATTTCCCGGAGACAGGGCGAAATAGCAAATAGCTAGTGAAGCAATTTTATGTGACCTGCCGCCGGAAGAGGGAGCAACTGAAAAGTGATTTGGGATCGTATCATTACGGCAATACTGCAGTTGAACATCGGTTATCTCGACATTATTGACATTATCATTGTTGCTTTTGTTTTTTATCGCCTGATTTTGCTTATCCGCGGCACGAGGGCGGAACAGTTAGTTAAGGGGCTGATGTTCTTGTTGCTGGTCATGATTGTCAGCGACAAGATCGGCCTGAAGACTTTGAACTGGATTCTTGAAAAGGTAATGACGGTTGGGTTGATTGCCATCCCCATTGTTTTTCAACCTGAGCTGCGACGCGCCCTGGAGCAGCTCGGGCGGGGGAAGATATTCAAACGTTCTTACTGGAGTTGGGACCCCCGGGAATTCGACCATTTCCTTGAAGAGTTAACGAAAGCCGTGCCCGCCCTGGTGAAAAAACGCATCGGGGCGCTGATTGTTATTGAACGGGATACCGGTTTAAAGGACTGGGTGGAAACAGGAATTGCCGTTGAAGGGACAATTTCAGCCGAACTGTTGATCAATATATTTTTTCCGCGCAGTCCCCTTCATGATGGAGCGGTAATTGTCCGGGGCGACCAGATTGTTGCCGCCGGTTGCTATCTTCCTCTTACCGACGATCCTTATTTAAACAAGGAGTTAGGTGCGCGGCACCGGGCCGGGCTTGGCATTACCGAGCAATCCGATGCGGTCGCGGTAATTGTTTCTGAAGAGACCGGTATCGTCTCTATTGCCCATAACGGTGTCCTTACTCGCTACCTGGATGAAAAGAAGCTGCGCAAGATGCTGATCGATCTCTGCGCCCCGCCGCAGACTGAAGGTCTAAACCTGGACTTCTGGCCGTGGAAGGGTAATAAATAATGATGGAAAAATTTTTACGCCGCCTGAATTTAAATCTGATCCTGGCCGTCTTTTTGGCGGTAGTCCTGTGGCTTTTTGTCACCGGTGATAATATTACCCGTACCACCCCGGTGCGAAAAATTATCCATGGGGTTCCCCTGAGTTATGAAAACCTCGAACCGGGCCTGGCCGTGGTTAAGATGCCTCAAACCGTGAATATGACCCTGGAAGGTCTTCCCCATGCTTTCGATGAGCTTGAAGAAAGTGAACTGGAGGCCTATCTTGATCTTACAGCCATAGAGGCTGGCACGCACCAGGTCCAGGTCAGGGGGAAGGCACCGCGCGGGCTAACCCTGATCTCGCTGGAGCCGCAGCAGGTGGAGGTAAGCATTGAAGAGCTGCACTCGAAGCTTTTTCCCGTTGAGGTGGAGTTTCTGGGCCAACCTGCTGCAGGCTGGATCAGGCAAAGCCACTCCTGTCAACCGTTGCAGCTTCGCCTGGAAGCGGTGCCCTCTGTGCTCGAACAGGTTGCCCGGGTGGTGGTTTACGTAGACTTGAGCGGCCGAAGTGATCGCTTCGAAACCGAAATTACGCCGCTGCTGCTGAATGCTTTTGATGAAGAGGTTGCCGGGGTGACGGTAGAGCCTCCCAAAGTTACAGTGATGGTCCATTTTGTTGAAGAAGGCAACGGTGCTTCTACACTGCCTTGAGCGGCCGTTTTCCGCAACCCCGAAAGTTAACATAAGATAACAAAGGAGACAGGCGCTTGAAAAAATTATTCGGTACTGATGGCATTCGCGGGGTGGCCAATCGTGATCTAACTCCGGAACTTGCTTTTCGAGTGGGCCGGATAATGGCCTCCCTGTTAAAACAGAAAGAAGATCGCCCCATTGTTCTGATCGGCCGGGACACCCGGCTTTCAGGCGGAATGCTCGAAGGTTCACTTAGCGCCGGCATCACCTCCGCCGGTGTCTCGGTCCGCCTGTTAGGAATCATCCCCACCCCGGGCGTGGCCTATCTGACCCGTTTGCTGGAGGCAACCGCCGGAATAGTGATCTCCGCTTCACATAACCCCATTGAAGATAACGGTTTGAAAATATTTAACCATGCCGGGTTGAAACTCACCGATGAGATGGAGAAGCGCATTGAAAAGTTCTATTTTGAATATAACCGGTTATCTGAAAAACTACCGCGACCTGAGGGCACCGCTGTCGGCCAGGTCTACCATGACGGGGAGGCTACCCGGAGGTATCTGCAGCATCTGAAAAGCACCTCCTCTTCGCTTGCGGGAATGCGTTTGGTAGTAGATTGCGGTCACGGTGCCGCCTGCCATTTTGCCCGGGAGCTTTTGCAGCAGTTGGAGGCCGAGGTAGTTCTCCTGCA
>JAAZPQ010000219.1 GCA_012797175.1 Bacillota bacterium
AAAGAGATCATGATCCCCATCGATGAGGCGGTGATCGACTATATCGAACTGGGCGAGCGCCTTATCGATGGAAAGGAGACACTGGAGCTGGCCGTGGTGGCCGCGCCTAAAGATCTGGTCAATGATTACCTCGGCGTAATCACGGATGCCGGCCTCTACCCGGAGGCGATCGAGATTGAGCCTTTCGCCCTGCAGCGTCTCTTTTCTTATACTTTACCAGCATCGGGCAGGTCAGGAGAAGATACCCTGCTTATTCTCGATATCGGTGGTGAAAGTAGCAATCTGGTGCTCCTCGATCACGGCGATTTTAGCTTTGCCCGCACTTTAAGCGTGGGGGTAAATCATTTTTGCCGGCGTATTGCCGAAGAGGGGGCCATCAGTTTCGATTCAGCCCACCGCCTTCTTTTTGGCAGCGACCCTTTTTCGGTTGAAGGGGTTCAAGAGATTGCCGACGAGCTGGTCGCGCAGATACGCCGTTCTCTCGAGTTTTACCTCTACAATATCGATCGGGCCCAGAAAGAGATTAAAACCATTTACCTCTGCGGCGGCGGCGCCTCCATCGAGCGGCTGCCCTCTTTCCTGGGATTTGAGCTGAAGGTCGAGCCGAAACTGCTCCGGCCCTTCAGCTTTATCCAGGGTGGCCGCCGGTTTATGCAAAAAGATCTCGATCGGGAAGGCCACCTGCTTAATGTGGCCGCGGGCTTAGCCTTACGGGGGTGGCAGCGATGAAAACAGAGATTAACCTGCGCACACGCGAATTTATCATTGCCCGCGAATTTTACCTGCCGCGATTCCTGGCCACCCTGGCAGTGATCGGGCTCGTGGTGCTTGTTTTAGGAGGCACAATTTTTATTTACCTATACCAGGTGAGGCTGGAGGTAGAGCATGAAGCCCTTCTCCAGGAGAAGGCCGCCCTTGAGGCTACCGTGGCCCCTCTTAAAGAGATTGAAGCAAGGCTCAAGAGCCTGGAAAGTCGGGAAAGCCTTTTAAAATCACTTGAAACCGGTTCTCCCCCCTGGTCGGCCTCTTTTAAAAAGATCTACGGTATCGCTCAAGCAACCGGGCCGCGAGTAGCGGTTCTTGATACCGGCGATGAGGAGCTGTTTACCATCGAAGGGGAGAGCCCCTCAATGAGGCAGGTGGCCCTTTTTACACAGGCCCTGGAGACAGATCTCGACGGCCGGTTGGCTTTACATAAATATATCATCTATCCCAGCGACAGCAAGCAGTTTGTCTATGAAATTGAGCTGGCTTTTACGGACGGAGGTGAGCAGTAGCCATGGCTGTAAAAGAGAAAAAGACCCAGGTAACCACGTTTATTCTTATAATTCTGCTGATCATCGCCGCCGGCGTGCTCTACTGGATCTATTTTCTAAAACCGGCGCTGGCCAAGATCAGCGATCTGCGTGAAGGCAACCTAAAAGAAGAGCAAGCGATTGCCGCTTTAGAAGAGAAGCTGGCCCAAAAAGAACTAATTGAGCAGGAATGGGAAATTGCCCGCGAAAAAGAGAGCTACCTGCTGGCTAAAGTTCCGGAGGAGGCCGCTCTGCCAGAGGTGCTGGGAGCGCTGGAGAAGTTAGTTTTCTCCACCGCGCTGTCGCTCGAGGAGTTAAGTGGCTATGAGTTCGAAGATGGTGAGAAATACCGCTTCATCCCTGTTACCTTGAGAGTAGAAGGAAAGGTAGATGAACTTCTGGCTCTGCTGGAGAAGATTGAGCAATTTGCTCATCAGACCATCTCCAAGCATGTTCGGCTGGAAGATCTAAAGGACGGCAATCATCTTTTGGACCTTGATTTCGACCTCATCTTCAACTTAGAAGGGCAGGACAGGACGATGGGGATAGCAGAAGAGCAAGAAGAGCAAGATTAGATTTAAGAGGCTACTCTTTAATCGAGCTGCTGATGGTTCTGGCGATCATGGCAATTTTGCTGGCCCTGGCCATACCGGTGTTCGGAGACTTCCAGGAGCGATGGACCCTTGAAACAACTGCCTGGCGCCTAGTCTCCGATCTGCGCCTGGCCCAGCAGATCGCCATTACTACCGGTGTGAATACGCGCATCGATTTTCGCTGGCACGCGGGCGACTATCGCCTCTTTTTACCCGTGGAGAAGACCATGGTCAAGCTTCCCGAGGGTATCTCTTATGCGATGAACAATTTTCCGCACGTGAAGGGGGTGCATAAACTTTCGTTTACACCCCTTGGCGCCCCCAGCAGGGGCGGCACAGTAGGCTTTAAAACCAAGAACGGATCTAAAATCTACGTTATCTTAACCCCGGCCACCGGCCGGATCAGAGTCTCCCCCGACCCCCCCAAGGAGTAAATTACTTCTTACCCCGTTCTTAGAGCGTCTCTTTCTTCGTAGTGTAGAATCTTCTCTTCCCTCTTTCCCTGCCGGCCTCTGCTCATCGTTTACCGGCAGGAGGAGCGGCCCACGGGCCGCTTTAGAATCAGCTCTTTCTTGCGGGGC
>JAAZPQ010000096.1 GCA_012797175.1 Bacillota bacterium
CCGGGAACCCCTTTTGAAGAGCTTCCCGATGACTGGGCCTGTCCAGATTGCGGCGTCGGCAAAGAGGAATTCACCAGGTTGGAATAGTTGCGTGCGGCAAAGAAGTAGCGTAACTTTGAAACCGGGAGGCCGATGGGGGTATCCTGCAGGGTATCCCCTTAGATTAGGGGAAAACGGCGACTAAGCCTGCTCCCGTAGCAGGTGGGCTACGCCGACCACCGTCTTCAGCTCAAGGACAAAAGCAATCCCCGTAGCCGGCCGCTCCAGCTTGCCGGCCTTGATAATTGCGGCCAGTACTTTTTCGGATATTTCTGCTGGGACCACGGTAAAGATAATCTCTTTCTCCGGCTCTATGGGGATGCCCAGCAATTTTTTCTGTTCGTGGATGCCGGTGCCGCGGCCGAACATAATTGTCGCTCCTTCAGCGCCGGCTTTTCTGGAAGCCTCAATAACCTGTTCGGCATAGCCTTTTTTGATGATGGTGACGATCAGTTCCTGATTAGAGGCCGGTGCCATTACTTTTTCCCCCTTTTTAAAGTTACAGGGTTTTCTTTTTCCCGGAGCTTTTCTCTCACCCTTACTTCAACCTCTTTGTTTCCTGTTATTTCTTCAGTTTCTTCTACTGTCTCTACTTCTTCTGTTTCCGTCTCTGAATCGGGATAAACGATGCCCAAGGCCAGTACCAGTAAGATCGGGGCTAGGGCGATCAGGGCGACGATGCCGAAACCGTCCAGGACAGGGTCTCTTCCTTCCAGTACTGCCGCCGCTCCAATGGCCACGGCCATGATCAGGGTTACGGAGATGGGACCTGTGGCTACCCCGGCAGAATCAAAGGCGATGCCGATAAATGCTGGCTGAGAGAACTTGAGCATCACCAGGGCCAGCAGGTAGCCGGGAACAACCAGGTAGTATATTGAAAAACCGTAAACTAGCTTGACCATGCCCAGGGCGGTGACCAGGGCTACGCTGATTGAGAGGGTGTAAAGAATTAGCTCGGAGCGAATATAGCCGGTGGATGCTTTCTCTACCTGGGAGCTTAATATCCGGACCGCCGGTTCAGCAAAGGTCGCGGCAAACCCGAGGAGAAAGCCGATTGGGATCAGGCTCCAGGCATAAGGTGAATTTCCGAGAGCGCCGCCGATTTCTCGGCCAACCGGCATGAACCCGATCTTGACTCCTTGTAGAAAAAAAATCAGGCCCACAAAAGCGATCACCAAACCCTTAAGCGTGTTCCGGAGGAGCTTGCGGGGCAATTTAAAAATAGGGCCAAAGAAAAGAAGTAGCACCAGCAAGGGACAGACCGCTGCGGCGGCTTCTTTGCTTACCTGGCCGAGCCCTCGAAAAATGGCCAGATCGGTCAACTAAAAAACACCCCCAGGAGCATTACCCCGATAATCGGCCCGAAAAAGGCCAGGCCCACCAGCCCAAACCCGTCTTCCAGAACAGACCTGCCGCCAAGCACTGAAGCGATGCCGATACCCAGTGCCAAGACAAAAGGAACCAGCAGTGGGCCGGTAATCACCCCTCCGGCATCGTAAGAGATCGCCGCGAATTGAGGCGGGGTGAATATAAGAATGAAGAGGGTGATCGCGCAGCCCGCTGCGACCAGGTAAGCAAGGGGGATGTTCAAAAAGAGGCGCAGCAGGGCCAGGGCGACAAACAGGGCCACTCCTAGTGCCACCGCTGTGGTCAATGTTTTAGATCCAATTAGACCGTTTGAGGCCATCTCCACGTAATGAGCCAGAACCTGAGTGTTTGGTTCGGCTACGGTTACAGTCAGGCCGAGGATAAAGGCTATACCCAGCAGAATCGGCAGAGAGCCTCTTTCGGCCAGTGCTGCTCCGACCGCTTCGCCAAGTGGGAGCAAGCCTATCCGAATACCGATCTGAAAGAGAAAGAGGCCCAATGTAAACATAACCGCCCCGCCGAGGAATTGTCCAACCATTGCGCCCGGTAATTTCAAGAGTAGCTGCAGCACAATAATGACAGCGATAATCGGCAGAACCGATTGGCATACTTCTAAAAAGATCTTTCTAATTTCTGTTAACATAACCTGGTTTAGACCTTTCTAAGCTCATCTTTATAAATATTAACGTATTCTTTTCAAAATGTCTACGAAACTTTGCTTTTTGTAATCCCCGTCAGGCGAAAATATCTAAAGGCGGTACCAAAAATCACCAACTGGCTCTTGAGTCCGGGGCGGGAGTATGCTTAACTTATGTAAGGAAGAACTAACTTTGGAGGGTGAACCTTGGAAACCGGTGAAGACAGAAAATTACTTAGACCACGCGCTAACGCGGATCCGGCCTGGTCGGAGCGGCTACGGTGTGAACTGAATGAGGCCCAGTTTAAGTTTGCGACCGCGGATGACGCGGTAATTCTAGGCCTGGCTGGCCCCGGCTCGGGGAAAACACGGGCCCTGGTTTACCGGGCCGCCCACCTAATCAAGTGCGGGGTTCCGCCCGGAGAGATCCTGCTGCTGACCTTTACCAACAAGGCTGCTGAAGAGATGAAGGAGCGTTTAAGTAAGCTGCTCGGTTCCTGGCCCGAGGGGCTCTGGGCAGGCACCTTTCATAGTATCGGGGCGCGGATACTGCGACGGCATGCTCCCTTGGTACGGCGGAAGAGCAATTTTTCGATCCTGGACGAAGACGATAGCCGCAGTATTTTCAGGCAGCTGGCGGCCACCCTTCCCCACGGCCTGGACGAAGAAGAACGGCGCCTTCTGTTAAGGCGAGGGCTGCTGGGGCGGATGATCAGCCGAGCGCGCAACTCCGGCCTCTCCTTACGCGAGGTGATGGCTGATGAATATACTTTCAACCTCGATTGCCTGCCGCTGGTAGAGAAGCTGGCTTTACTCTATGAGCAGAAAAAAGAAGAAGCCAACGCTTTTGACTTTGACGATCTTCTGCTGCGTTGGTTGGAGCTCTTTGAAGAGCATCCTGAAATCAAAGAGCATTACCGGGAGCGCTTTGCCCATGTTCTGGTTGATGAATTTCAGGATACCAATATTGTCCAGGCCCGCTTGGTTGACCAATTTGCCGGCGCTGCTTCCATCTGTGCCGTCGGCGATGACGCCCAGTCGATCTACGCTTTCCGTTTTGCCCATGTCGGTAACATCTTATCATTTCCCGAGAAATATCCGCAGGCTCTGGTCGTGCGCATGGAGCAGAATTACCGCAGCACCCCTGAAATCGTGGCCCTGGCCAATGCTTCGATTGCTTTTAACCGGGTTCAACTACCGAAAAAACTGTTTTCGCAGAACTCTCCCGGCGAAAAACCGCTGGTGGTCGGCGCCAGGGATGCCGGCGAGGAGGCCTCGTTTGTCCTCGACCGGATCATGGCCTTGCACCGTGGCGGCCTTCCTTTAAAAGAGATGGCCGTGCTCTATCGCAGCGCCTTTCTCTCTACAGAGGTGGAGTTTGCCCTGGTGCGGCAGGGAATTCCCTATCGCACTTTTGGCGGGGTCAAGTTTCTGCAAAAAAGCCACATTAAGGATATTCTTGCCTATTTGAAGGTGCTTCACAATCCCGTCGATGCAGAAGCCTGGCGGCGGCTGGCGCTGCTGCAGCCGGGATTGGGCCAGGCCACCTTTAACCGTCTCTGGAATGATCTGAAAGAGAGCCCCGATCCCCTCGGGGCCGCCCTTTCCGGCCGGGTTACCCCGGCCAGGGGAAAAGAAGGCTGGCGGTCACTTTGCCGGACCCTGGAAGCGCTCCGTGCCCGGCTCCCCGTTGCTGGTAGCGGTGAAAGTGGTAAAAAAGGAAACGGTATTGCCGGGCTCATTGCTGAGGCCATGGACGGTAATTATGAACAGATTTTGCAGAAGAACTACCCGGATCAATATGAGGAGAGGTTAAGGGGGATTGAGCGGCTGGCCGAAAATGCTGCGCGTTACGACTCGCTGGGTGCCTTTCTCGAGTCGCTGGCCTTGGAGGAATCGCTCTTTGCCGACGCCGCCGCCTCCGAGCGAATCGACGGGGATCACCTCACCCTCTCAACCGTGCACAGCGCCAAGGGGAAGGAGTGGGAGGCGGTCTTTGTCATCGGTCTTAACGAGGGCAGCTTTCCCAGCCACCGCGCCGGTGATGAGGAGCTGCCGGAAGAGCGCCGTCTCTTCTACGTAGCGGTAACCAGGGCGCGGCGTTACCTTTACCTGAGCACCTATTGGGCGGATTATCGCAGCTGGGGGCCGGTTACGGGAGAGCCTTCCCTCTTTCTAAAGGAGCTTCCGCAGGATTGTTTCGAAGCGGTTCTTATTGAAGGAACAGGATTTACCGGTTCTTAAAGCCATTTTGGTCCTGCTGCCGGGCTGCAGCGCGATCTCTCCAGAAACTGGGTAAAAATATAAGGGAGGAGGGTGGATGTAATGGCAAATGGTGCTGCTGCGGCGGCTATCGCCCAGGCCATTAAAGCCAGCGGGGCACTCGTCAGGGTTTCTCCGGCAGACTTCTCTACGATCGTCGGCCGGGTCGATAGCCCTCTGGTAGTCATGTCTGTTGGAAGGTTCCTGGGGACGACTTACCATTACCTGACCAGTTACAAAGGGCTGATCTTCTACACGAAAAGTCCAGAACAGCTTCTGATGAAGGGGAACACCGAGTTTGTGATCGCCAAAAGTATCTATATCCCGAGCTAGACGGGTTATCCCTGTGAAATGGTTTGTCTCCGGCAGCAGAGCAATGAGCGGCCTGGTTCTGCTAGCGGTTCCATGGTTGCTCACCTGGCTGGAAGGGGGATTTCAGGCAGAGCTTGAGGAAAATATAAGATCATGCGGAGGTTTCATTAAAGATGCCACTTAATAATCTATGCGGCCGGGCAACGGGAATTGGCAGCACGCCGCACCCAGATCCCGCCGCGGCCCTGGATCTGATTTTTACATATTTCAAAGAGATTCCCCACTGGCCCCAGCTGCCCCGGCGCGGCGCTGCGGAGGGGTTAGCCCGGCAATACCTGGGCCCCCTGTTAAAACACGGGCTCATCTTGCCCCGTCCTAACGGGACACCTTACTTTTGTCTTGATGATCCCGGGTGGGAGAAGCGCTGTCTTGATTACTACGAACTGCTGCTGGCCGGTGAGAATGCTTTACAAAGCAGCGAGTTTGCTTTTATGGAAGAGAGTGCCGCCGGTTTCTACGCATTCCTGGAGCGCTGTGCACGGCAGCCTCCCCCAGAGGCCCTGTGCCTGAAAGGGCAGGTTGCCGGTCCGATCACGGTTGGTTTCAGGGTGACCGATCCTGCGGGGAAGCCCTCCTTTTATGATCCTTCTTTAAGGGAGATCATCGTAAAAACTTTGGCCGCGGCGGCATGCTGGCAGGCGCGGCAGTTACAGGCCTTTGGATCTCCGGCGCTCATCTTTGTCGATGAACCGGCCCTCTACCATTATGGCACCTCCACGGCGGTAGGGCTGGGCCGGCCGGAGATCGAGGCCTCTCTGGAAGAGATATTTACGGCGGTGCGCTCTACCGGGGGGCTCACCGGGCTACATAGTTGCGCCGGCAACGACTGGTCGCTTGTCACCGGGCTTTCGCTGGATATAATTAATTTTGACGCTTATGACTATTTTTCGTCGCTGCTGGTTTACAGCGATCTCCTGAACCCCTTTTTCACCCGGGGAGGCGCCCTGGCCTGGGGGATTGTCCCTTCTTCGGAGAAAGCTCAATCCGAAGAGCTCTCTTCATTGCAGCGGCTTTTCGAATCCCAGGTGGAGGCGTTAGTAAAACAGGGTGTCGATGAAAATTATCTCCGGAGCCGTTATTTAATCACGCCGTCCTGCGGGGCCGGAACTCTCTCTCCGGATCTGGCAGAGAGGGTCTATTATTTAACCGCGTCCCTCGCGGAGAGAATATCATAAGGGAGTTGGGCTAATGAACGCCGAAGAGATCAAAGAGCTGATCATGGAGCTTTCCCGTACCGTCGGGATCTCCGGGAGCGAGGATGAGGCCGCCGCAGCGGTTTCCGGCTACCTGGAGCGCTATACTTCCCAGATCTGGCGGGATCGCCTGGGCAACCTGATTGCTTTTAAAGGGGGTCAAAATGATGGTGCAGAGCCCTTTTCGCTGGCCCTGGTGGCTCACCTCGACGAGATCGGGGCCATGGTTACCAGGATCGAAGAAGGGGGGGCGCTGCGTTTTACCGGCGTCGGGGGGATTGACCCCCGGATTCTTCCCGGCCAGCCTGTGCAGGTGCATGGGAAGACAGTTCTGAAGGGGGTTATCGGGGCCAAAGCGCCACACCTTCTTACGGTTAAAGAGCGCCGGGAGGAGCTGAAATTTGAGGATCTTTTTATTGACCTCGGTTTAAGCAGGGAGCAGGCTGAAATGCAGGTGCGCATCGGTGACCTGGTCTCATTCGATGCGCCGCCGGTGGCCATGGTTGCGGGAAACAGCCTTGCCGGGAAGTCGCTCGACAATCGCGCCGGCGTGGCCGCGCTGGTTATCTGTGCTGCGGAGCTTGCCGCTGTTTGCCACCGGGCTAATCTTTATTTCGTGGCCAGTGTTCAGGAAGAGGTTGGTTTACGCGGTGCCATCACCGCTGCTTACGGCCTGGTACCGGACCTGGCGGTGGCCATCGATGTTACTCACGGAGAGGCTCCCGGGCTGGCCCCCCCCGATGTTTTTGAACTGGGCGGAGGACCGGTTATCTCCGTGGGGCCCAATTATCACCCGGCCTTGACTCGCCGGCTGGAAGAGGTGGCCTCTGCTGATCGCTTCGCCGTGCAGCGTGAGGCCGACCCGGCTTCTCCCGGCACCGACGCCTGGGTGATCCAGGTCTCGCGGGAAGGGATCCCCTGTGCGTTGCTGTCGATACCGCTGCGCTACATGCATACCACGGTGGAGATGTTGAACCTGGATGACCTGACCAATACCGGGCGGCTGTTGGCTTCTTTTGCTCGCAGCCTTGATCGCCCGTTCGTGGAGGGACTGGCATGTTTCTAGAAAAATTATCCAACTTGCCCGGTGTTTCCGGGGATGAAGGAGCGGTTCGCGAGGCGATTATCGAGATATTACAGGGTCATCCGCAGCTGGAGTGGCGGACCGATACCACCGGTAATCTCCTGGTGCGTAAAAATGGGAGCTCTTCACCTTCCAGGCGGGTCATGCTGGCCGCGCACATGGATGAGGTCGGCCTGATTATCGTCTCGATTGAGAAAAGCGGCCATCTTAAGTTTAAATCCGTCGGTGGTATCGACAGCCGGGTCCTGGTCTCCAAAAGGGTGCGCGTGGGGCGGGAGGGAATCCCCGGAGTTATCGGCGTCAAAGCGATCCATCTACAGAAACCGGATGAGCGGAAGAAGCCCTTTAAAGAAGATCAGCTCTATATCGATATCGGGGCTAAAAACAAAGAGGAAGCGGAAAAACATGTTTCGATAGGCAGCTATGCCGCCTTCGACACGGAATGTCTCTCCTTCGGCGAGGGCTGCTTTCGCGGCAAGGCTTTTGACGACCGGGCCGGCTGTGCCGTGCTGCTGGAGCTGCTCCGGGAGAAGAACTCTCTCTCCTTTGACGCTGCCTTCACTGTTCAGGAGGAGGTTGGCCTGCGGGGGGCACGGGTGGCCTCTTATACCCTTCGCCCGCAGCTCGCCCTTGCGGTGGAGGCGACCGCCGCCGCAGACACTCCAGATACCAAGAAGGAGCAGAGCGCTGCCGTACTTGGAAAGGGGCCCGCGCTCAGCTTCATGGATCGAACACTGATTGTCGATCGGGGTATTTTGCAGAGCCTGATCGAGGCCGGTGAGAGGACTCAGGTCCCCTTTCAGTTTCGTCGTGCTACCGCCGGGGGCACCGATGCCGGGGCCATCGCTCTCAGCAGGGAAGGGGTCAAGGCCGGTGTCGTGGCGGTTCCCTGCCGCTATATCCATTCGCCTTGCAGCGTGCTAAAAGAAAGTGATCTGCAGGATACCGTCTCCCTGGTGCGGGCCTGGCTTGAAGCAATAGCTTAAAAATATGATGAGGTGGCGATAAATTAATATGGAAGCATTAATTAAAGAGTTAGTTGAGACCTACGGGCCCTCCGGAGAAGAGACGGCAGTAAGAGAGCTGATCGACGAGAAGGTTAGGGGTTCTGTTGACCGCACTTTCACTGATAATTTAGGCAATCTTTTTGCTCTCCGGGAGGGCCCCGCTCCCCGGCTGATGTTCTCGGCGCATATGGATGAGATCGGGGTGATCGTGACCCATATCGACGGCAACGGTTTTTTGCGCATCACCCCGATTGGCGGCGTGGCGCCGCACCTGCTGGTCGGCCAGAGGCTGAGGTTTAAAGACGGTGTTATCGGTACTGTTTACCATGAAAAGATCAAGGGGTTAAAGGAGCTCAGCTGGCCTAAACTCTATCTTGACATCGGAGCGGCTAGCCGCGAAGCGGCGAAAGAGCGCGTCCGCATCGGCGACATGGCCTGCCTGCACCAGCCTTTTGTAAATCTGGGAGAGCGCTACCTGGCCAAGGCCATGGACGATCGTATCGGATGTGCTGTCCTTGTTGAAGCGGCCCGCCGGCTACCCCCATCCCTGCCGCAGGGGGTCTGCTTTCTCTTCTCAGTGCAGGAAGAGGTAGGGCTGCGCGGTGCTACTACCGCCGCTTACCGGCTTGAGCCTGACTACGGCTTCGCCGTCGATGTCACCTCGGTCGGTGATACTCCGGAGGCACCGCTGATGGCGGTAAGCCTGGGAAAGGGGCCGGCAATCAAGGTTAAAGACAGCTCTGTGCTTTGTCATCCCCGGGTGCGTGAGTTGATGATCGAGACTGCCGAGAGAGAGAAGATTCCGTACCAGCTTGAGGTCCTGGAGCGCGGCGGGACCGATGCCGGGGCCATTCACCTTTCCCGTGAAGGGATCCCCTCCGGGGCCGTCTCGATTCCCTGCCGCTATGTCCACGCTCCTTCGGAGATGGTTGATGTTAGCGATGTCCGGCATGCGGTTAACCTGGTCATGAAGCTTTCCACCCGGGCCTGGCCGCTTCTTGATTCCGGGAACGGTTCCAGGTAGAGCTTCCATGGCTGAAGTATGCTTAACTCCCCTGCCGTTTTGGCGTTGCCTTCTTATTTTTGGAAAAGAGTAAGTTTTGATCTGTTATAAGCTTATGATATACTTTAATAAGAATTTTGAAACAGCCGGGGGATGGTAGTTCATGGAGCATGAACAAAGAAAGGAAGCTTTGCGGCGGGCTGAGCAATTAAAAGAGACCATCCATGATTATGAAGCAGCCTTGCCGGCAATCCCGACCGGTTTTCAGCAGTGGCCTCGCATTTTACAGAACCAGGAGAGAATAAGATCGTTTCTCGGGGCTACCGACCGGGATTGGCAAAACTGGCGGTGGCATCTTAAACATCGCGTTACTACCACGGAGCTTTTAAAGAGATACCTTCCTTTGAGCCCGCAGCAGGTCGCTGAGATTGACCGGACCGGCGAACTTTATCGCTGGGCGGTCTCGCCATATTATCTCAGCCTGATCGATCCCGACAATCCGGACGATCCGATCCGCTGTCAGTCGATCCCGTCAATTCTGGAGTGTGCCGACCGCACCGGGACCAGTGATCCCATGGATGAAGAGCACACCTCCCCTGCTCCGGCGGTAACCCGTCGCTACCCGGATCGCCTGATTATTAACGTGACTAACCAGTGCGCGATGTACTGCCGGCATTGCCAGAGGCGGCGGAATATTGGTGAAATTGACTGCGCCACCCCTCGTCGTGATCTTGAGAAGGCTCTCGATTATGTCCGCCGCAATAAAGAGATTCGCGATGTGCTGCTTACCGGCGGAGATGCGTTTATGCTTAGCAACAGCGAGATTAAATGGCTGTTAGAGCAGCTGGAGCAGATTCCACATGTTGAGATTAAGCGCTTCGGGACGCGGACCCCGGTAACCCTACCGTTCCGGATTGACGATCAGCTTTGCGAAATTCTATCCCGCCACCTACCGCTCTATATCAATACACAGTTCAATCATCCTCTTGAAGTAACTCCGGCGGCGCAAGAGGCCTGCCATAGGCTGGCCCGGGCGGGAGTCTCCCTGGGGAACCAGGCGGTGCTTTTAAAAGGGGTCAATAATGATCCCTTTGTTATGCGCAAGCTGAATCAGGAGCTGCTCAAGCTGATGGTCCGGCCGTACTATATTTTTCATCCGAAGAGAGTCAAGGGAACGGCCCATTTTTGGGTGAAGATCGAAGAGGGCCTGGAGGTAATGGAGTACCTGCGAGGCTATACTTCGGGGCTGGCCATCCCTAACTATATCATTAATGCGCCGCAGGGTTATGGCAAAGTGCCCCTGTTGCCGCAATATCTTCTTTGGCTGGGCCGTGATGAGGCCGTAATTAGAACGTGGGAGAACCGAATTATTAAAGTGGAAAACCGTGAAATGGGGGATTAATCAGGGACAGCACCAATCTGAGCAGCACCTGGATTTTGGAGGCGGCACCAGTTTTGCCAGGAAGACGCATCTAAAGAGATCATGGAAGAGGAATTAATCTATTTAAACGCTCTGAACAGGATTTCTTTTCTGGGACCGGCCCGCATCGTCGCCCTGTTAAAGCATTTCGGTTCACCCCGGGAGGCCTGGTGCGCCTCCCGGAGCGAGCTCGGCGAAATTCCCGAGCTGAAGGGCTATGAAGAGCGGCTGCTCGATGAGCGCCGCCGGATTGACCCGCAGGGAGAGTGGCAGCGGCTGCAGAAGCTGCGGATCAGCTGTCTCTCGTTACATTCGTCCAACTACCCTCCTTTGCTGAAGCAGATCCCCCAGCCACCGCCGCTACTTTACTGCCGTGGAACCTGGCCGAAAAGTGACAGCCCGGCCGTGTCCGTTGTCGGAAGTCGCCGCTGTACCTTTTATGGTAGAGAGGTAGCCCGCCGCCTGGCCGGGGAGCTGGTCACTGCCGGGCTTATCGTTGTTAGCGGGATGGCCCTGGGCATCGATACGGCAGCACACGATGGTGCCCTGGAGGCTAAGGGAGAGACCATTGCCGTACTCGGCTGCAGCGTGGAACGCTGCTATCCTCTTGACAACAGGGACTTGATGGCCCGGATTATTAAAAATGGGGCGGTGATCAGTGAATTTCCCCTGGATACTCCGCCCCTACCCCAGCATTTTCCCCGGCGCAACCGGATCATCAGCGGCCTGACCTTGGGCACGGTTGTGGTGGAGGCCTCGGAGAAGAGCGGCGCCCTGATTACCGCCTTTCATGCGCTGGAGCAGAACCGCGAAGTCTTTGCCGTCCCCGGAAATATCGGCAGTCCTTACAGCCGCGGCTGCCACCGGCTGCTCAAAGAGGGCGCCCGCCTGGTCGAGACAGCTGAGGATATTCTAGAAGAACTGGGCCTTGACTGTGCCGGCAGCATCGCCGCGGCCGGGGCGGCGGCGACAGTGAGGGAGCAAAAAATAGCGGAGCTGGAGGAATCGGAAAGGCGTCTTTTAGAGTTAATCCCGTACCAACCGCAACATATTGATGAAATTATCCGCTGCAGCGGCAAGGAGGCAGCCCGGACCGGGGCCGACCTGTTGAGCCTGGAGTTAAAAGGATTAATTCGCCAGTTACCTGGTAAATATTTTATTCGAACGTAGTTTATGATAAGATACAACGGACTAGAAAGCCTTGTCTTTGAATGGAGGAGGAGCAATGAGCGGTTCCCTGGTGATTGTGGAATCACCAACGAAAGCACGCACATTAAGAAAATTTTTAGGGTCGAACTACCGGGTTTTAGCATCGCAGGGCCATTTGATCGACCTGCCCAAAAGCAAACTGGGGATTGACCTGGAAAACGATTTTGCACCGCGTTACATTACTATCCGCGGTAAAGGGAAAGTTCTGCAGAAGCTGAAAGAGGCGGGGAAAAAAGCTGAGAAGGTGTACCTGGCCGCCGACCCTGACCGCGAAGGTGAGGCCATCTGCTGGCATCTCAGCCAGGCCTTAAAAATCGATCCCGATCTGCCCTGCCGGGTCGAGTTTAATGAGATCACTGAAAACGCGGTCAAGGAAGCATTCAAACATCCCCGTTCGATCGATATGAACCGGGTTGATGCTCAGCAGGCCCGCCGGATCTTGGATCGCCTCGTAGGGTACCAGATCAGCCCCTTGCTCTGGCGCAATGTTCGCAGCGGTCTTAGTGCCGGACGGGTTCAGTCGGTGGCTCTTCGCCTGATCTGTGAACGGCAGAAAGAGATTGAAGAATTTATTGAGGAGGAGTACTGGACCCTGGAGGCGCTCCTGCAGGCTGACGGTACCGACAGCTCCTTTAAGGCATCGCTGGAGCGCCATCGCGGTGAAAAGGTAGCCTTGGCTGACCAGCAGGCTGCCAGCAAGGTTATAGAAGATTTAACCGGGGCTCTTTTTACCGTTAAGCAGATTAAAAAAAGTCGGCGGAGGCGCCGCCCGGCCCCGCCCTTTATTACAAGTAGCCTGCAGCAGGAGGCTGCCTCGAAATTAGGTTTTACCGGGCGTAAAACCATGGCCCTGGCTCAACAGCTCTACGAAGGAATCAACCTCGGCGACGGTCAAACCTCGGGGCTGATCACCTATATCCGGACCGACTCCACCCGCGTGGCTGCGCAGGCTCAGCACGAGGCACGGGAGCTGATTGCCAACCGTTTCGGCGAGGATTATCTCCCGGCCCGGCCTCCGCAATACCGCTCCCGTAAAAGTGCCCAGGAGGCCCACGAGGCCATTCGTCCGACCGCGGTACACAATACACCCCAGGCTCTCCAGCCTTATTTAAGCCGAGATCAGGCCCGGCTTTACAAGCTGATCTGGGAAAGATTCGTGGCCAGCCAGATGGCTCCCGCGGTTTACGATCAGGTGAGGGTCGATATTGCCGCCGGGGAGTACGAATTCAAAGCGTCTGGCTCAAGCCTGGCCTTTCCCGGTTTCTTGAAGGTTTACCCCGCTGCCGAGAAGGAAGAGGAGACGGTGTTGCCACCACTTAAGGAAGGGCAGCAACTTAACTTGGTTGAGTTTTTGCCCCGGCAGCATTTTACTCAACCACCGCCCCGGTACAATGATGCTTCGCTGATCAAGACCCTCGAAGAGAAGGGGATCGGCCGGCCGAGCACCTATGTGCCGATTATCGAAACGATTATCAACCGGGGTTACGTCGTCAGGGAGAAGAAGGCTTTTACTCCAACCGAGTTAGGTTTTATTGTAGTCGACTTGATGAAACAGCACTTTCCCGAAGTGATCGATGTTGATTTCACGGCGCGCTTAGAAGAGCAGCTCGACCAGGTTGAAGAAGGAAAGCTTGAGCGCAATGTAGTTTTGCATGATTTTTATCAAACCTTCCAGGAGCAGCTCCGGGCGGCGGAGCGGGAGATGAAGAAGGTCGAACTGAAGGTCGAGGTTAGCGAAGAGACCTGCCCCCGTTGCGGCAAGAACCTGGTTTATAAACACGGCCGGTTCGGGCGATTTTTGGCCTGTCCGGGATATCCGGAATGTAAATATACAAAAAATATTGTTAAACAGACCGGGGTTCCCTGCCCTCTGGACGGCGGCATGCTGGTTGAGCGGCGCAGTAGAAAGGGCCGGATTTTTTACGGGTGCAGCAATTACCCGCAATGCCGCTTTTCTGTCTGGGATAAACCGGTGCCAGGAAAATGCCCCCGGTGCGGTTCGCTAATGGTCCAGCCCAACCAGCGCAGCAAAAAAGGGATCTGCTGTTCCAACAAGGAGTGTGGTTACAAGGCGAGCTCTTCACCGGAAGCTGTGGAGGATCCGGTCTCCCGGTCAACAGGCGGAGCCAGGTTAAATTCGTAGAAAGGCGCTGTTTTGTGTCGACAGCGGGCTACAGATTGCACCAATCTTTTTAAAAGAGTTAAAAGAGCGTTTTGCTTGCATATGCAAAACTGTTATGCTAATATCTACTGAGGGTGCAACTTTTGGATAATCAATTGGAGCGTTTTCTTAATTACCTGGAGGTAGAAGTAAACGCATCCCCCCTTACCTTACAGGGCTATCGTCATGATATCGTTCAGTTCCTGTTAGTTACCAGGGAAGGGGACAGCCCGATTCAGGAGGCGGACCATCATCTGCTCCGCTCATACCTGGCCTGGCTGAAAGAGAACGATTACACTCGCAGCTCGGCAGCGCGTAAATTGTCAGCGGTGCGTTCCTTTTTGGGCTTTTTGCAGCAAGAAGGCGACTTGGAGAAAGGAACCTGGCGTAATGTCTCCAGGCCGCGGCAGGAGAAGAAGTTACCGCAGTTCTTCTACTACCATGAAGTTGTCGCCTTCTTGGAGGCGCCCGACTGTGGTACACTACTGGGCTATCGGGACCGGACCATCTTTGAGCTGCTCTATGCCAGCGGTCTGCGGGTTAGCGAGTTAACCGGCCTGGAGATCTCTTCTTGCAACCTGGAAGAGCGGCTGATTAAGGTAGCCGGTAAAGGAAGTAAGGAGCGAATCGTTCCTACGGGAAGGGTTGCCGCCGCTTTCTTGAAAGAATACCTGGGCCGGGTCCGGCCGCTGTTGCTATCTGCTGCCGGAGAAGGCGCTTCTAAAACAGAGAGGGTTTTTCTCAACCATCGCGGCGGTCCTCTGA
This sequence comes from Bacillota bacterium, assembly GCA_012797175.1. Taxonomy (GTDB): domain Bacteria; phylum Bacillota; class Dethiobacteria; order DTU022; family DTU022; genus JAAZPQ01. The sequence goes on from JAAZPQ010000096.1 coordinate 14,521, forward strand.
GCGACCGCGGGGTGCGTTATATTTTTGAAAAATATATTCGTCAAGTCTCACATAAGGAGGGTCTTACACCCCACTCATTGCGGCACTCGTTTGCCACCCACCTGTTGGAACGAGGAGCTGATTTAAGGGTAGTCCAGGAGCTTCTTGGACATGCCAGCATCTCGACTACGCAAATTTATACACATATTAGCAAGGGGCATCTCTGGGATGTATACCACCGGGCCCATCCGCGAAGTATAGTCGAAGAAGAATAAAAGAGGTGGAATGATGTTCCAGGGAACGACAATTGTTGCGGTAAAAAAAGGAAGCAAAGTCGCCCTCGGCGGCGATGGACAGGTGACCTTCGGCAACAGCACAGTTCTCAAACACGGAGCCAGGAAAGTCCGCCGGCTCTATGAGAATAAGATTATTGCCGGTTACGCCGGTTCGGTGGCCGATGCTTTAACTCTTTGTGAAAAATTGGAGATGAAGCTGGAAAATTACCAGGGGAACCTTACCCGGGCAGCGGTAGAGCTGGCCAAAGAGTGGCGGACCGACCGGGTGCTCCGGCGCCTGGAAGCGATGCTGCTGGCCGCTAGCAGTAAAGAATTGCTGTTGATCTCCGGCACCGGTGAGGTTATTGAACCCGATGATGAAATTGCCGCTGTCGGGTCCGGGGCGCCGTACGCCCTGGCTGCCGCCAAGGCCTTGTCCCGGAACAGCGAGCTGGAGCCGCGTGAAATTGTTTACCAGGCTTTGAAGATCGCCTCGGAAATTTGCATCTATACCAATGACCGGATCATCATAGAAGAGCTGTAGAGGGGTTGGAGCAGATGTTTACGGATAATTTAACTCCCCGCCAGATTGTAGACGAACTGGACCGCTATATCATCGGCCAGGAAGAGGCGAAACGTTGCGTGGCGGTAGCGCTGCGCAACCGCTATCGTCGAAAGCAGTTAACGGGGGAGCTGCAGGAAGAGATTATCCCGAAAAATATACTGATGATTGGCCCGACCGGGATCGGTAAAACTGAAATTGCCCGCCGCCTGGCCCGCTTGGTAGATGCCCCCTTTGTCAAGGTGGAGGCGACTAAATTTACCGAAGTTGGCTATGTGGGGCGTGATGTTGAATCGATGGTCCGTGATCTCGTCGAGACTGCCATCCGGATTGTCCAACATGAGCGAATGAAGGCGGTAGAGCAGAAAGCAGAGCAGGCGGCTGAAGAAAAACTGGTGGAACTGTTGGTACCACTGCCCCAAAAACGGCGCCGCCAGGTAAATCCTCTGGGGATTATATTTTCTCCCCCGGCTGCTCCTGAAGAGACTGTCGCTGAAGATGGCAATTACCTGGAACGGCTGCATCAAGCCCGGGAAAAACAGAAATTGATCTCTGAAAAGTTAAAGAAGGGTGATCTGGAAGAAGAGTACGTGGAAATTGAAATTGAAGATCGGCGCCCGCCTATGCTCGAAATATTTACCGGGCAGGGGATGGAGGAGATGGGCGTTAATCTACAGGATATTCTGGGAAACATGGTTCCCTCCCGGAAAATTAAAAGAAAGGTGACTGTTGCTGAAGCCCGGAAAATATTAAAACAGGAGGAGGCCCAAAAACTCATAGATATGGATGCAGTTATTTCTGAGGCTATTGTCAGGGCAGAACAACTGGGGATCATCTTTATCGATGAAATCGACAAGATTGCTGGAAAAGGTGGTTACGCGGCTGGCCCTGATGTTTCCCGGGAAGGTGTCCAGAGGGATATCCTGCCCATTGTCGAAGGTTCGACAGTGGTGACCAAGTATGGTCCGGTAAAAAGTGATCACATTCTCTTTATTGCTGCCGGAGCTTTTCATATGAGCAAGCCTTCTGACTTAATTCCAGAGTTACAGGGGCGATTTCCAATCCGGGTGGAGCTACACAGCCTCACCGAAGAAGATTTTAAACGGATCCTTACAGAGCCGAGCAATGCCTTGATTAAACAGTACACCGCTCTTTTGGAGACGGAGGGAGTTAGTTTAACATTCACCCCGGGAGCAGTTGAAGAGATCGCCCGGGTGGCCTGTGAGCTTAATCAGGAGATGGAAAACATCGGTGCTCGCCGCCTACATACCATCATGGAGAAGGTTCTCGAAGAGCTCTCTTATGAATTGCCTGACCCGGACACCAAAGAAATAAGCATCGATCGGGGGTATGTCAGGAATAAATTAATGAAAATTGTTAAAAATAAAGACTTAAGTAAATATATTCTCTAAAAAATGTAAAAGAAGGTAGGTGAACGACGTGATTTCTTCTCCTTTGCTAGAGAAGACCCGTCGCATCAACAAAATTCTACAGAAAACAGCCGGTCAGCATGTCGATTTCACCGAAGTTGCTGAAGTGCTTAAAAATGTAATCAATGCAAATGTCTATCTTGTTGACCGCCAGGGGGAAATCCTGGGCTATGCTCTAGTAGACGAATTTGAATGTGAGCTGATGATCAACAATGTTCTGAAGGAGGGGCGCTTTCCGGAATATTATAATGAGTTCCTTCTTCGCGGCGAGGAATCCCGGGTAAACGTACGCCAAAAATCGAATGACTGTGTCTTTCTTAAAGCCGAACGCTGCCTTTTTACCGACAAGATTATCACGGTAATTCCCATTGTCGGTGGTGGAAAACGGCTGGGCACAATTCTGCTGGCCCGTTTCAACGATCTCTTTAATGCGGAGGACCTTGTCCTTGCTGAAACCGGCGCTACCGTGGTCGGTATGGAGATCCTGCGGGAGAAAGCAGAAAAGATTGAAGAGGAGGCGCGAAATAAAGCTGTTGTGCAGCTGGCTATTGCGACCCTTTCTTACTCTGAATTAGAAGCGGTCGAGCATATCTTTGAAGAGCTCGGCGGTGATGAAGGTCTTCTGGTAGCCAGTAAAATTGCCGATCAACTGGGTATTACCCGTTCGGTAATTGTTAACGCGCTTCGTAAGTTCGAAAGCGCCGGGGTGATCGAGTCGCGCTCACTGGGCATGAAAGGTACCTACATTAAGGTACTCAACCCTTATCTGCTTGAGCATCTTGCGAAAAAATCAAAAAGTATCTCCTGAGTAACTGTTTTTTAGGTTGATTAAAATAGAGTAATTTGAACCGTAAATTACTCTATTTTTTTATAGGTAAACTGTAAGGCGATTATTTATACTAAAAGATGAAATCGGGCCCATTATCAATCGCTTTACCGGCCAAATATAATTGCCTGGGGGTTGTTAGCGCTTGCAACAGGGAGCTTATCAATATGCTAACCTGGTGATGGCAGGGCTTTCCATCTACCTGCTGATCATGCTTGCGGTGGGGTGGTGGAGCCATAAGCAGATTAGAAACAGCACCGATTTTATCATCGCCGGCAGACGTCTTCCGCTCTTTCTTACTACCGGAACCTTATTTGCTACCTGGTTTTGCGGTGGCACCCTCATGGGGACAGCGGCCCAGTCTTATCTTTTTGGCAACCAGGGCGTCATTTTTGATCCGTGGGGCTCAACGCTTTCATTACTTTTAACCGGCCTGATTTTTGCCCGCCTCATACGCCGGGGCGGCTATCTCACGGTCATTGATTTTTTCGATCTGCGCTACGGTAAAAAGATGGGGCTGCTGGCGGCGTTAGTCCAGGTTGTGGCGGAGATTGGCTGGGTCGGAGGGCAACTGGTCGCTTTTGGAGTGATCTTGCAGCTGTTTGCCGGCATCCCCGTTTTCTGGGGGATAACTTTATCCTGTGCCGTCTTAATTATCTATACATATCTTGGAGGAATGTGGTCGGTGACGGTTACTGATCTCTTACAGACGGGAATGATCATTGCCGGTGCGGCAGTGCTGCTTTTCACGGTTGTCCCGCAGGCGGGAGGCTGGGAGCATCTTTTCGCCTCTGCTGGCAACCGGGCCGGGATTCCCGCTAGGGCCCTCGTTCCCACAGAAGAACACGGCTACCTCGGTTATTTTGGCCTGCCGGGATGGTTCTACTACCTGGGAGCCTGGCTTTCAACCGGCCTGGGGGATATCCCCTCCCAGGATCTGGCTCAACGTCTGCTGGCGGCAAAAAACGAGAGGGTGGCCTCCTGGAGCGCAATCATCGCCGCGGCCCTTTACCTAACGGTGGGCATGGTCCCGGTTCTGCTCGGGTCGATCATGTACGGGCTAAACCCGGAGTTGACCATTGCCGAGACTGAGATGATCCTACCCTACCTGGCCATCAATTACCTGCCCCCTGTTTTAACGGTTATCTTTGCTGTCGCCCTGGTAGCCGCCTTGATGTCCAGCTCCGACAGCGCCTTGCTGGCTGCTTCTTCGGTAATCGGCTGCAATTTATTGCGTTATTTCAAGCCTGATGCCGATTCCAGGCTCATCTTAAAAGTAACGCGGCTCTGTATCCCCTTTATCGCCATAAGCTCCTTGTTGATCGCCTGCTATGCCCAGACTATTTATATGCTTGCGGTGATCAGCTGGTCTTTAATCCTGGTCGGCCTGTTTGCGCCTTATGCTGCCGGTTACTTCTGGAAAAAATGCAACCAGAGCGGGGCTGTCGCCGCGTTGGTCGGCGGCTTGATTTCTTGGATCCTGGCGATTGTCTACTTGATGCACCGTGTGACCATGGCGGCAAATCTAGGCGCGGTAGAAGCAGGTGTGGTTCAGATGGATTGGGCGATCTGGGATGCTGTCTATATCGGCTCCATTCCGGCCTTTGCGGTCTCAGTTCTGCTCATGATCACGGTCTCCCTGGCCACGCAAAAAAAAGATCCTCCCCGGCCGCTGGTTGACATTAATGGTCACCCTTTTCAGCCCTAGTCGAAGAATAAAGAATAGAGGGTTCTTTAGGTGGTCATGATGAGTTCAGCGATCACTGAAGCCACATCAGGGGTTAAAAGGCCTTTTTCTTTATCTTGTTCAAAAGAGGAGATGGAGTTTCGGTAGGTCTCTTCAATTTTTTCAGCAATTTTAAGGATCCCCAGATAGCTTTCTAAAACTTCTTCTGAGTCTATCTTTGTGGTTTGGGATATGTTGCCATGATGATTTTCGATTAGATAAGCAATCTCTGCTTTAACCCCAAACATCTGCGCGATTTCTGCTCCGACCGGGCCATGTTCAAGGTCACTGCTGGTAAAGATTAAGCCGAGATCATGCAAAAGGGCGGCAGCCCTGAGGGTAGCCAGATGATCTTCTAATTGATAAGCAGCGGCTAAAGAAAGGCAATTTTTTTCCACACGAACAGCATGACCGGGTCGATTCAGTTTTTTTTCACAATATTCATTTAACAAAACCAGTGCTTCTTTTATTTTATTCTCATTTTTTTGCTTGCGCGAGGTCAAATTTTTTGCCAGTAAGAACAGTTTTTTCAGATCGACAGGTTTGCTTAAAAATGCATCGACTCCTAATTGGTACGAACGCAGCAGGTTCTGTTCGTCGGGGAAGGCGCTGGTTACTATAATCGGCAGATTGAAGAGGCGTTCATCGTTCCTGATCTCTCCGGCAACTACAAAACCATTTTTCTCCGGAAGGCGAAGATCCAGAATAAGCAGATCATAGCTCTCGGACTGAACTTCTTTCAAGGCTTCACTGCCGTTATCTTTCCAGGTGACCAGCGCACCCTTGGCCGTTAGGTAATCTGTGATCAAGCGGGCGCTATTGGGATCATCTTCAGCAATTAAAACTTTTGTTCCTGGTTGCATTATGTCCTCCTAATTAGTTCTCTTTGGTGACTTAAACTCATTTCTTCGTAATATGATTTAAGATTTGTTGGAGCAAATTTCTCGTATCTATTGGTTTAGTGATAAACCCGTCACAGGAGGCCTTTTGGGCTTGCTGCCGGTCCTGGTCCATGGCATGGGCGGTTAAAATTATCACGGGGATATGCCTGGTTGCAGGATTATCTTTAATTATTTTGGTGATGCTTAGTCCATTGATCCCTTTTAAAGAGATATCCATTAAAATCAGGTCCGGCTCTATTTTAGATAGTGCTTCAAAAGTAGTATCGTGATTCACGGCCTGGACAACCTGGAGGCCATACGCAGTTAAAAGGTCGGTTACCATCCGCATATGATCGGGGTTATCTTCAACTACCAGCACGGTCGGGGCAGATACTTTTCCCTGGTCTGCCATTTCAGCACCTCCTAATTTGTTAGCTGCTTCGAAACCGGCAAGCTAAAAGAGACGGTTGTGCCTTTGCCTGCTTCACTTTCTAACTTAATTTTTCCGTTATGGAGCTCCACCAGCTTTTTAGAAAGGGGCAGGCCTAGTCCTACTCCTTCAAACCTGCTTTCGTACAGAGATTCGGATTGGTAAAATTCTTCAAAGATATGATCCTGATGCTCTTTCTTAATACCGATGCCGTTATCGCTTACGCTGGTTATAACCTGCCCGTCTGTTAACCCGGTTTTTAGGGAGATCTGACCCCCGGGAGGGGTAAACTTATTGGCATTGGAGAGCAGATTATAGAGAACCTGTTTAATTCTAACCGGATCTGCATAAAGGGGAGGCAGATCCGGCTCGATCTGGATGGTCAGCGTCTGGTTTTTAGCATCTATTTGCGGTTTGATAATAGTTGTAATAGCGGAGATCAGCTCTTCAACGCTGAAGATCTTTTTATCCAAGGAGAGCTCACCTTGTTCCACGCGTGAAAGGTCCAGAATGTCACTAATGATCTGTAAAAGGTCTCTGGCGCTGTTTAAAATGATCTCCACGTAATCTTTCTGCGTCGGGTTAAGCTCACCGAAGATCTCGTCATAAAGCATTTCGGAAAAACCGATAACTGAATTTAACGGGGTGCGTAGCTCGTGGCTCATGTTGGCGAGAAATTTAGTTTTCATATTATCCAGCGCTTTCAGCTCTACAACTGCCTTTCGAAGCTCGCTGGTACGTTCTGCCACCTTTTTTTCCAGTAAGAGGTTAGAGGCCTGCAGCTCGTTGGTTAACTGATGCAACTTGTGGCGTTCAGCTTCCAGAGCCGTAAGATAATTTTCTGTCTCCTGTGACTTTTGGTAAATTGTTATCGCCATCCGGTGTAAGTAGTGTTGAAGGCTGTTGATCTCTTGAATGCGAGAGGTGTTTTCACTTTCAAGTTCAAGTTTACGGAGCTGCTCCGGGGTGATTGGCTCCTGGGCTTCGGCGATATTTTTTGTCAGCGAGGTTAAAGAGGCCAGCGGTTTGGAGAGCATCCGGCCCATAGACGATGCCACGGCCAGGGCGATTAATAAGCAAAACGCCAGGAAAAGCAGGATGGTAAAAAAAGTATCCCGCTTGACGGTAGCGAGCCCCTTTGCGCGAACGCCAACGCTTAATGCTCCGATAATATCACCATTTGCGCTGGTAATCGGTTCGGAGGCGATCAGGTGGATCTCTCCTGGTTCTATTAGAACCTCTCCCGAATATCTCTGGCCCTGTTCGATTGCGCGAACCAGCTCTTTAGACTGGCGAGTTCCTGATAAAAACCACTGTGAAGATGACTCGATATTACTGACCACCCTGACGCCCTTGATGCCGATAGAGAGGTAGGAACCATTAATTTTATTGGAGTAATTAGTCGGGATCAGGTAGTTGTTGTTGACAATATCACCGGCGAGGAGGCAGCCGCGAATGGAACCGTCTTCGGATACTACCGGAACGGCTACCGCCCGGACCAGGACCCAGGTGAATATCTTTTGATTATCTTCGATATAGTAATCGTCTTCGCCAACCTCGTAGGGGTTATCGTCCAGGTTAATTAAAAAATCATCTTTCGTCTGCAGGCCGGCATTGATAAAAAACTCTGCCGGCAGGACTTCGGAGCTATGAATAGCTTCCTTCCGGATCATGCTGGCCGCGGCCAACTTATTCAGGGCAGAAGGGAGGTTTTCAGCGTGGAGGTTACCGGCTATAATATTTTCTTCCGGGCTAAGGGTAAACCAGAAATCGATCTCCGGCTGATTGTTAATCAGCAAAATTGCTTCATCGTTATCGCTTCTGTGGTCGCTGAAGAGATAGCTGCTTTGGTCAAGCGAGGCCATCATCGAGAGTGTGTTCTCGGTTTTATGGAAAAAATTGTTATACTCTTGCCAGGCGACGACGAGGGAGCGATCAAGCAGGCTATTGATATGCTCGTCCAGATTGGAAAATATTATGAGGGTAGTTAAGATGGTTAACAGGCACATCAACAAGAAGAGAATTGAACATACCGAGGAGAAAAAGATGGTAAAAATAGAGCGCCCCTGGTTTTTTTTAATTCTGTTCATCGCTCTGGATCAACCCCTTGTCAAAGGCGAAAAGCGCCGCTTCAGTACGGTTTTCTACCCCTAATTTTCGTAGAATATTAGAGACGTGTGTTTTAACGGTATTCATGCTAATAAACATTTTTGAGGCGATATCCTGGTTTGAGAAACCCTGCCCAATCAGGCATAAAACATTGATCTCTTGACGGGTCAGACCGTAGTGCTCTTGTATTCTAAGGGTCTTCTCTGGAATGGTCGGTGCAGATTGCTCTTTTCCGGATGGTATAGTTAATGGCAATCCGTAGATAGCTGTAATTAAATCAAGAAAATATTTTATTTTAGCCGGGTCTGAGGTCCGTCCGCCAACGAGGAAAAGATTCTGATTGTCTTGTTTAATGTCTGTCCGGTAAGCAAAAGCATGCAACTTTTTATGACAGCAGATCAGTGCGGGAGCAGCCTCTTTTTGGGCCAGTTCAAGCTTACGGGAGATGAAATGATGACACTCTTTATTGTAGCTTTCCATCAGGCAGGGCTGCGGTAGTCCCGAGGGGATAGTGACCTCCTGCAGTTTATGATCATATAAGATCAGGCATAGACCTGTTTTTTCTGAAAGCTGATCTTGGACAGCCTGTAACTTAATTAGCAAATTCAAATATTACCAGCGCCTCCCCTGTTACCTAGTGCTGTATTCAATTTAACCTATTAGCTGTATTCACTTTAAACTGATGAAATCCTTTTACACCATTTAAATTGGAAATTTTAATTATGACCTTCTTTTCTGAACTGTTCTCATACTTTAGTATTACTATTGAGCATTTAGTCTTAAAAATCACTCTGGATTCAACCGGTTAGGCAATATTCTAAGGTAATAACAATTGCTACAATGACATCAGGTAAAAGAAGTTCGTTACATGTTTAGGCAATCTCCAACAAAGGAGGGATAACCGGCCGAGTTAATATTATCGATGGCGGCAAGGAAGCTGATATTTCCTGCTTAAATGAAAGTGCTGTTTTGGAGGTACCTAGAAATGAGAAGGAGGAGATCCAGTGTCTAAAACGTTAGCCGACATTTTGCAAGAGAAAGGTATCCCGATTAGTTTTGAGTACGGGGGTAAATCCCCGGATGAGATGGTAAGCCGTGAAATTCAGAAAGAACCGACACCCAGGGCGAAAAAGATGAGAGACCTTTATTTTGACACGCTTTCTTCCGCAACGGTTGAGTTTCCCTACTGGTATACCCGGAAGTACGAAGAGCTCGAGCATGAGATCCCGGTAGTCCGCCGGGCAGAAGCGCTCAAGTGTGCCTTTTCGCATCTTACCCCCACGATCTGGCCGGGGGAACTGCTGGTAATGGGTAAGACACGCTACTACCGGGGCTCTTTCCCGCTGCCCTGGCTTTCTGAAGGTTACTTTATGGCCCGGGAAGATGAGTTATATCAATCGGCCTTGGCCAAAGGCGGCGCCAGTGCGGACGAGGTCACCAAGTGGGGGGCCGGCGGGGGCAACGTGACCGAGGACTTTGGCAATGTTGTCTCTATCGCTGGCAAATTTGGGATCCGTAATGAAGAGGTCCCTGCCCTGTTGAGGCTGGCCCGGTCCTGGGTTGGCAAATCAGTAGATGATCTGAGTAATAAATATGAGCGGCTGGTTCCAGAATACGAAATAAAAGAAAACATCATGAGAAGCGTTATCTGCATGTTTGACTCCGGATATACCCTACCTCAGGGCCGCGAAGTAACCAATTACTATTATCCGCTGCAGTATGGGTTCGGTGGGATCATTGATATCGCCAAGGAAAAAATAGACGAGGTAGCCGGCGAGGCAGATGGAGACGGCATTATCGGTATGGATCGCCTCTACTTTTACCAGGCGGTAATCACTGTGCTGGAGGGGATTCAGAACTGGATTCTTAATTATGCCAAAGAGGCGCGCCGGTTGGCTGGTCTTACCGACGATGCGGCTCAGAAAAAAGAATATGAAGATATTGCCGAGCGGCTCGAGTGGATCTCTACCAATCCACCGCGTACCTTCCGCGAAGCGCTGCAGTTGACTTACACCACTCACATTGCGATCTTGAATGAAGATGCCATCTCCGGTCTTTCTCCGGGAAGGTTAGGGCAGGTTCTCTATCCTTTCTGGGAACAGGATATGGAAGCGGGTCGTATTACCGAGGCCGAGACGCTTGAGCTGTTGGAATGTCACCGGGTAAAGTTTACCTGCATTGACTGCTTCGCTTCGGCGGGCGTTGTCGGTGGGGTTCTCTCCGGTAACACCTTCAATAACCTCAGCATGGGTGGCTTGACCAAGGATGGGCAGCCGGCAACTAACGGCTTGGAGATGCTGATTCTCGAAGCGGCGATGACCTGTGAAACACCCCAGCCGACACTTTCAGTCCTTTATGATGATAAACTTCCCGAAGATTTTCTGCTAAAGGCGGTTGAGTGTAACAAGACTGGAACCGGATACCCTGCCTGGATGAACTTCCGTGGTGGGGTGGAATTTATCCACGATCAGTATCAAGATGAGGGGATGACTCTCGAGGAAGCCCGGGCCTGGGCCATTGGTGGTTGCCTGGAGACTTCACCCGGGGCCTGGCATGAGCTGACCTTAAACGGCAAAAAATATTCAATTCCCGGAGGAGCCGGTCAGCCGACCAGTGTCGGGGTCCACTTTATATCAAACCCCAAGGTGCTCGAGTGTGTTCTCTTCAACGGGCATGATCACCGGACCGGGATCCAGGTCTATCCGAAGCATAATAAGAAACTGGAGACCTATGAAGAACTCTGGGAAGTCTACAAAGAGTATTATGAATTGACCGTGGATGCTCTGTGCAAGTGCAACAATATTCAGCACGATATCTGGCGCAAGCAGAATATGGGAGTCTTCCATTCCATGCTTAAGCCCGATTGCCTGGACAAGGGGCATCATATCGGCAACCTGGGCTACCGCTACAACGCCACCTATAATGTGGAAAGTTGCGGTACCGCGAACATGGTAAACTCTCTTGCAGCGCTGAAAAAACTGGTCTACGATGAGGAAAAGTATACCCTTGATGAAATGAAAGAGGCTATTCTCGCCAACTTTGGCTTTAAGACTGCAGAAGAGATCGGCAGCTACTCGCTTGGTCTTCAGGAGAAGAAAGCTGGCGGTGAAGAGTTCGATGAAATTCATAGCGACTGCCTGATGGCGCCGAAGCATGGCAATGCCGACCCGTATGTTGATGCGATTCTAAAAGACTACGAAGACTGGTTCTGCAAGATGTGCCGGGATTATTACTCCTTGTATGCCAGGCCGCTTTATGCTTGCCAGATTTCGGTTTCGACACACGGACCGCAGGGCGCGTCTACCCTGGCTACACCAGATGGACGTCTGGCCGGGACCACGTTTGCCGATGCTTCCATGTCTGCTTATCCGGGCACGGACCGGAACGGTCCCTATGCCCTGTTCAGCTCTGCGACCTGCTGGGACCATTCGCAATCTCAGAACTCGCAGATGAATTTAAAAGTTCACCCCAGTGCTATCAAGGGCCTCGAAGGTTCACGGAAGCTGCTTGATCTAACCCGCTCGTACATGCGTAATGGTGGTTTCCACATTCAGTACAACATTGTGGACTCTAAGGTATTAAAAGATGCCCAGAAACATCCAGAGAACTACCGGGATCTGCTGGTCAGGGTGGCTGGCTTTACCCAGTACTGGGTTGAGTTGGGCAAGCATATCCAGGATGAAGTTATCTCCCGTACCGAGTATGAAGCTATCTAGGAAGATTACTAAGCCCTGGTTGGCTGCAATATTGCAGCCAACCAGGATTAGTATGAAGCAACCCGAGATGCATTTAAAGCTCGTGAACGGAGCGAAAAAAGGAAAGGAGCGGAACTGTTTTGGCTAAAGAAGTAGAAGGTTTAAAGCATAGCGATTGCCGGAACTTTATCCCCGTTGATGTTGCTAAGGGAATCTGCGGAGCAAGAAATGAGAAAGTGTTAATCGATACACCGGTCTGTGAAAAGTTTGCGACCTTGCCAAAATGTAAAAATTGCGCTTGTTTCACTGAGAACGGCGATGAAGGTTTTGGCGTCTGCAAAGCAGATGATAAAATGGAACCCTGGACCTTTGCCGAGCTTCACGCGGTTACCTGCGAAATGTATCGGGACAAGTAGACGAGTAGGAGGAAGTAGAACCGTTGAAAGGGTACTGTAACCGCTCAGCACCCTTTCAACGGGTTAAATTTATTTGAACCGTTAAATTCTAAATCTTATCTATTTTAAATTTAAAGGAGGAAGCGGATATGGCAAACTCTAAAGGCAAAAACTTGGGTTACCAAGTAGTTCTTGCCTCCTGGCTGGCCGTATTCTGTCTCTTTGGTTACAGGGCAACTTTCTCGGTTCTGTTAGGGCCGATGCAGGAAAGTATGGGCTGGACGGTGGCCCAAACTTCATTGGGTTATTCTTTAATGATGGTGGTTTATGCGATCACCGCGTTTTTCAGCGGAATGATTATCGATAAATGGGGCACGCGGCCTGCTTATGCCCTCGGTGCTGTATTTTGCGCTCTCGGTTTCTTTGTAACCAGCCAGGTCGAAAGTTACTATACCTACTTGGCGGTTTATGCAATTCTAGCGGGCATAGGAACGGGGATGCTTTGGGTTTCTTCGACGGTTTCAGTTCGCAAATGGTATGTCGGCGACCAGTATGGAACAATGTGGGGCCTGGCTTTTATGGGAGCCCCGGTAGCCCAGGTTGTTCTAAGCCTCGGTGTCAAAAGTATTCTTTTAACTACCGATTGGCGCCAGGCGATGCGGGGTTTAGCGCTGGTCGTCTTTGTGGCGCTGGTTGTGGCGGCGCTCCTTGCCAAGAAAAATCCGGAAGAGTACGGTTTAAAGCCATTTGGTTTGGCGTCGGTTGAGGGGGATGAGCCAGAAGAAGAGGAATATATCTGGTCGGTCAAAGAGGCATTTAAGACCTACGCGATTTGGGGCTCTATCCTGGCCTTCTTAACCAGCATGATCGGGGAGTTTCTCATCTGGACTCAGGTGGTGATGTTCTGGGTTACAGATGTTAATTTAACCTTGAATACAGCCACCAACCTCTACGTGGCTATCGGTATTGCCGGTATCTTCACGATGCCTTTGATGGGCATAGTAGCTGATAAGGTAGTAGTAAAGTCTAGTTCTGAGCCGGAAGGCAGAAAAAAGGTCCTTGTGTTTGCTCCTGTTTGTGGTATTCTCGCCTGTATTCTTTTACTTCTGACCGGAAAATCCCTTGTTATCGGAGTGGTCTCCTGTATTATGTTTGCGATATACTGGGCCATCGAACCCGGCGGGGTGGCCGGTTATGCAGGCTCTGTTTATGGTCGTATCTCACTCGGTAAGATCTGGGGCCTGGCAACGTTAATAGTTATGGGTATTGGCCCGGCGCTGGGCAGCTTTGTGGGCGGTTACCTCTATGATGTTTCTGGCAGTTACTTTAATTCGGTTATCTTTGCCTTATGTGCTTTTGCAGCCTCTGCGGTGTTTGCCTATTTCCTACCGCATTCAGTTGCGCCACCGACGGATAGTAATTAACACAAAAATGCAAAGTGCTATGATTTGAGATGGATGACAAAACTTCAATTATCTATCAACAAAGGAGGCGAAGCAGGTAGATGGAAGAGACGGGCTTAATTTTCGACATTCAAGGCCATTCCGTTCATGACGGGCCGGGAAGCAGGACACTGGTCTTTCTAAGCGGCTGCCCACTCCGCTGTGAATGGTGCAGCAATCCGGAAGGGATGGAGCTGCGGCAGCGGATCAGGTTTAGAGAAAAGAATTGCGTGACTTTAAAGCAGGATTGCACCCGTTGTGCTGATGCCTGTCCGTATAATGCAATTACTTTTAACCGTGATAATGAAATACCTCTGGAGATCGATCGTCAGCTTTGCCGGAACTGTGATTCCCTGGATTGTGCCAAGGCATGTCTTAAAGAAGCGTTAATCATATCCGGTAAGAAGATGACCGTTACCGAGCTGATGACTATACTAAACCGGGATCGTCAGTTTTGGGGCCCGGAGGGCGGCGTCTCTTTTACCGGCGGTGAGCCTCTTTTTCAGAAAAGGTTTATTATACAGGTCCTGCAAAAATGCTGCGAGGCCTATCTCCATACTGTTATAGAGACCTCTGCTTACGTGGAAACAGAACATTTCCTTAAGGCAATGAGCATGATTGAATTTGCGTTTATTGATCTGAAGCATATGGATCCGGAAAAACATAAAGAAAAAACAGGAGTCTCCAATAAGCTGATTCACAAGAACATTAAAGCTCTAGCAAATTCAAACTGGCCCGGGAGATTGATTATCCGGATGCCGATCATTGAAAACTTTAACGACTCTGAAGAAAATATCTTGGCAACTGCCTCATTTCTTAAGGAAGTAGGGCTAGATGAGATCAACATCCTCCCTTTTCACCGGCTGGGTGATTCTAAATGGACACAGCTCGGGTTGACCTATCCTTATCGGGATTACAAAGAGCCTCCTGCCGAGAAAATGGAGTATATTCAGCAGTTATTTTTAGACCAAAACCTGGCTTGTTATAATGGATACAGAACACCGTTCTAAACATTATTTGAAGTAGGGCCAACAGCTCTTAAGATTCTGTGAATTAGCTTTTAAATACCCCCAACCGTTATCGTCTCGAGCGGTTGGGGGTATTCTTCTATTAAGGTAGAACCGGATAGGGCTCTTAAAAACCTGCTGGCTGCCGGGGTATACTCTTTTCTCGAAGTGGTCATATTAAGGCTATTGATTCATTTAGAGGAGAGAAGATCATGAAAGCATATGTCAATGAAGATTGTATCTTCTGCGGGCTCTGTGCTGACCTCTGCCCGGCAATTTTCCAGCTGGGAGATGAGCAGGCCTTTGTCTCCGCAAATGAGATTCCCGAAGAGATGTGGGATTGCTGCCGGGAGGCCTCTGAAGAGTGTCCCACCGAGGCTATAGAGATCTTCGAGTAACCAGGAGAGTGCCCGGGTAGTTTTGAGCGAATTGGCACTGAGCTCTAGTAATCATCTGGTAAAGGTGGCGGAACGAATGTTCACAGGTTAATAATCTATTTTAAATCATTACTGTCAATGGCCTCTTAAAAACTCGCATTTTTGGTCACTAGAAAGTTGTCATTTTCAGCCAGGTAAAAATGTTTAAAAAAAGCTTGCTTGCCTGGCAGGCGGATAGTAAGATAAGTGAAGCAGAGAATCGGAGAGGCCACCTTCACTCGCAGCTGATAGATTAAAAATAATGGGTAGAGGAGAGAGAGACTTGGATTCGGAGATGGAGAATAAGAACTCAACGCCGTCGGTGCCAAATTGCCGCCCTGGCAAAGAGACAATTGTGGTCGCCCTGGGTGGTAACGCCATCCTGAGACCGGGAGAAAACGGCACCTTTTCAGAACAGATGAAAAATATTCGCAATACGGCTGCTCAGTTGGCTAAATTAATCCTTAGAGGTAAGCGATTGGTCATCACGCATGGTAATGGTCCGCAGGTAGGTAGAATATTCCAGCAGCAGGAGGTCGGTGCCCGGTTCGGTATTCCGGAGATGCCGCTCTATATCTGCGGGGCCATGTCCCAGGCGCAAATCGGCTTCATGATTCAGCAGGCGCTGTATAATGAACTAATCATGGCAGGGTGTAACAAGACCGTGGTTACGTTGATCTGTCAGACACTTGTTGACCCCAATGGCAAGGCTTTTAGCAACCCTACCAAGCCGATTGGGAGTTTTTACAGCAAGAAAGAGGCTCAAAAAGCAATGGTGGAGAAGGGCGAAATTTGGAAAGAAGATAGCGGCAGGGGTTGGAGAAGAGTAGTTCCTTCACCGGAGCCGCAAGGTTTCGTTGAGATTGACGCCATAAAATTATTGATCGCTCAAGATATCATTGTCATTGTCTCTGGAGGAGGAGGAACACCGGTAGCACAGGATGACCACGGGGTTTTGACCGGGGTAGATGCGGTTGTTGAAAAAGATTTAGGGGCGCAGATAGTTGCCCAGATCATTGGGGCTCATACGCTGCTAATTCTTACTGATGTAACTAATGCCATGATTTATTATCAGGCGCCGGAGGAGCAGAAGCTTGAAAAAACATCTCTGGCCGAGATAAAAAGATATTATCGCCAAGGGCACTTTAAACCGGGTAGTATGGGTCCGAAGGTTTTGGCGGCGATCCGGTTTATCGAAAGCGGGGGAGAAAAGGCCGTAATTACCTCGCTAGAAAACGCGCTGCTGGGTTCGGAAGGAGAAATCGGAACTGTGATTACAAGGTAACAGATGCCGGCAAGCACCGACTTTGCTTCAAGGTCAAGTGAAGCCCTGCACCCAATTAGAGCATACGGTGAATCTCACTTCTCAGTATACCGGGCGCTTTTTCCTTGAGAACCTCATCTAAGGCGGTCAGAAGGGATTCCTGGTCCTTTGATAAAACTGCTTTCAGCGGAAGGTAATTTGAGGCATGATTGGCCCTGAAAAGACAGTTGCTTAGAGATAGATGTTCAACCATTAGCCTGATCTCCTGAAGCATCTCCCAGGGCCCCAGCGGGGTTAGCCGGCCTTCTTTTACCTGGCGGTAAAGCGTAGTTCCCGGAATGATCATCAGGCTGAGCAGCCCCAGGTATTCAGGATCGATCTCGTTGAGCAGGCGGGCGGTCTCCCGGGCATGCTCTGCTGATCCTTCGCGGCCGGCCAGCCCGTTAATTACAGTTATAGAGAGCGGAATTCCTGCTTCTTTTACCCTTGCCGCTCCTAGAATCATCTCTGCAGGAGTAGCCCCTTTATTCACCGCTTGTAACAGAGATGCGCTTCCACTTTCCACTCCTAAATAGATCATCCCCAGTTTCAGGCGGCGCAACTCGGTAAGTTCACTGCTCTCTTTTTGCAGCAGATCATGGGGGTTGCTGTAAATGGCTACCCGCTCCAGATGTGGGAAGGACGTATTCAGAAGCTCTAGTATTGACCGCAGTTTCTCCGAGGCCATGGTTAAAGCATTACCGTCGGCTAAAAAGACTCTCCGGGTATGGGGCCAGGTGCGGCCGGCAGCGTTGATCTCTTTTTCTAACTCGTCCAGATTACGTTCACGAAATTTCTTTCGTTTGTACATGGCACAAAAGGTGCACCGGTTATGCGAACAGCCGATCGTCGCTTGCAGAATCAGGCTCCTCGCTTCGCTGGGGGGACGAAAGATATCGCCTTCATAGTGCAATGGAAACAAGATTGATCACCCTGTCAAATATAATTTTACTTGAACGTATATAACCTATCCGGGCAGGGAGCCTTTTGGGTTGCTCCGCCCATTACAGTTTATCATTTTATCATTCGTCTTATCATTCGTCGTCAAAGAGCTTTTTCCCTTTTCGATAGCAGGCGGCCCGGTCCCCAGGCGTTTCCTGTTATCATGAGGGTTTATGTTTAAAGACAGTTGAAATATCTAGAACCAATGTTACAATGATGTGAGATAAAAAAAGTAGAATCAATGAGGTGAATCCAGCGTGATTATTGGTGTGCCTAAAGAGATTGTAACCGGCGAAAATAGGATCGCGGTCACACCGGGAGCAGTTAAAGTGCTGATCAATGCCGGGCATAAGGTCTTGATTGAAACGGGAGCAGGGGAAGGCAGCATGATCGAGGATAACCAGCTGGCCTATTCCGGAGCTGAAATTGTCTCTGATGTGCAAGAGATATATCATCGTGCGGAGATGATCTACAAAGTTAAAGAACCTCAACCGTCAGAGTATGATCTGCTCAGGAGGGGGCAGATACTTTTTGCCTACCTGCATCTGGCTGCCGCACCGGAAGTGACCCGTGTCCTCATGGATAAAAAAGTGATAGCTGTGGCCTATGAAACGGTTATGGTTGATGGGACTCTGCCCATGCTGGTTCCGATGAGTGAAATCGCCGGGCGGATGGCGACGCAAATTGGTGCCCATTTCCTGGAAAGATCCAACGGGGGAAAAGGATTGCTGCTTGGCGGCGTTCCCGGCGTTACTCCGGCAGAGGTGGTGATCTTAGGCGGAGGTATTGTCGGAGTGAATGCCGCCAGGGTCGCCATGGGCATGGGGGCAAAGGTGACTGTAATCGATATCAATGTCCAAAGGTTGCGTTACCTTGATGAAGCAAACGGCAGCCGGTTGGTAACCCTTTACTCAAATCCACATAACATTGCCCAGGCTGTAGCCAAGGCGGACCTGCTTATTGGTGCGGTCCTTATCCCCGGTGGCAGAACACCCCTGCTCTGTACCAAAGAGATGGTTAAGTCTATGCAGCCGGGAACAGTGATAATCGATGTGGCCATTGACCAGGGCGGATGCATTGAAACTATGGATCATACTACCAGCCACAGTGAACCGATCTATGAGCGCTATGGTGTGCTCCATTATGCTGTTCCTAATATACCCGGAGCGGTCCCGCGAACATCTACATTTGCGCTTAGCAACGCCACCCTTCCCTTTGCCCTGGAGCTGGCCAACAAGGGTTGGGAGCGTGTTATTGCCGAGAAAGCGCCGCTCAGTCAAGGGATAAACGTTATTGGCGGCCGGGTGGTTAACCGGGCTGTGGCCGAGGCTCTTTCTCTCGATTGTGCTTCGCTCTAATTCACTTGTCATGCCATAGAAAGGCTTCCCTTGACTTGGGAAGCCTTTCGTATCAATGGTGCCGAAGGTGGGAGTCGAACCCACATGGGCTAAGCCCGCACGATTTTGAGTCGTGTGCGTCTGCCGATTCCGCCACTTCGGCCTACCTGTGTGCTTATATTAGCATAAAATTCAGGATGAGGCAAGAAACCTGTAGGCCCTTAGGAAATTTTACAAGGACGCCTGAACAAGAGCTCTAAACGTTACTTGGAGCCGTATTTAGAGCTTCTCGAGATAACCACCTTACAGTGATTGGTTATTCTTTGCTACAGCTTACGGGGCTGGACGAAAAAGTAAAGCGGCGATTTTAACACTTCTTTATCTGGCGCATATAATAACAAGGCACTTCGTCAACGAAAGGTGCTTTACAGGAGGTTCTAAAAATGGGTGCCCGGCGCATGGGCATAATTTTAAGAAAAAGTGGCGGAATTATCCTGGCGGTGGCCGGGGCAGCCCTGGTGATCAGGGTGATCCCTTTCTACCTGTGGCCTTTATTGTTAGGGGCCCTGTTAATTTGGGGCGGCTGGCAGCTTTACATATACGATCGTTATTACTAGTGAATTAGGCGAATATGCATAATGAAGGAGGGGATTTACCGTGCGCTTTTATGTGATTAAAGTGCCATCTATTTTTCGGGGGATCATTAAAGGGATTTTTGGCTTGTTTGGCAAATAAAAATAGACGAAAGAACCTGATAAATCCCGGTAACCGGCCGGGATTTTTTAAAAGGCAGACAATAGGAACTTTAGCAACAAGTTAAAGATTTCACAAAGCAGGGAATGTTGCTTTACTCTCGAAAATATCATATAGATAAAACTGATCTTTTATCTAATTTACGATTAAGGGGTGAGGGACAAGAGATGGGTGAGTTGATCAAGGGAGGAGCTTTTTTACTGGGCCCGGTCGACGAGGAGACAGTATTTACACCTGAAGAATTTGACGAAATTCACCTGATGATTAAAAACACAGTCCTGGATTTTATTGAGAACGAGGTAGTCCCCAAAATTGATGAGATTGAAGAGAAAAAAGAAGGAGTAACTGTCGGCCTAATCCGTAAAGCCGGGGAGCTTGGATTGCTGAGCAGCGATATTCCCGAGGAGTATGGTGGTGAAGAGGGGGACAAAGTCACTACCATGTTGATAACCGAATGTGTCTCCGGCGGAGGTTCTTTTGCCACCGCTTTTGGAGCGCATACGGGCATCGGGACCCTGCCCATTGTTTTCTTCGGTACAGACGAGCAGAAGAAAAAGTATCTACCGGACCTGGCCACCGGCGAAAAAATTGCCGCTTATGCCTTGACTGAGCCGGAAGCCGGTTCTGATGCGATGAACTGTAAAACCATTGCTACTTTATCCGAAGACGGTCAATATTACACCTTAAACGGTGAAAAGACATTTATTACCAATGCGGCGTGGGCAGATGTAATTATTACTTATGCCAAGATTGACGGAGAGAAGTTTACCGCTTTTATTGTTGACGCCGATTCGGAAGGTGTTACCATCGGACCGGAAGAGAAAAAATTAGGGATTCACGGTTCTTCCACCTGTAGTGTCATTTTAGAAGATGTTAAAGTACCGGTTGAGAATATGCTTTGGCAAGAAGGCAAAGGACACCATGTCGCCTTTAATATTCTCAATATCGGCCGTTTCAAGCTCGGTGCTGGCTGTGTTGGCGCCTGTAAACGGTGTATTGAACAAGCGGCTGAATATGCTCTTGAGCGAATCCAGTTCAAGCAGCCGATCGCAAACTTTAACCTGACCAAGTACAAAATTGCCCAGATGGCCATGCTAATCTTTACTACAGAAAGCCTGGTCTACCGGCTCGGTGGGATGTTAGACCAGTTGCTAGATAAGGTTGCCGCCGACAACGGTGATCTTTTACAGGTTGTTTCGGCAATTCGGGAGTATACTATCGAGTGCTCCATTTCCAAGGTTTACTGTTCAGAGGCGCTGGACTATGTCGTGGATGAAACATTACAGATCTACGGCGGTTACGGTTATTGCGAGGAATACCCTGTTGAGCGGGCCTACCGTGACAGCCGGATTAACCGTATTTTTGAAGGGACCAACGAGGTTAACCGGATGCTGATTCCGGGTACCCTGTTGCAGAAAGCGCTTAAGGGCGAAGTACCGTTTATGGATGCGGTTTTCGGACTAGGCGACGAGCTTAAGAAACTGCGGGATGCCGAGGAGCCTACTGAAAGCCTGGCCCGTGAAGAATTCATTCTGGACAAGATGAAGAAGCTATTCCTCATGGCTGCTGGAAATGCCGCTCAGAAATTCCAGGATGCTCTGGACAATGAGCAAGAGATCTTAGTCCGGTTAGCAGATATGGCTATGGAGATCTTTGCGGTAGAAAGTGCCCTTCTCAGGACAAAGAAGATTGTGGCTAACATGGGTGAAGATGAAGCCCGGCTTCCGCTGGCGATGACCCAGGTTTTGGTTAATGATATGGTTCCCAAGCTTGAGTCCTGGGCCAAAGAAGTTCTTGCCGGAACATTGGAAGGCGATACCCTGGCCAAGACTTTAAGTGGAATGAGTATCTTAACCAGTGTCAAGCCGATTAACACCAATGCACTGCGGCGGGAGATTGCTGACGCGGTTTACGAAGGGAAAAAATATTTCTTAGAACGTCGTTAAAAATCCGGGTTTAATAATAACAGGGGGCTGCCTGGTTGGCAGCCCCCTGTTATTATGAATACGAAAGAAGATCTTTACAAGGCCCGCTCGACTCTTCCGGATTTCAGGCAGCGGGTACAGACATTGATACGCCGGGGGGTTCCCTCAACCAGCACCTTCACTTTATGGATATTCGGGCGCCACAGCCGTTTCGATTTAATATGAGAATGGCTCACTTGGTATCCGCTGGCCTTACTTTTACCACAAATTTGACATATCTTTGCCATGGTATTCCACCCTTCTAAAACGTAAATGCTAATAACACGAGGTAAAAACTATGTGTTGCTATTTTAACATATTGCTGCGTCAATCACAATAATTACCTTGTCCTAAAAAAAATAAAATTTATCAAAAAGTAAAAATTTACATCTGGAATTCGAGGATATTACTTAATAAATGAAACAAAATAATATTTTTATTGAAAACAATGCTAAGTATAATCATTGTGCCTGGCGCCATACTAAGATTGCATTAACGATAAGGAGGTGAAAACTTATGCCGCGGAGAACTAATCGTATTCTAGTCAGGGAAGCAGCTCAGGCTTTGGAAAACTTTAAATATGAAGTAGCCAACGAGTTGGGGATCGATTATAGTGGCGATCTCGGGGCCTTACCCTCCCGTCAGAACGGCTATGTTGGTGGGATCATGGTTAAAAGGATGATCCAGGCCGCGCAAAATCAGATGGCCGGCAAGGCTGCTGGGACGACCCCCGGTCAGCAAGTGTAGCACTCATATCGGGTTAATTACATGGGCGGGCTTTGGCCCGCCTTTTTATTTTTTTGTTAAAAAAAACCGCAGGCTTGTTTTTACCTGCGGTAAAAGTATCGCCTTTGCGGCGATTGGGAGAGGAGAAACCGGAGGAAGAGCTATGGGGAATCATCTTACCTTCGACTGTATTATTGACCATAAAAAAGC
>JAAZPQ010000097.1 GCA_012797175.1 Bacillota bacterium
TAGGCCGCCGACAAGATAAAAAGAAAGATAGACAAGAAGTTCCTTGTTGTAATATAATCTGTAGTGAAAAGAAAAACCTACCTGATAATGGCGTTATTTATATTGAGATAAAGATTAAGATAAAGAGAGATAGAGAAAGAGGGGACAACCGGAGTGCATAGGAAAGAATATTTCCTAAGGCACCGCTATGTGCTAATTGCGCTGCAGGTGCTTGTCGTTACGATGGCCGCGTTGTTTTCAATTACCCGGGAAACTACCATGTTTGTATCGCTGCGCTCCCTATTTTTTTTGCTACTGGTCTGCAGCTTAAGTGCATTCTTATCGTGGACTTTAGAAACCTTTACACGGTTCTGTTTCTGCCTTGGATTGGCGGGAACCTTCATGAGCATCGTTACCCTGGCCAGCGTGGTCTGTTTAAAGCTACGGCTGAATCTACTTACTTTTGCTATTGGTCATCCCAACTATCTGTACGGCCTGCCCCAGGTTACCTCTTGTTTCGGTAATCCGAATACCTTTGGGATTTTCTTGGTTTTCTGCATCGCCAGTATACTGATATTATTTGCTCTGTACCGGGAAAAAAGAGAAAAAAACAGGCTGATAGCAGTCTCATTTTACATTGTTCTGGCGCTCCAGCTTTCGGCCCTTTTTCTTACTTTTTCAAGGGCGGCTTTCATTGCCCTGGCTTTATTTGCTTCATGCTTTATCTGGTTTAATGGCCGGCGTTATTGTTATCTGCCAATGGTATTGGCGCTCGCCCCAATTCTTATTAGCAAACAGACATTTGAAAAGGGCAGCATGACTGAGGTGCTAAATGCATTATCTAGCGGCCGGATTAAACTATGGGCCGAAGCGCTTAAGTTGTTCATTCAACATCCTCTTTTTGGCACGGGCCTTGGCAGCTGGTTTACGATTACCGGAAATCATCTTTCGGTGCATAATACCTATCTACATCTGGCGGTAGAACTTGGTCTTGCCGGGTTAACATTGTATCTCGTCTTTATAGCCCTGTTTCTGCGAGACATTCAAAAAAAGATGAACCAAGCGGTGTTGTTCAAGTCCCGGTATATTGTTTTAAGCGGTTTATATTCTCTTTGCATTGGCCTTTTGGTGCACCAGTTGTTTGAGTCGTATCTCTATCATGGTTTACCGCTTTTTTTGTTTGCGGTTATCCTTTTGTATACCCCGGTGCAGGAATCGGGGACGCTCTACCATTTTCGTAAAAGCCCATGGAGGGAGCAAGGAACTTCCCTGAATTATCGCAAGGCAGGTTAAATGTCCGGATGCGGTAGCTTTGCGGCCGGGTGTAAAATGGCTAGGCTACGCCAAGAGGCCTGCTGACAATGCAGCAGGCCAAGCTTCTGCAACGGGCAGAGAAAGCCCCCCTTATTTTTTCATGAATTTTTTCAATTCGGCACACTGTGTTTCCGGACGGACAACGGTAAAGGGTTCTTGCAAGACTACCTGCAGCGCGTTGGTATCGGGGGGTTTTTGTGCCAGGTTTAAAAATGTGCGGGGGATAAAGCGCGCATGCAAGGAAAAACAATCTTCATCTTCCCCCGCGGGAGCAAAAAATAGTCCCATATTAAAACTAGCGATGCCCACACTCTGAAAGTAGGCAAACAAGCGCTCCATTCCTGCAACCAGGTCCTGAAGCGTTGTTTCATCCATTTCAAAAATGGTTCGAACCTCTGGAAAGACAACCATAAATTCTCCTAAAACCCCCAGGGGCACGAAGGGAGTTAACCAAAAGCCTGTTCCCACCTGGCCGGCAAACCGCTCTCCTTGCTTTTTTTCCGTAACGCAAAGTTTCTGCCAATAATTTTGACCGAATTGCCGGTGATAATCTTTGCTTTTAGCCAGGGTTTTGCGGTAAAGGTTGCCCGGGGAGTCGCTGCTGATTACTTGCAGGTGGGGGTGGACGAGGCCTCCCCCGGAAGGGGGCATATAATTCCAGATCATGAGCTGGTACGGAAGAGCATTTTCCCGGGCATTGATCCGGCAAAGAAATTCGATCCCCGCTGCGAAGGCATCTTTTAGTAGTGCTGCCGTCATCTTCTCGAGAGGCACTACGTGTGCTTTACTCATCACGGCGAGGGCGCTGTACTGATCATAAGGGGAGATGTTGGGTAAAATTGTTGTTTGCCCTTTACGAAGCCTTCCTTCCGGCAACAGGTCCGGGGGGAATTTAGGTGTAACTTTTTCAATATTATCCGGGCAGAAAGGGCAGAGGCTGTAATTTTCCGGGGTATCCCAGGCTGAATAATCTTCTTTTTGCGGTGTAATCATCCCAAAATGAGCCAGCCGCCCGGTTTCCCCTGTTAAAGGATCAGAGCGTATCTCTGTTTCGATTGTTTTGAGGCTGAAGTTTTCCCGGGGATCCAACAGGTTGGTGTAAACCATCTTTTTGTTAAATTGAAGCATGGTTCCATCCTTCCCTACTAGAGAATATTTTTAAAAACTCTCGTTCTTTTTTAATATTCATGATAATAGGTTAAAATCCCTTTTTGGCTTGCCTGGCCGCAACACTTGCTCTACCGGTAACTCCACCAATAATAATAATCTTCTTGGACAGGGCAACCTCCTTTAATTTATATATTCTATATTCTCAAACAGCTTGGGATTTGTCATAAATGCTTCTGACTATGACAACTTGCTTCCCCTGCTAACATTTTACTCATAGGTTTTTCATTGAAGGGTGCCAACCGTAGTAAGGCAAAGCATTACCACTATTTAGCAGATGCCGGCTTCTTTATTACTTAAAGGCAAGCTGATATAATAATTTTAACGATTATAAGTATTTAAATTTGGGGGTGCAGGGTTGAGAAAAAAATCAACGTTGATGATGCTTAAAGAAAATGAAAGAGAAACCAGGAAGAGGTTGATAATCGAATCTGCCATCTCTCTTTTTGCCAAAAAATCGTTTGACACTGTTAGTATGAGGGATATTGCCAGGGCTGCCGGGATATCTCCCGCCTCTATATACCGGTATTTCAATGATAAAGATGATTTGTTCGTCGAGGCTTTTTCTTACAAGGCGGAAGAAATCATCGAAAACTTGGAGAAGATAATCGATGAAAATACGGGCCTACCCTTGGAGGATATCGCCGTTAACTTTGTTAACTACCTTTTTGAACACGAGTCCTTTTTCCAAATGATGACTCATTTTATAACCAGCGGTACGATTAAAGAAAGTTCACTGGCCCGTTTTAATGAGATAGAAAGAAGCTTGCTGGACCTGTTTGATAAATCGTTTAAAAAGATGGGGGCCACCCAGAATGTACGTCTCTTATCCCATGCTTTTTTTGCTTCTTTAAACGGCATTATGATTACTTTTGTTAGGTACCCGGGAAGAAGTAAGGAGGAGGTTAAGAAGCACATAAACCGGTTAGCCACTTTACTGGCAGATGTTTTCAAACGGGGGATTTGAGGTTATTTCACCTTTGAAACAAAAAGGGAAAACGTTGCAAAGCGGGTCGGGCAATTTTTTTATTTTTAAAAAGTGAACATTGTTCATAAATATAAACAATGATTGACACGGTGAACAGCATATGCTATAATTAAACTTGCGGAAAACTTAAAAAGGAGTGGAAGCTAATGACCCTGCCGGTCAAACAAAATCCCTATTCGTACGCTGAGTTTTTGGAAAAAAGGGATAGTTTTGATTTTTACCGTGACGACCCTTTTATTCAAAATGTAGTAAAAAAGTATGCCGAAGCAGAGTGGGAAAGCCTGCATGGTAAGCTTTTAGAATTTTCTCCAAAGGTCTCGTTTCGGTGGAGTAAGCTTGCGGAAAAGATTGCCTATCCAGAAGTACGTCCATATATCCAACACTATGATGCTTATAATCGAAGAATAGACAGGATCGTCCGTCCCAGGGAGACTCATTTGCTCGAAGACGAGATTTTTTCTGAAGGGCTATTCTCGGAAAAAAGATCGCCCTGGGAATACTTTTCTAAACTTTTTCTCTTGCACCAAATGGGAGAAGCCGGGGTTATGTGTCCTGTAGCCTGTACAGAAGGGCTGATTGCTTTAATCAACTATTACCCCGACCACGGATTGCCGGAGCTCGATCGGATTTACCAACATTGCAAAGAAGGTCTAGATGGCGATTTTGCCATCGGGGCTCAGTATATGACTGAAATCCAGGGGGGGTCCGACATCCCCTCCAATTTAATGGAGGCCGAACCCGACGGCCGCTACTACCGTGTTTACGGAAGCAAATTTTTCTGTTCGGCTGTCCATGCCGATTATGCGGTTGTCACAGCCAAGGTAACGGGTAGTGAAAAGGTTGGAACCTTTATTATCCCTTCGTGGTTGCCGGGCGACAAGGAAAAAGAGAAGCGAAACGGTTACGTTATCAACCGAATCAAGTGGAAGCTGGGCACGGTAGAGCTACCTACGGCGGAGATAGATTTTAACGGTGCCGTAGCTTACCCGATTGGCCCGACGGATAGGGGTGTGGCCAATGCTGTAGGGATAGTGTTGACGTTATCCCGAATGGCTGTAGGGGTTTCCAGCGCGGCGATGATGACCAGGGCAGCTAGAGAAGCCTCGCTCTACAGTGAATTTCGTGATGTGTTCGGGGAGAAGATTTCCCAACATCCGCTGGCGGCCAACCAACTGGAAGAAATCGTAGCGGCAGCGCAGCGGACTACGGCCGGTGCCTTCAAAATTTACGATCTTTTTATCAAGTTGGGTCGGAAGTTACAGCCCAGCTTATTTTCTGATGAATCTCCGGAAATGCAGAAAGCACGTTTCGACTTGAGAGAATTAATTTTACTGCAGAAGATTTTCACTTCGTTTGAGGCTGCCGATACGGTTCGTAAAGCGATCAGTATTTTTGGCGGGCACGGAGTCATCGAAGACTTCTCTTCTTTACCGCGCTTGCTTCGGGATGTTTTGGTTAACGAGCTATGGGAGGGGCCTAGGAATGTCTTACTCATGCAGATTTATCGTGATCTGCAGCGCGTATCCAAGTTCTATAGCCCTACAGAGTTTGTTTTATCATTACTTAAAGGCGGTGATGAAACCGAGGCTAAAGAGATGGCTGCACAGTTTACGGAGATCCTTGCGAGCTCTTCGCTGACTGGGATAGATGCAAACGAACTTAAAGCTGCAGCCGAGTGGGAGCAGCTTTGCGAAAAACTTTTCCGGTCATATCAAGCAATCGCTTTAGCTGAAATTAGCTAAGCGTCTCTTTTAGGGTTTACGGGGACCTGTTTTTAACCAGCCAAATAGCCCGTAGAACAAGTCGCAGATCCCGAAGACAATGACGCCCCAGGCCACTAAATTGATCAGTTCACTTTTGTCGAGCGTGTAAATCAGGGATAACGCAATTGCGGCTGCTCCGCCTATGACCAAAAGAATTCCATAAACCACGTGGCGGGAGTAGGGGCGCGCCAGCTCTTCGCTTTCGCCAAGAGGCTGCTTGACCTGCCAGGTTGAGATGAAGTCTACAGAGGAGTCAGGAAGGTTGTCTATCATTCGGGGCATCTGGTTGTCCCAGTCCTGCTCCTGGTGCTGGGTAAAGGGCCGCGGGGGTAGTTCTTGCTCGGCGAAGCTCCCCGGGTTTTCTTCTATTTCCGGTAATTGTGGTTCGGGGAAGCTATTTACAGGCCTGGTTTCGCTAGCGGGGTGCTCTTCTGTTTCCGGAAGAACTACGGGTTGCTCTACTTCTGCGGGCTCATCGAGGTTCGGCGCCGGTTCTTGTGACGAGATGTAATCCAGGTTGCGGCTAGCGGCTTCTTCCGCAGTAAATTGGCCGGGCACCCAATTATGCTCTTCCGGTTCCGGAGTGGCCTGCCGATAGGGTGTTTCTTTTTCTATTTCCGGTAATTGCGGTTCAGGGAAGCTGTTTACAGGCCCGGTTTCACGGTGCGGATAATCCTTCATCTCCGGAAGAACCACGTGCCCGGCGATTCTCTTACTTTCTGACGGATCCCCGGAAGGGGAACGCCCGGCTAACGGCAGGTTCGGGAGCTGATCGGCCCTGATCCAGTCTGGCATCTGGCCGTTCCAAACCAGGTCGTCGGGCTGAATACCGGGTTGGCTGCACAGCTGCTCCCAGCTTAACGGGCCCAGGTTTTTGCCTTTATGGTAGAGGTACCATGAAGATGATTTGTCCCTAGCGGTACTTACGGTTTTTTCTACCAAATTGCAAACAGAGCAACCGGAGCCTTCCTGCCAGCATTTGTCGTGAAAGGAGGTCTGGCACGAATCGCAAGTTGTAAAATCATGGTACTCTCTAAGAGGCAACTTGCAGTGCGGACAGGTTTCATTCCCAGGGATACTCATATGCTTGCCCCTTTTACTATTTATAAAATTAACACTTCGTGGAGGGGTAATCTACCCCTTAGCTATTTTTTCTACAAGCATCCTGCTTTTTCCTTCTATGATGGCTGGTTATCGTAATTTGTTGTAGAATAATAGTGGCACGGCTTAAACATTAGTAATACAGCTGGTTCTCTCTTACTTGGCAAGAAAATGAGAACGCTGACCGGGCCTGTTGCTTGAAAGAGGCGCTGAAGAGAAAAAAGCTGCCTGGCTGCTAAAGAATCACTGTTGCTCAACGATGTGCCAGCTGTATTGAATTGCTGCTCTCTTTTAAAAGAACTGAAAACAGGCAGGATATTGGCGACAGGTGTCGAATACTAAATAATAGTAACACGAATTATATAATGGTAGCACAAGGGTCTCCTTTCGAATCGCCGGGTATAGCTTTTCACTGGTTGCCTGGTAAACAAAGTAGATATTTTTTTAATTAGCGTATTTCTAAATATAAAATAGCAATACCATTCGGGAGGAATTAAATTGAAACAAAGCCGAAACGCTCTGGAAAGGCCAGAATTCTGGCAGCAAGCCTGGGAAGAGGCCAGGAGAGCTTCTGTCTACATGAAAAGGAGAATCAGGAGTTCAGAAGAGGCTATTGAATTCTGGAATAAGTGTGCGCCTGATTATGGAAAAAATACGTCGAATGAAACAGGACATTTTAATAAAATAATGGAGCTTTTCCGGCAGGAGCAAATAATTACACCTGAAACAGAGGTTCTTGATGTTGGCTGCGGTCCCGGAACTTATGCCCTGCCCTTTGCAAAAGAGGTTAAATCGGTAACAGCCCTGGACGGCGCAATAGAAATGTGCCGGATTCTGGAGCAGAAGGTAGAAGAGCTGGGGTTGGATAATATTCAGGTGATCCATCGCCTGTGGGAGGAGCTAGATATTGAAAGGGAAGGTTTGGCAGAAAAGTTCGACCTGGTTTTTGCTTCGATGACCCCGGCGGTATCTGATTTTGAAACCCTTGATAAATTAAACCAAGCTTCTAGTAAATACTGCTGCCTGATCACCCGGGCGGGGGGCAATTTTGGCCATGAGCGAAAAGAATTGTGGAAACTTCTTTTTAATGAAGAGGACACCGGTTCCGGGCACGAAAGTAATATCATTTTCCCCTTCAACCTCCTTTTTTGTGCAGGCTACTACCCCACCATCAGGTATTTAGATTTTGAATCAGTCCGGGAGCAGTCCCTGGAAGAAGCAATAGACAGTTTGTGCCGCTCTTTCTGGTTGTATACAGAGATTACGCCTGAAGTAAGCAGCACCATTACCCGGTATGTACAAGAAAACGCGGTGGGCAATGTTTATCGCCAGGAAAGCAAGTCCCGCCTGGGAGTGATGGTCTGGCGGGTGGATGAACGTAGAAACCACTAACGGACGAATAAGCTGACGGTTAAAGGAGGACGGGGGGGCGGCTTTGCCGGGGCCTTTTCAACAGGTAACTTTTGTTAAAACAAAGGAGGTACAATCAATAGTGAAGGTGAAAACAGGTCAAACCATGATGATGGGGCTGGCGGTGTTGTTAATATTCTTTATGGTAGGTTGTGCGGAGCCTGCCGATCAGTCACCCGGAAGTGAGACTAAAACCATTACCGATATGGCCGGTAGAACGGTTGAAGTGCCCACGGAAGTGAACAGTGTTCTGGGACTGTCCAGCACAAACCGGTTTATCGTCTACCTCGATGCCGTCGATAAAATGGCTGGGGTCAGAGAGATGGAGCAAAGTAGGCCTTATAGTATGCCTTGGACTATGGCCATTAAGTCCGAGATACCGGATATTCCACTGTTTGATGAAAGCGATTTTGAGACAATAATGGCTCTTGAGCCGGACCTGATTCTTTCTTGCAGTGGCGATTATACCGTCGATTTTTCAGGACAGGAAGCTATCCAGAAGAGAACTGGAATACCCGTAGTAATAACTAAACCGTACGTCTGTTTAGCCAAGAATCTAGATAATTTTTATGAAACTGTTAAGATTATCGGCGATCTTTTGGGCAAGGAGGAACGGGCCAAAGAGCTAATCAGCGGCGTAGAGGCGATCATAGATGATCTTAACGAGAGAACAAGGGAGATTCCGGATGAAGAAAAGCCAACTGTTTACGTCGGAGGTAAATCGTGGGCCGGTTCCCATGGACTTACTTCTACTTCGTCTTATTATTCTGCCTTCGAATTTGTTAACGCCAAAAATGTTGCCGCAGAGATAGGGGAAGAAAATGCCTTTATCGATCCGGAGGCCATCATCGCCTGGGACCCGGATATAATATTTATCGAATCGGCCGGCGGTTTAGAACTATCTTTGGAGGAATTAAAAGAACCCAAGTACCAATCATTAAAAGCGGTAAAGAACAATGAGGTGCACAAAATCTTTTTGAAAATCTGGAATAACACCAACATAGAAAACGTGCTGATAAATGCCTACTATGTTGGCAGTGTCCTTTATCCGGAAAAATTTAGCGATATTGATTTTGCAAAAAAAGCAGATGAAATTTACGAGCTATTCTTAGGTAGGCCTATTTATGATGAAATGGTGGAAAGGTTTGGAGAACCAGGGAAAATTAATTTGAAGTAAAAAGTTACCGCCTATTTTCGTCAACACCGGGAAAAACAGTAGGCATGGGGGATGCAGCTGTTTCGAGCCTGGATGCCATCCGGAACATGCCTGCTGCTACCCGGTGGTGACATGGTTAGAGAAAGGGAGTGAAGAATCGTTGCCGGGCAGCGAAGTGCTGGCCAGGTACCAAAAGAGCACCTCCCTGAAAGTAATCTTCGGGGTTATCTCTGTTGCTATCCTGGGCTTAATCGTGGTCTATTCCATATCGGTTGGTTCCTATAAAATACCCGTATCTGAGGTAGTATCCACAATATTTTTAAAAAATACAAGCAGTGCGGTCCATAATGTTATCTGGAATATTCGCATTCCAAGAATTTTAACAGCTATTATTGCCGGGGCAGGATTATCGGTCGCGGGTGCGGCGATGCAGAGCATACTAAGAAACCCTTTGGGCTCTCCCTATACCCTGGGCATATCCAGCGCTGCCGCTTTCGGGGCGGCTTTTGCCTTAAGTGCCCTGGGAGCTGGAAGCGTCGCTTCACGGACAGCCGAGGCGGCAATTATAGTAAATAATCCTTATCTGGTCACTGTTTGTGCTTTTATTAGCGCCTTGTCTGCGACAGCGGTTATCCTTTTACTGGTAAGATACAGGGGAGCGACCCCGGAAACAATGATTCTAACGGGGGTTGCCCTCGGCTCCCTCTTTTCGGCGGGCACAACTGCGTTGATGTATTTTGCAGAAAGCATGCAGATTGCCGCGATTGTCTTCTGGCAGTTTGGTGACGCGGGCAAAGCAGGATGGAGCGAGCTGGCTATTATGACCGTAATTTCTCTTCCGGCGGTTATTTATTTTATGCGCAACAGTTGGAACTATAACTCGATGAAGGCGGGAGATGAAACGGCTAAAAGCCTGGGGGTAAATGTAGAAAGAGTAAGAATCGTGGGCATGGTTGTTGCTTCGCTGTTAACAGCCGTAATCGTCTCTTTTATCGGTATTGTTGGTTTTGTGGGGTTGGTTATTCCCCACATTGTTCGCAGGTTTATCGGCGGTAACGAAATGTACCTGATACCTTACTCCTGTGTTACGGGGGGGCTGCTATTACTGGCCGCCGACACCGTAGCCCGGACCATTATCTCTCCAGTGGTTCTTCCCGTGGGAATTTTAACCTCCTTTTTGGGTGCGCCGTTGTTTATTTATCTTATCATTAGGGGGAGGGAATACTGGTGAAAATTAAAGTTGACGGTCTCTATTTCAGGTATGACAGCAAACCGGTGCTGCGGGATGTTAGCTTAGAATTAAGACATGGTGATATTTTAGGGATCGTCGGCCCCAACGGTTCGGGGAAGAGCACTTTGATCAAATGCCTGGATCGTATTTTAAGGCCACAGGCGGGAAGCATCTTGATTGACGGCGAAGAGATAAACCGGATGGACCGGGATGAGCTGGCTAAAAAACTTGGTTACGTGCCCCAGGGGGAAAATAGTAAATTTCCCATCACAGTTTTTGACGCGATTTTAATGGGCAGAAGGCCTTATCTTAACTGGAGACCTTCCGCGCATGACTTGGAAAAGGTTTCTGATGTTATCTGCCAGCTGGGTTTAGAGGAAATTGCCATGAGAGAGATCGGTGCAATCAGCGGCGGCCAGAGGCAGAAAGTTTTAATCGCCAGGGCTCTGGCCCAGGAGGCCGAGGTTATACTTTACGATGAACCTACCAGCAATTTGGATTTAAGGCATCAGCTAGAGGTTTTGAACATGATTAAGGAGCAGGCAGAAAACGGGATCACCGCGGTTGTGGCGATACATGATCTAAACCTGGCGGCTCGGTATTGCGACAAGTTTGTGATGCTGAACAAGGGGGTCATCTATGCGGCAGGGGGGCTAGAAGTTCTTCACCCTGAAAATATAGAACCTGTCTATAAAGTTAAAGTCAGCGCGATCAACAATTCGGGCAACATGGTCATAGTGCCAGAGTATCCTATTTAAATTATCTCTAGAGCCCCTCGAATTATTCTGTGTCACCTTTATCTCAGTTGGGGAATAAACGAAGCGGCGATGGCCTCTCTTTTACCGCTGTGGTCTACGCTTTTTAGCAAACTGCTATAATTAAATTAATTAAATTAAAAAACCGGGGGGTATGGTTATTTATGAAACGAAACAAGGAGTTCTTTAGAGGCTGCCTTGTAGGAGGCGCTATCGGCGATGCTTTAGGCTGGCCGGTAGAGTTTCTCAGGCTGAGCGAGATTATGCAGCGATTCGGCGCCGGCGGCATCCGGGACCTGCTGTTAAACCCCTCCGGGAAAGCTAAGATTACGGACGATACGCAGATGACCATTTTTACCGCAGAGGGCCTTCTCCGGGCTGAAAATAGGCATGTAAATAAAGGGGTCTGCCACCCGCCGACGGTCGTCTTCCACGCCTACCAGCGCTGGCTGCTGACCCAGGGATACCCCCGGGTCGAGGATTACGAGTGGATCTATGACGGCTGGCTGCTCGAGGTAAAAGAGCTCCATGCCAGGAGGGCTCCTGGAAACACCTGTATCTCTGCTCTTTTAAGCGGGAAGCAGGGGAGCATGGAGAGGCCGATCAACAACAGCAAGGGCTGCGGCGGGGTGATGCGGGTAGCGCCGGTCGGCCTGTTTTGCCGGAAGGAGGTTTCTTTCGAAATGGCGGCGGAAATTGCCGCCCTGACTCACGGGCATCCATCGGGTTATCTTTCAGCCGGGGCTCTGGCATACCTAATTGCATCAATAGTAGAAGGCCGGGAGCTGGAGGCCGCGGTTGACGAAACTTTAACGGAGCTGAAAGGCTATGCAAACCACGAAGAATGCGCCGGGAGCCTGGTGCAGGCTGTAGATCTTTCCCGGGGCTGCCTTTCAGATGCGGCAGCGATTGCGCAGCTCGGCGAAGGCTGGGTCGGCGAAGAGGCCCTGGGCATCGCCCTCTACTGCGCGCTGAAATACCGGGATGATTTCGAAAGGGCCCTCGTTGCCGCGGTTAATCACGACGGCGACAGCGACAGCACCGGGGCGATTGCCGGCAATATCTTAGGGGCCTACCTGGGATTAAGCAAGATCCCTGCCGGCTGGGTGGAGAACGTCGAATTAAAAGAGACCCTGGTAAAGATCGCAGACGATCTGCTTACCGGCTACCGGGATGACCAGGAATGGTGGGACCGTTATCCTGGTTATTAGTAAACCGGCTTACCCGGTAGGGCAGGCGGCTGGTTGAAAATACATTCCATATTTAGTATAGTAAGATTACTAAAATATAGTCCGCGAAGCTGTAATATAAAGCATCTGTAAAGTTAATACAATGAAGCGTTCTATATAAGCGCTTTTTTATTAAAACTCCATAAAGAAACATCGCCGTGTGGCCGTGTCGTGGTGGTAAAAAAGCTCAACTACCGTAGATGCCGTAATACCAGATATGAGCCAGGGTTTTAGAAATAATGTTAAGATCAACAGTTTCTCCTTTCATAAGGTAATTATTAGCATAATGTTCAATCATTCCTGATAGTGCCTGCGAAGCTACTGCAGAATCAATAGGCTGGCATAAACCCTTGCGTATAGAATACTCGATATTTTGTTTGATGCGACAAGTAATTTGATCTACTAGGTTGTGCCACAGTTGCATGAATTCAGCATCAAGCATAGCTGCTTCTTTCCAGGTTCGAATTACTTTCCAGTGCGATTGGTATATTTTAAAAAAGCCATAAATAGACTCGCGTAAACTTTCATAAGAGTGTTCACGTTTCCAGGGTGCCTCAGTAGCATCATAAAGTAAATCAAATGTTTCTTTAAGCAGTTCACGTAAAGCATCTTTTTTGTTTTTGAAGTAGATGTAAAAGGTACCATGTGACACACCGGCATAATTAGTAATATCGTCTACAGTAGTATCTGAAAACCCATTTTCAAAAAACACCTCGATGGCTGCATTGATGATACGATCACGTGTGCTGAAATTTTCTTTCATTAGCACAATCCTTTCTTTTATTAAGTAAACTCTAAATGTGAGCTTTAACTCATTCTAGTAACTCCATATATTTCCGTAGTTAAAACTATACCCTCTTTATATCATA
>JAAZPQ010000098.1 GCA_012797175.1 Bacillota bacterium
AAGGGCAATCTCGAGTATTTTGTTTACTGGAAGCTGCGCCGCGGGGAATGCTCCTGCCGGAGAGAGCTGGAAGAAGAGATCTCAAGGCTGGTCAGCCGGGCCCGGCAAGATCTGGTAAAATAATCCGCCGCTTAAAGGAATTGAAAGGCCCCTGGCGAATATAAAATATAGTTTAGTGCCGGGTGGTGATCTCTTGCGCTGGCAGGATTATCTCTGGCTGCTGCTTCTGTCCGGGTCTTATCTCCTGTACTTCCTCTTTAACCGAAAGCGCAGGAGACGTAAGAAGCCGCGCCAATGGGTCGATCGACCGCTGACCCGCAGAGAACAGAAGGCATGGCATAAACTGCAGGCTGGCGGCTACCGGCTCACCGAGATCCATCCGGCCCTTCCGGTGACCATGACCGTAGACGGAAAAAAAAAGAGTTTTGTTTATGAAGGAAATTTTATCGTCTCCCGGGACGGCGAAAGTTTTTTGGTTAAAGTAATTAAGGGCGAAGGTCCGCTTCACTGGCCCGGTTTGCGCCGGGACCTGTTGCTGGACTGCCTTTTTTTCCAGACAGATGGGATCTTTTTTTATCTGGAAGCCCAGGAAAAGATGCAAGAGATTCGCTTCTCTTTTCAAAGTGAACCGGGGAAAAAAGAGCGGTATCTCTGGAAGGCGGCCTTGATTCTGCTGATCACCATCGGTTTTGTTTTTTTAGGCCGCCTGCTGAAAGGCGGTATCTTCTAAAGGAGGGGCCATGCGCGGCATAGGACTGGTTCCAAACTGGAAGAAAGAAAACTCGGCCCTGGTTGTAGAAAGAATCTGCGATTTTTTCGATCAGCGCGGTATCACGGTATTAACCGCCGGGCCCGGGCAGACCGATTACCTGAGCGGTTCGTTGGAAGAGAAGCTGGCCCAGTGGCAAGGCCGGGTGGAGATGCTGCTCGTCGTCGGGGGTGACGGAACCATCCTCAGAGCGGCCCGCGATCTGGCGAGCTGGGAGGTGCCCATACTGGGAATTAATGTGGGCCACAAAGGCTTTCTCGCCGAGATTGAAGTGGAGCAGATGGATCGCTACCTGCAATATATCCTTACGGGACAGTATGAATTTCTGGAGCGGATGATGCTCGAGGCTGCAGTCCGGCGTGAGGGGCGGATGCTGGGGCGCTTTATCGCTTTAAACGATATTGTCATTTCGCGGGGCCCTTTTTCCAGGATTCTGACCCTGAACACCTATATCAATGATGATTTTCTGGAGAGCTATTCCGGGGATGGGGTCATTGTAGCTACCCCGACCGGCTCAACCGGTTATTCGCTTTCCGCTGGCGGACCCATCGTAAATCCCTCTTTGGAGCTGATCGTAATTACTCCGATCTGCCCACACAGTCTGAACAACCGAGCGGTTATTGTCACCGCCGGGGAACATATCCGGATGCGCGTGGATACCCGGCAGGCCCAGGTGGTCTTAACCGCAGATGGGCAGGTCGGCTTTGACCTGGAAGATGGTGATGAAATTCTGGTTCAAAAAGCGGAGCAAAAAGTAAAGCTGGTTCATTTTGGGGATAGTTCTTTTTACCGGCTGCTGCATCAGAAATTAAAGAGCTGAGCGGCGCGGAGACGGAAGGAGGATCTAAGGATTGCTCGTCGAGATACGCGTCTCCAATTTTGCCCTGATTGAAGATCTGACCCTGAGGTTCAAGCCCGGTCTGAATGTTCTCAGCGGGGAGACCGGGGCGGGAAAATCAATCATCATCGGGGCGATCAACCTGCTCTTGGGAGAGCGGGCGGCTACAGACCAGATCCGCCAGGGTGAAGAGGGCGCGTTTGTCGAGGGTATCTTTGAAGGCCCCGCTCTCTGCTTGCCGGAGATCGAGACCCTGCTTGAAGAGGCGGGAATTGAAAACGGTGAAACCCTGATCGTCGCCCGGGAGATCTCCCGCAATGGCCGCAGCGTCGGGCGGGTGAACGGGAGGGCAATGCCCATCTTTTTTTTAAAAGAGCTCGGAGGGCTGCTCGTGGATCTGCACGGGCAGCATCAGCACCAGTCACTTTTACGGCCAGGTTATCACCTGGAGCTGCTTGATCTCTTTGGTGGAGAGAGAGCCGCCGCTGCCCGGAGACGGGTGGAGAGCCTCTTCAGGAAGAGGCAGGAGCTGAGGGAGCGCCTCGCGGAGCTGGGCCATGACAGCGCGGAGCGGGAGCGGCGCATGGATATCCTCTCTTTTCAGATCAATGAGATCCGGGAGGCCCGGCCGGACCCGGACGAAGAGGAGAGACTGTTAAGAGAAGAGAAGATTCTAGCACATGCAGAGAAATTAAAAGAGTTGGTTGCCGGCGCCTATAATGAAATTTATCGGGGCGATGAGCGCCGCGCCGTGCCAGCCGTGCTCGACGCCCTGGCTGCTTCACAGAGCCGGCTGGAGGAGGCGGCGCAGATTGATCCGGAGCTAGCTCCGCTGGTGGGGATGCTTGAAAGTGCATCCGCGCAGCTCGAGGAGATCTCTTTTACCCTGCGTGATTACCAGGCTGCTTTTGAATACAACCCCGCCGAGTTGGCCGCTGTTCAAAAACGTCTCGAACAGCTGCGTATTCTACAAAGAAAATACGGCGAGACCGTGGCAGAGGTGATCGCCTTCGGACAACGGGCCGAGGAGGAGCTCAACCGGCTGCAGAATAGCGAGAGCCTAGCCCGGGAGCTTGAAGAGGAGATTGCAGCGGTATCGCGGCAGCTCGAAGAGGCCTCCTGCCAGCTGAGCTCGCTGCGCCGCGAGGCGGCCGCCGGTATGGAGCCGCTTCTGGAAAGCGCTCTTCAAGAGCTGGCCCTTCCCGGAGCTCGCTTTACCGTTTGTATTACCGAAGAGGATAATTTCACGGTGCGTGGCCGGGACCGGGTCGAGTTTCTCTTTTCGGCCAATCCGGGTGAAGAGGTGAAACCCCTGGCGAAGATTATTTCAGGTGGGGAGATGTCACGGGTGATGCTGG
The DNA here is from genome assembly GCA_012797175.1 of Bacillota bacterium. GTDB lineage: Bacteria > Bacillota > Dethiobacteria > DTU022 > DTU022 > JAAZPQ01. The sequence continues at coordinate 2,966 of JAAZPQ010000098.1, forward strand.
CGATAAAGACAATCTTTGCCGGGCAGGAGCGTATCCCCACCCTCATCTTCGACGAGGTCGATGCCGGGATCGGCGGCGCCGCGATCCAGGCTGTCGCCGAAAAGCTGGCCCTGCTGGCCGTACACCACCAGATCATCTGTGTTACCCACAGCCCTCAGATTGCGGCCATGGCCGACCATCATGTTCGGCTCTACAAGGAGCTTTCTGGGGAGCGCACCCAGACCAGGGCGGAGCCGCTTAACCCGGGGGAGAGGCGTGCCGAGATCGCCCGCATGCTGGACGGCGCTGAAATTGATCAGGCCGGTCTGCAGCATGTCGACAGCCTGCTCGGGCGGGCGGAGCGGTTTAAAAAAGAAGCGCGCTCGGAAACAGTCTAACCCCGCCGGTCAAATGCCGGTAGTCTTTTCCAATCTTTTACCTCCAACAGTTAATCTTCAATCGACGGCTGAAAGATGATGGCCGTTTAGACAGCCCCCCCTGGCCAGGGAAAAGAAAAGCCCTTGAATTCAAAAGCGTGGTATGTTAGTAATTAATTAACTATGGGCTTAGTCCCGGCTACAGGAGGATACTAAAAAATGAATTTTGAATTAAATGTAGAGCAGCTGGCGATACAGAAGATGACCCGTGAGTTTGTCGAGAAGGAGGTCATCCCCGTGGCTGCTCACTACGATGAAATTGAAGAGATGCCCGTGGAGCTGATTCGCCGGATGGTGCGGCAGGGTTATGCCACGGTTAGTCTACCAGAGAAATACGGCGGGGCCGGAATGGACCAGGTCACTCTTTGCCTGGTAACCGAGGAGCTGGGCCGCGGTTGTGCCGGTATCGCTACCAGCGTAGGGGCAAATACACTGGCTGCGCTGCCGATTCTGCTTGCAGGCAGTGAAGAGCAGAAAGAGCACTACCTTTCGGCTATTGCCGGGGGCAAGCTTGCTTCATTTTGTCTCACCGAGCCGGGCGCCGGGTCCGACGTCAGCGCGATCGCCACCACCGCCCTGGCGGATGGGGACGACTACGTGATTAATGGGGTTAAATGCTTTATTACCAACGGCGGTTATGCTGACCTCTATGTTGTTTTTGCCTTAACCAATCCGAAGCGGGGGGTTCGCTCATTGACCCCGTTTGTTGTTGAAAGGGGGACGCCGGGTCTCTCCGCGGGGAAAAAAGAGAAGAAAATGGGGATCCGGGCCAGCAATACCAGCGAGGTTATTTTAGAAGAGGTCAGGGTCCCCGCCGGGAACCGTCTCGGCAAGGAAGGAAGCGGTTTTCGTGCGGCCATGGAAACCTTTGATCTCTCGCGGCCGATGATCGGCGCCCTCGCGGTAGGCGTGGCCCGGGCTGCTTACGAGGCGGCTGTGAAATATGCGCGGGAGAGGGTTCAGTTCGGTAAACCGATCGCCACGCAGCAGGCAATTCAGTTTATGCTTGCCGATATGGCTATGGAGATTGAAGCGGCCCGCGCCCTTGTATTTAAGGCCGCCGCCATGGCTGAAAAACAGGAGCGGAGCCTTTCGGCGTACGCAGCCATGGCGAAGGCCTATGCTTCAGATATGGCCATGCGGGTCACCGTAGACGCTCTCCAGGTTTTAGGCGGCTACGGTTATATTCGCGATTATCCGCTAGAAAAATATATGCGAGATGCAAAGATATTGCAGATCTACGAAGGGACCAATCAGATCCAGCGGCTAATCATTGCTGAAGGTATTCTTAAAGGATATATTTAGGGTTTCCTGCACCAGCTCTCGTTTTTAAAAATTTTTGCTTTGAAAACGCGAAAAACGTTTTTTGAAAAAAAGACAAAATAACCCCTACATAGGTATCTACATGAACCGGCACCCGGGTAAAAACCGTGTTACGAGCCGATCAATCAATTTAAGGCCAGGTAGCTCTTGTTGTTCAGGCGTAGGCGATCGGCCATCATGGCGATAAATTCGGAATTGGTGGGCTTACCTTTTTCTGTATTGATGGTGTGCCCGAAAAACTTTTTAATTATTTCCACGTTATTACGGGTCCAGGCCACTTCGATGGCGTGGCGGATTGCTCTCTCTACCCGGCTGGGGGTGGTGTTAAAACGATCTGCGATTTCCGGATATAAAATTTTAGTAATCGAGCCCAGCAGGTCAACATCTTCTACGACCATAAGGATGGCATCTCGCAGATAAAGATA
>JAAZPQ010000099.1 GCA_012797175.1 Bacillota bacterium
GTTGTTCAGTAAATGGGGCTTGTTTTTGGGATAGAACAACGTTTAATGCAGCCTTAAGGGCAGTTTGCGTTAAATCAGACTGTTTGCCCCTTTAAAATCATCGATTTTCTTGCAAATAACGGAGGCAACGCAAATGCCTCTCTTCATCTCTAGAAATTAACAACGAGCCTTTCGTGGTTGCCCTATGTGACAATGATTGATAAAATTCAAACACGGGCTCTCATAGCCTGTACTAGGGACGGAGACAGCATAGTGTCTCATCAAACACTTGTTTTTCGTGATAAGGTCCCGGCTTATGTCTAACTATCCTTAAGCTAACCTGAAGCTAAAAGTTTATTTCAAAGAAGTGAATTAAGATACTTGTTGGGAAATGAGCTAATAGAAAAATAAGGAATACACGGTTTGGATAAGGGCCCATCCGGGAAGGTTTCTCCGGCCTGTCCCGGTATATTGTAAACCTAAGGTGAGCAGGAGGCTTTACGTTGGAGAAGACGTTGCAAATAATATTAGAAAAAAGCTCCCGCCGAATTGTCTCCAGCCTGGTTTTAGAGCAAGAGGTGCAGAGCCGTTTGAGCGGCACTGGCAGGAGCGCATGGAGTTATGAGTCCTTTACCCGGGCTATGAACAAATTGGTAGAACAGGGGTTGCTGGCACCGGTCAAGGAATCGGGATACAATGGGCGCAACCCCCCTCTGGCAGTGCGTTATCGCCGTACTGCCAAGCCGGTTCATTGCCCTCCAGAGCTATTCCAGTTTCACTCCCGGATGGATTTAAGCTATTTTACGCGAAAGCCTCAAGAATTTTACCGCTACCGGGATCTATTACAGGCTATCGAAAGATACCTGGTTAAGACTGCTCAGAAGAAGCCATTAATTTGGGACACGCTCAATGAGCGATCATTTCAGCTGACCGGTGACGAAAAGTTCCTGGACTCCGCTGAAGGGGTGGGCTTGCTCCGTAGGATTCAGGTTAGCCATGCTGATCTACATTGCTACCCGGTGTCGGAACCATTTTTTTACCGTTTACTGGATGGCGAGACCGGGCAGGCAAAGTCAATAAACGTACTCGTTATCGAGAATAAAGATAGTTTTCACACCTTCTACCGCCTGCTGGAGCAGGGCGCCCTGGTTTTACATCCCCCGGTTAGCCTAGTAATTTATGGAGAAGGTAACAAGATCTGTGGCAGTTGGCCTTTTTTAAATGAAATTCCCGGCCTGGCCGGTAAACAGATCCAGGCTTACTATTACGGCGATCTTGACCCGATGGGGTTGATTATCCTGCGCCGCTGGCAGAAAGCGGTCGAGCGTGTTATTGGTGAAAATAGACGGCACGATTTAGCGAGTTCACTGCAGATTTTACCAGCGTTAGGTCTTTACCGATCTCTTTTGCAGCAGGGGCGGGATCGGGAATTAAAGGTGGAAGTGTCTTCTTCCGCGGGTTACCTGGAGCCGCTTTGGGCACAGTTTGCGCCGGAACTCCGCCGGTCCATTGAAGAGCTGTGGGCCGACGGCAGGATGATTCCCCAGGAAGCTTTATCCGCTTCCCGGCTGGCTGAGTTAAAGGAGATTGTTCTATGAGCGAACAAAGAGAGTTAAATTTTTTACCCGGCCCGGAGCTCGATCTTTCCTCCGCCGGTGAGCGAGGTTCTGACTTACCGATGCTGGACGGTTTTGGGCAGCGGATGGAAGCGGTATTACAATTTTTCCCTCTGTACGAGCTTAAACAGAAGCATTCCTTAACCGAATACTATGGTTTCGAACTGGGGCTGAGCCTGCTGCTTTATATCATGGAAAAGATGCTGCGAAACAGCCCCTGTACTTACGAAGACAGCGAAACCTTTATCACCCAGATGCTTTCCCTACTGTTGAGGCGTCCGGCGGATCGGAAGGAAGGGATCCAGGCCGCCCGGAAGCTGATCGAGGAGATCACTAACCACGGTAGCCCCTTTAAATACCGCTACTTTAATCCTTTAACCGGCCGGGAAGAGCAGTTTAAGTTCCGGCTGGTAGAGCAGCGGCCCTATACCTCGTGGAGCGGGCAGGATACAGTGGTCATGCGTCTGACGGAAAAAGGGCTTGATTTGTTGTTTAAATCGAGGGAGATTTATCACGATCTGCACTTCTCGGTAATGCAGCTCTACCTGGACCAGCAGATCCGGAGGGGTGTCTTCGATGAAGCATTGAAGACGGTTGGGGAGCTGGCGGTAGCGGTAGAGAACATTGAGGAGCAATGCCGGCGTAAGCGGGAAGATGTGCGCCGCAATGTTGTAGATTCGATGAAATCCCCAGATTACGGCCGGTTACTGAGGCGTATGGAGGAGCAACTGCACCGGGAGCAGGAGACCTTTGAAAACTTAAAGGAATTGGTTCGTGAAACCAGGCAACGGCTGGAATCTGAGCTCTCCACGCCGGATAACCGTTCACGCCAGGAGAAGGTGACCAGGCTGGGCAGTGCCTTGAACCTGGTTGCTGCCCGACACCTGGATCTGATCAGCACCCGTTTCAACCTGGAGAACCTGGTCAGCCAGATGCTCCAGGAAAGTATCTACCAGAGTATGATGGTGCGCTTTCACATCCGGCGGGAATTTTTGGGTACCGTGATAAAAAACAATCCGCCGGGTTGGCAGCTGGTCAGGACTGCGCTGCGACCGCTGCTCAGACCGAAGCCCCCTCGCCTTTTGGGACCGGAAACTTTCCTCTCGCCCCAGCGTCTACTGAACCGGGAACGGGATCGTCCCTTGGAGATGGAGCCGGAAGAGCCGGATTATGAGGCCTGGGCAGCTTACCAGGCTGCAGAAGAGGAACGCAAAGAGCGGACGATTAAACTGTTAAAGCGTTTTTTTGGCGCCATCCTGGAAGCGTTAACCCGGAGCAAGCTGGTGGAGACGCCCGCTCTTGCCGCCGCAACATTGAGCCCGGGTGATGCCAAAGAAGAGGCGGCTGCTTTCGCCTACTTGCTCCTGTTGCTGCACCAGGGACGCCGGATCCATGCCTCTCTCCCCTGGGAATACGTGCCTGGCGATGAAGACCTGGTGGAGTATGCCTTTTATCAGCTGCTCCAGGAGCGGCCGGAACTAGCTACCATCGGGTGGGTTCGGGTGGATGCGGATTCAAAGATTGTGCAGCTGCCGCATGGTATCGAGCTGCGCAATATAATCATGCGAAGGGTGAGCGATGATGCAGTACAGCCATAAGACAGTGGAGACGGCGCTCGAGCTCTTGAAGGAGCTTTTGGAGCACCCGGTGGTGGAACGAACTACGCATGAAGACCTGGTGGGCCGGGTACGTTTTGATCCCGAGGTGCGGAACCTGTGGCGGGAGATTATCGAACCCCTGTTTGAAATTAGCCTGATCGCGGCGGGGGA
>JAAZPQ010000100.1 GCA_012797175.1 Bacillota bacterium
AGATAAAGCGGGATACTCGTCTTCTCCTTTGGCCCAATAAATTTTAAAGCTTCGGGCAAGTAGTGCGGCTCCATCGCCAGCAGCAGCCAGATCGGAATCAGCAAAAAAGAGATAAGGATGCCGAGCAAGCGGATCCAGCGGATATAAGTGCCGATGACGGGATTCTGTCGGAACTCTTCGGCATGCTGGAGCAGGTGAAAGACCGTGATCGGGGCAATCATCACCGAGGGCGAGGTATCGACGATAATGATGACATGTCCCTCAACCAAGTGCGTCGCGGCCACATCGGGGCGCTCGGTATAACGAACTACCGGAAAGGGGTTCCAGAAAGAACGGGTAATAAATTCTTCGACCGTTTTCTCGGCCATCGGCAGAGCATCGATATCGATCTGCTCAATTTTAGAGCGGATATTGCCTACGATCTGCGGATCGGCGATATCCTTGATATACATGATTGCAATATCGCTAACCGAACGGCGCCCGACATTGATTATCTCGCACCTGAGCTGGGGATCGCGGATCCGCCGCCTGATCAGGGCTACATTAAAAACCAGCGTTTCAACAAAGCCGTCCCGCGATCCCCGCGTAATTTTCTCAATATCGGGCTCGTGCGGATCACGCACCGGGTATTCCCGGGTGTCGATGAGCAGGCCCTGCGGCTCTCCGTCGACCAGGAGCAACATCGGACCGGCTAAAACCTGCCGGAGCGCCTCTTCAAGATCGTCAACCGGGTCTACCTCGGCAAAGGGGACGACCTCTTTCATCAGTTTTTCAATCGGGGCGGTGGCAATCTGCTCCCGGGTCGTCTCCAGCAAGGAGCGAAGTACAAAAACGGAGATCTCGTTATTGTTCAAGCCATCTACAAAGAGCAGGGCCGCCTTTTTACCTCCGATAAGAAGTTCCTTGAAGATGAGATCAAAATTTTTCTCACCGAGATCAAGCTTCTCATGCAGGTAAACTTTATTTTGTTCTAGTTTCTTGTGAATTGCCGTCGAAATGCTCTGCCGCCTCCATCCACCTCCGGCCGCTACCCCTTAGGGTCGAAGAGCAGCGCCATAAAAAAAGAAAATATGATCGCAGCGGTAATCCCGGTGCTGGTCAGCTCAAACATGCCCGTCAAGACACCAATCACCCCGCGGCGAGCTGCTTCCAACATGGCCCCTTTAGCCAGGGCATTACCGAAGCTCGCGATAGGCAGGCTGGCCCCGGCCCCGGCAAATTGAATTAACTTGTCGTAGAGGCCCAATCCCCCGAGGATACCGCCGGCAACAACAAACCCCGAAAGAATATGCCCTGGCGTAAACGGAGTTAGATCAAAAAGAAGCTGCCCGATCAGGCAGAAAAGGCCCCCTACTAAAAAGGCGGTTAAGTAGCTTCCCATAATTTATCCGTGCTCCTTTCTCCTGCTCGAACGACTCTACATCTCCAGGGCGACTGCGTGGGCTACCGCCGGGATGGTATCCCCCTGGGCCAGGGTAGTAGTGCTATGTAGCGCACCAGTGGAGATCACCAGGACCTTCTTCAGCTCGCCGCTCTTCATCCGCCTCCAGAGATGCCCCAGCACCACCACCCCCGGGCAGGCGCAGCCGCTGCCGCCTGCCCCGACCTGCTGAACAGCGGGGTTATAAATCATCAGCCCGCAGTCATTATAATTTTGTTCCAGGAAATAACCGCTGCGGGCCAGAAGTTGCCGCAGGAGCTTCGCTCCAACCTGGCCCAGATCACCGGTGACGATTAGATCGTAGTACCGAGGATTGCGCTGCAGATCCTGAAAATGCAGGATCATAGTCGAAGCCGCTGCCGGGGCCATGGCTGCGCCGAGGTTAAAACTGTCTTTTTCACCCATGTCAATTACTTTTCCTATGGTTACCGCGGTGATCCGCGGGCTCTCCCCGGCAGCACTGATTAGCGCCGCCGCCGCCCCGGTCACAGTCCACTGGGCCTGTGTGGGCCGCCGAAAACCGTATTCCGTGGGATAGCGAAACTGGCGTTCCGCGCTGCAATGATGGCTCGAAGTAGCCGCCAAAACATTACAAGCAAAGCCGCCCGCGACCAGTATGCCTCCCCATGAGAGTACCAACGCCAGGGTCGAGCAGGCTCCGTAAAGCCCAAAATAGGGCCGCCCCAAGGCGGCAGCGCTGTATCCGGAAACGGTGATCTGGTTCAAAAGATCTCCGGACAGGAAATAATCAATATCCGCTAAATTAAAGCTTCGTTTTTCCAGCGCCAGGGAGCAAGCTTCCTGGAGCATCTTCCGCTCGGCGGCTTCAAAGCTCTTCTGGCTTGCCCGCAGATCCCCGTAAACCAGGTCAAAATCTCCCCCCAGGGGCCCCTTTCCCTCCATCGGCCCCGCTACAGTAGCTGCAGAGCTTAAAAAAGGGGCGGGATCTAGAAGGAGACTTTGTTGTCCTGCCTTTTTACTCATCTTTGTTCCCTTCGCTCCCGATCATTTTACACCGGCTAACTAAAACAGGGCTGAAATTAACCCAACCACAAAGGCCGTCACCACACCGAACAGGATCACGCTTCCGGCCTGGGAAAACATTTTGGAGCCGATGCCCAGCACCAATCCCTCTTTTTTAAATTCAAGAGCCGCGGCGGTAAGCGAATTGGCAAAACCGGTTACCGGAACGGCGGTACCGGCTCCGGTAAGGTTAGCCAGGTGATCGAAAAGACCCAGCCCGGTTAAGAGCGAGGCTATAAAAATCACTGTAACCACCGTGGGATTGGCCGCCTCTTCAGGACTAAACCCAAAGGCGATATAACCGTTTTGTATAACCTGCCCCAGGAGACAGACGGCCCCACCGCTGAAAAACGCTGTTAGCGCGTTGAACAGCAGCGGCGGAGGCGGCTTTTCTTTCCTGGCCAGCTCCCGGTACTCTTCGGCGGTAATCTTTAACTCTTCGGGAACGGCAGCCATTTACAGCTCTCCTTTTTTAGCCTAGCGATCATTTTGGACACCGAAGGCGAGCTTCAGATTGACTTTATACTCTTCTATGCGGCCATTATCCAGGCTGGCGGTTAAGTTTACCACCTCCACCCCAGTAATACCGTCGAGCGTTTTGGACGCTTCCTGGACGGCATTCTGAACAGCATCTTCCCAGCTGACCCCTGATTCACCGACCAGCTCGATAACCTTGGCTACTGTAGTCAATACGGTCATCCCCTTTACCTGTTTTATAATCATCTTTGCTGTTGATAGAACCAGCCCTCTCTTCTGCTTCCGCCAACACGGGATAAGAGCTGCGGGGGGGATCCGGCGGGGTAGAAAAAACCAGGTAGAGCGCCAGGCCGGATAAAAGAAAAAAAAGGGTCACCCACAAAAAAACCGCGGCTGTTTTTCGATCACCCCCCAAAAAACCCATCTCTTACCTCCAGATAGAGCTGGTTCTTCAGCGCGGTTTTAGTATGCGAAAAACAACAATTTTCTATTCTCCGGGCGCCCTCCGGAGCGCCGGGCCAAGATGAGCTCAGCTCTCCGGCTGCATGTAAGAGCGCAGCTGGCGCAGCGCTCTTTTTTCAAGGCGGGAAACCTGGCGCTGCGAGAGGCTGAGACGCCCGGCAACCTCGGCCTGGGTCAGCTCGTTAAAAAAGCGCAGGGCGATTAGCTGCCGCTCGAGAGGGGTTAGCCTGATCATCCCCTCGTAGAGAGCCAGCCGCTCGAGCAGCTCTTCTTCTTCGCTGCTCTCTTCAAGGCTGCTGAATATCTCCTCATCGAACGATGAGATCGGGAGCGAAGACTCCATGATCAGGGCTACCTCCTCAGAGGCAATGCCCAGGGCCCGGGCAATCTCCCCGACAGTAGGCTCGCGCTGCAGAATCTGGGTTAACTGCTCGCGGCAAGAAGCCAGCTCAATCGACCGCTCCAGCAGGGAGCGGCTCACTTTAAGCGCAGTGATATTCCGGCGCCTGTAAAGGCGCATCTCTCCCTCAATCCAGGATAGAGCAAAGGTAATAAATTTGACTCCCCGGGCCGGGTTAAAGCGCTGCGCCGCCTTTAACAGGCCGATCATCCCTGCTTGGAAGTAATCGTCCCGTTCTTCGTCCCGGAGAGCCATCCGCCGGGCATAGGCGCTCACCAGCGGCTGCAGATGCAAGAAAAGCGTCTCCCCGGCCTCTTCTTCCCCATCCTGAAAGCGCTGCAACAGCTCCCGCAGCTGTTCTTCAGACATCGCTGGCTAGCTCTCCTGCAGCCCGCCCCGCGAGCGGATCTCCTTGACCATAGTGACCACGGTCCCTTCTCCGGGCGCAGAGCGGACGGTGAGCTCGTCCATAAAGTTCTCCATAATCGTAAAGCCCATCCCGGACCGCTCCAGCTCAGGCTTACTGGTATAAAGCGGCTCGCGGGCCTGTTCCAGGTCGGCGATCCCGATCCCCCGGTCGGCTACCTCGACGGTAAACTTATTTCCCTCCAGGAAAGCGCTGATTGTAATCAGGCCGATCCGGTCCTCGTAGGCATGAATGATGGCATTGGTGACCGCTTCTGATACCGCCGTTTTAATATCACTGATCTCTTCAAGGGTCGGATCGAGGCGCGAAACGAAGGCGGCGGTAACCACGCGGGCAAAGGCCTCATTTTCAGAACAGCTCTCTATCTCCAGCTTCATAAATGTACGGGATGACAAAATACTAAGACCTCCTTTTAGGCGGTGCCCCCAGGATTAAGTGCTGTAAGGCGTCCGCTTCTCGCTCAAAGAAAGGGATTATCCGGGCCAAGCCGGAGATCTCGGTGATTTTGAAGATAACCGGCGGAGCTTCACAGATGACCATGCGGCCACCTTTTGCGCTGATCTTGCGATAGCGTCCCAACAGGGCGCCCACCCCGGAGCTGTCCATAAAGGTAAGGCCGCCCAGATTAAAGAGCAGGGAATCGGCCAGGTGGCGCACCAGTTCCCGGTCGACCTTCTCCCTCATCTGCTCGGCCCAGTGGTGGTCCAGCTCCCCCTTTAACCGGACCAGCAAGATTGAATGGTGCAGATTAAACTCGATCTCCATAACAACCTCCCCGGGCACTTGTATTTGTTTCTTTGGAAAATAGTTCTGCACTTCTCAGATTTTCCCTGCCGGTCCTTAAAATTATTCGACAAATAAGGTGACAGGGGGACGTTTCTCCTGACACCTCATTGGGGGGAAGGGGGCTGAACAGAGAGAGAAGGCTTCGCTGGAAAGAGAGGTTGGAAGGCCGGTAAAACAAAAAAGCCGCCCATTAAGGGAACGGCTCGAAGCGTTTACGGAAAGCGTTTAAGGCTTAGCGCCGGGATTGTTTAAAACGTTAACGTCCGAATCTAAGCCAGCGTTGAAGCAGTCGCAGGAACATTGCCCCTACCGGGGCTCGCTGGAGCTCTTCATGAACAAGCAGGTCTACAGTAGTCTGTTCATTCTCGCCATAGCGCACTGTAAGCTCTCCCACCTTCTGGTACTGCTTCAGGGGAAGCTCTAACGGAAATATCTGTACCTCTTTGGTGTAGCTCTCATCCGCATCCCGCGGTAAAAGCAGGCTTAAATTTTCTGCAGCGATCACTTCGAGCTCAGGTGGAGAGCCCTTCTCGACCGGCAAAACGGTAACTACCGCCTCTTTTTTCACTACCGGTACACTTTTATAGTTGCTGAAACCATAGTCCAGAAGCATCCGGGCGGCATCGTAGCGCTCTTTCTCGGTAGGAGAGCCCATTACCACGGCCAGAAAGCGGCTCTTTCCTCTTTGCGCGGTTGCGGAGATGCCGTTCCCTGCCTCCCGGGTAAAACCGGTCTTTAACCCGTCACAGCCGGGATAATCGATGATCATACGGTTGGTATTGCTTAAAAAAACCTCCCCGGAGCGGATCCGGCCTTTCAGGAAGTGCTCATCCATCCAGATAGTGGCCCACTGGTGAATTCGCGGGTACTCCAGTAGCGCCAGGCTCATGAGCATAACATCGTAGGCACAGCTGTAATGGTCGGGATTATGGAGGCCGTGCGGATTGCAGAAATGGGTCTGTTGTAACCCCAAACTTTTTGCTTTTTCATTCATCAGCTCGACAAATCCCTCTACAGAGCCACTAATATGCTCGGCCACGGCCACTGCAGCGTCATTGGCCGAACCTACCGCCATCCCGATAAGCAGGTTTTCTAATGAGACCACGTCACCCTCGCTTAAGAATATCTCGGAACCACCCATCGAAGAAGCCCGCGCGCTGATGCACACCTGGTCGCCAAGTGAGATCTGACCCTGGGCCAGCTTCTCCAACGCCAAGAGAAGGGTCATGATCTTGGTTAGGCTGGCTGGATAAAGTTTCTTTTTGCTGTTCTCTTCCCAAATAATCTTTCCGCTATTCGTTTCCATCAGCAGGGCTGCTTCGGCCTCGATCTCAAATTCAGGTTCAACCTGTGCAAAAACCCCGGCTGCTTCAGATAAAGGCAATGCCAGTAGAGCGATGCTTAGAAACAGCGAAATGATCAAGCGTGTCAACTTCACCGCGCCAATCCCCCTTCATTTTTTACTATTTTCTCCAAGGCAAGTTAAAATCATACCGGAGCGAGTGAGTTTTGGTAGCGGCGATGAAATTCACTTATCCCGGCCGGAGGAAAGAGGAGCCGTTTTCCAGGGGGGGAAGGTTAAGCCAGGAGGCGGCGGAAGCCCCCAGGTCGGCAAGAGAAGAACGGGGCCCCAGGTTACGGCTTTGCTTTAGCGGCAGTGGCTTCGTTATCGCCACCGGGCCGCCAGCTGCGGCATCGGGAAGCGCGCCCACGCCAGCCCCGTCAAGCAGCGCGATCACCACCCTCCGCAAGGGAGAGCTCTTCTGCTCAGGCGCGCGGGTGGGTTTTGTCATACACTTCACGAATTTTACGCTGGGCAATCTGGGTATAGATCTGGGTGGTAGAGATATCGGAGTGGCCTAACATCTCCTGGACCGAACGAAGATCGGCGCCGTTTTCTAAAAGGTGAGTGGCAAAAGAATGGCGCAGCGTGTGCGGAGTGACCTCGCCGTTAAGCTCAGACTGCCGGGCATATTTTTTTAAAATCTTCCAAAGCCCCTGCCTGGTTAAGCGGCGTCCGTGATGGTTCAAAAAAAGCGCCTTCTCTTCTTTTCGCTTGAGCATTTTTTGGCGGCTATTATGGAGGTATTCGTTGACACATTTCACGGCTACAGAGCCGACGGGAACGATCCGCTCTTTCATTCCCTTACCCCGGCAGCGCAGGTACCCGACCTCGGGGCTGAAATCGGTGACATTCAAAGAGACTAGTTCGGAAACCCGGATTCCCGAGGCGTAGAGAAGCTCGAGCATGGCTTTATCCCGCAGGCCCGCCTGGCCGTCATCCCGGGGCTGCTGCAGTAAACGGTCTACCTCTTCGGTGGTGAGGACGCGGGGTAGTTTTTTTTCAATCCGCGGCGCTTTAACTAGCTGGGCCGGGTTATCTTCAATCAGATCCTCTTGAACCAGGAAGTTGAAAAAAGAACGGATCGAGGCAACATTACGGGAGATAGTGGAGGCGGCCCGCCCGGCCTCTTTCAGGCTGAGCAGATAACGGGTAACCAGATCGCGATTTACATCAGCCGGTGAAGAGACCTTCTCCCGGTCTAAAAAAAGGAAAAAATTGTTCAGATCACGCCGGTATGAATCGAGTGTGTTTCGGGAAAGCCCTTTTTCTACTGCAAGGTAATGCGAATATTTCTCAAGCCAATGCTCCATGCACCAGTTGCCCTCACTTATGAAAATTCTTCTACCTATTCCACAATCGTGACGTAAAATCCTTTTTTTCGCAGTAACTACCGGCTCTTTATCGCATTACCGGAATTAACAACTTTATAAATACCGGTGAAATATAGGCTTCGACCAGGACGGCTGTTCCCAGCAACAACCCTACCAGAAAGAAAACCATCGAATAAGGACCGATATGTTCTCGTAAAAAGCAAGGACGCTGCTCCAGGGAGCAACGCAGGCGGAGCCATGAAAATGAAAAAGCAGTTACACTGCCGACAATCAACGTCGGAATCAAGAGCAAGTTATGTGGAAGAACCGCGCCAGCAGCAAAGAGAGCACCACGCAACGAGTTCCGCTGCACCAAAAACCCGACCGTGAAACCCAGTGAAAATCCGCGCAGCCCCACCAGTCCGGCAATAACGGGAAACCCGAGAAGAAACAGGCCCATGAACCAGGTCAGGAGCAGATGGCGAAAATTTAAGCTCAACGCCTGCCGGAAGACGGCTCCATGATCCAGCATACCGCTATCATGAAAGCTCTCGATAAAGGCACCAAAATAGCGGTTTAATTGAAGGAGCTGCTCTTCTCCCAGGCTCCGCAGCGCCAGCGCTCCGGCCAGCACACCGCCGGTAAAAAGAGCGGTGATAAGGATATACATTCCCATATTTTCCCGAAAGTATTCCTGAAGATCGCGCCGTATCTCGTCCAAGAACGCCGCCTCCCGGCCTGAGATTCGATTATCTTTATGCGCCGGCGCAACCGTTTATGCTGTCAGGGCCGCGGCGAACTGCAGGGCAATGATCGTTTTGGCATCATTAATTTCACCCTCCCAAAGCAGGCGCTGCGCTTCGGACAAGGTGATCCAGAGAGGCTCCAGCACTTCATCTTCATCAGCGGGAGCGGGCCGCCCGGTGACAACTCCTTCCGCTAAAAAAAGATAGATCTTTTCATCGCAAAACCCCGGGGAACTGTAAAACCAGGTCAGCTCTCTCCAGCTTCCTCCCCGGCAACCGGTCTCTTCGGCGAGCTCTCTTTGGGCACAGCGAAGCGGCTCCTCCCCCGGTTCGAGCTTCCCCGCGGGGACCTCCAGTAAAACTCCGGCGGTGGCATGGCGGTACTGCCTCACCAAAAGAACGCGCTGCTGTGGATCCAACACCAGGATAGCCACGGCACCGGGATGCTCGACGACTTCCCGAAAAGCCGCCTTTTTGCCATTGGGGGTAAGAACCCGGTCCTGGCGCACATTGATGATCTTCCCCCGGTAAAGATAACTTGACGAAAGCAGCTTCTCCCAAAGTTTTTTCTCTTGCTTCTCCATTTTTTCCCCTTCCTTCTTTTCGATCCAGTATCTCCAGCGCCGCCGCCGCGGCCGCAGCCGCGGCATTAAAAAAGCAAGGATCATCCTGGTAGCGGCGTCCCATACTCTTCAGCGCGCTGAGAGCCATCTGCTCCATAATCTCCTCCAGCGGCGGGGCCGGCCGCATCTGCAGCCGATGCCGCGAGAGCAGCCCCCGCCCGGCCAGCTGGCTTAAACAGAGGCGTAACCGCGGCGGCGGCATCAGCGGCAGCACCAGCAGTGCCGGGGAGATTGCCGCCAGCCCTAGCGCTGTAAGGGTATGGTGGCTCACACCAAAGTGCCGCCGGCGTCTTTCGGCAAAACTGAGGCGGGGGATAAATACGGGCACCCCGCCCAGGGCGTTGACCCGGTTGACATGATCGCCGGTCTCCATCCCGCTGAAGCCGAGGCGGCTCCCGGTGCCGATGCTGCCCGGCCCCGGGCTGAGGATAATTATCTCCGCCCCGATCAGCTCCCGGCAGGCGGCCAAAGCTGAATAAAGATTTACCGCTTCGAAGTCGCCGCCGAAAGCATGCCCGCAGGTTACCGTGCCGTTGAGCAGCCCCTTTTTCTTTAGCTCAGCGATAGTGCGGCTGAAAGCAAGCGGCAGGGCGGTTCCGTCAGTCATGATATAGGCAATCCGGCAGGAGGGCCGGTAATGTTTTAAGACCGCAACAGCAGGAGCCACCATGCTGTGCAGCTCGCCGATCAGCACGGGTGTTCCCCGCAGGCCGTCAAACCGGGCCAGCTGCGGCCGGTAGCCCGCCTCGCGCTCTTCACAGCTGAGCACCCGTATCTGCCAGGGGGTATAGCAGAGCTTCATGATATGGCCGCGGCCATGAAAGCGGGGCGGCGGGCGGCTAAAATTAAACTCGACAAAATGATAACCCCCGCTGCCGAGCGACAGAAAAAGAGCGGTTGTATTCAGCAAAAGCAGATCGCCGGGGCTTACCGGGCCGGTCAGCAGCTCATAGTTCAGCGCATCACACTCGTCCCCTTCGACGATGACCCGCAGTTCGCTGACCGAACCCCACCGGGACTGCACTGCGCTGACCAGGCCAACTTGATGACGGATCAACTGCCGTCTAACCACCTTTAAATTAATTTTCGCTGCCGCGGCGAATAATCCTTGCCTCTAGGTAAAATTTTCCCGAAAACGCCCCAGGTAGTCCAGGCGGCGTAAAACGGAGCTGTTTTCAATAACCCGGCTAAGAGAATAATATTCGCAAAAGAGGTGGACCCCGCTCCAGAAAAACAGGAAAGCCGCCTGGAGAGCCGGAGACAAGTAGAGCACAGCAGCAATCCCGAGAGCGGCACCGAGTAAATTTGCTCCACAGTCGCCAAGCATCGCGGATGCCTCCAGGTCTAAAGGAGCGATAGCCAGGGCTCCGACCATTAAAGGAAGCAGCAACTGCGCGGCGGCATCGGGAGACCGGGCCAAGAAGATGATCAATGCCGCTCCGGGAAAGAATATCTTCAGCGCGCGGCCAGGCCGGCGATCAAATAGGTTGAGCCCATTGGCACTAAGCAACAGCAGCAGAAGCGCCAGCAAGCGGTGTCCCGGCGAAAAAGGAAGGCTTCCGGCAAAAAGAAGACCCACCAGAACCGCCGTGATCACCTTCAAGAAGCCAGCCGTCAATTTTCCCTGCCGGGCCGCACCAAAATGTCCTTTGAAACCGCTGGTCTTTTCGGTAATAAGATCGTCCCAGAGGCCCAAAAAGGCAAAGCCGATCCAGAGAAATAATATGGAAAACGGAGGAGCGGCAGCCGGATCAATCCAAAGCACCGCCGCCGCACCGGGCAGATATCCGAGTAGCAGGGCCGGACCGAGAGCAGCTGAAACCATCTTACCGCGGTAATTGCTTTTTACCACCCCGGCACGATGATAAAATTCAATCAACTGCCGGCCGATGACGGTGCTCCAGAGAGGAGCCACCAGCAGGAGCGGCAGGGCGCTAGAGCCGGGCAAGATCATTGAGCCTCCCCCTTCCCCCTGAGCAGGCGTTCCCGACGCAACCAGAGCTCGTGAATAAGGTCGACACACTGGCGGCCCCGGTGCAGAAAAGAAGAAAGTTCTCTTCCTCTTTCCCGGTGAGACATTGAGGTGGGCACCTCTACAACCGGCCAGCCCTGCTGTAACAGGTCCAGGGTCAAGGCCACCTCCAGCCCGAAACCACGCGGTGGAAAAGAGAGCCTCTGCAGCAATTCGCGGCGCAGGATACGCTGCCCGGAAAGAGGCTCCCGCATCAAGCTACCGGTACAGCGGTAGATCGACCAGCCCGCCAACTTCTTCACCAGGCCGAAACCGCCCCGGCGCCGGTTTGCGGGAAAACAGGCTACGCTCATGGCTGCCTCGCCAGCAACGAGCGGCTCCATCAGGCGGGAGAGCTCTACCGCCGAATCGCCCAGATCGGCATCGACGAGAGCGATATAAGGAGCTGTACTAAAATGGGCCCCAAAAAGAACCGCCTCCCCCTTTCCCAGGTTACGGGTCAGGCGAAGCACCCGCGCTCCCGCAGCAGCGGCCTCCGCCGCGGTACCGTCAGTTGAACCGTCATCGATCACCAGGACCTGCTTGATCTGCGGTAGTTTGAAAAGCGCGGTAACCGTACGGCCAACAAGGGCAGCCTCGTTATAGGCGGGTATCAGCGCATCGATCTCCATCTCAGTTCTCCTTTGCCTCCCCCGGGAAAAGCCCCTCGCTGCCTTCTCCAAAACCGTAATGCCCGCTGATATTTTCGGCGATCATCTTCAGTAGAGCAACCTGCCCCCAGAATGTATCGATATTATCTACCAGGCTGAACCCTGTTTCTAGTTCATCTGGATACCGGAAAGACTCTCCCTCGGCCCACGCAAACAGGGCGATCACCTGGATCCCCTTTTCCTGCAGCTCCTGCCAGAGCTCGTAAAAAAAATTGCCAGAGCTGAACGCTTCCGGTTTTAGAAGCAGAAGACAGCAGTCCGGAGGCCTCTGCAGCACCGCGGCTTCCGCCTCCGGAAGCAGCAAGCCCCCTGCGATCAGCTCTTTAGCCTCGATCTCTCCCGGCATAGCCAACAGGTTGGCCAAATCCTCCGCTCCCTTTAAAAGCTGCTCTGCCTCTTCACCCTCTTCCGGGGCATCAGGAACCAGGATCACAGTGAGCGCAGCCCCGCTTTCTTCGAACAGCGCCCTGAGCTCACAACCCCCCTCATCCGGCGAACTAATTATGAAGATCTCTTTTCCAGCCAACGCTCCGTTAAAGTTCTGCCGGAGTAGCGGTTGCAATGCCTCCCAGTGCTGCAACTCAATCTCCTGGCGACGGTTGTGCTCCCGAAGCTGGACCAGCTGCTCCTCCATCAACTGAATAACATCACGCTGGTTGGCCACGAGGAAACTGTCGCCAAAAGAGACCCCGATCAAAATGCCCAGGGCCAGGGATAGAAATATGGCTGCAATTGTCATCAAGTATTCCCGGAAATCAAAAATGAAATCACCGCCTCGATCATGATCCGGACTTTACCGCGCCTCTACGGGAGCAGCTTCAGGCGAAAGATAAAGAGGCGAAAAAGATGCTGTATTGTTGGCGAAAAGAAAACCATGGTTAAAAGTGGAGTTAAACCGGCAGCGATAACAACGGGAATTAGAAACCCGGCCGCCCGCGGCTGATAGAGCCGGCTAACCCCCTTGGCGTCAACTAGGCGGTCCCCCACCTTCAGCCGCACCAAAAAAGTGCTGGCCATCCCCGGCCGCCCTTTTTCAAGAAATTCAGTCACCGAAAAATGCGCTCCAACAGCAACGATCAGCGCCGCTCCCAGGTCGTGAGCCAGTAACAGGGCGATATCTTCGCTGGTCCCGGGAGCGCTGAAGAGATGATATTTCAAACCGAGCCGCTCCAGCCTCTCCCGGCCCGGAACCCCCCTGCCGTCGGGATAAGCATGCACTACCAGTTCGCGCGCCTGCTGCAGCGCCCGGTCGCTGACACTGTCCATATCCCCAACAATCAGGTCCGGCGTCAAGCCGCATTCTAGAAGGGCGTCTCCGCCCCCGTCAACCCCGACCAAAACCGGCTTTTTTTCATAAAGGTAACTTTTAATCGCCCGGAGATCTTCATGAAAACCTTTTCCCCGGATCACCACTACCGCATCATGATCTTGAAAC
>JAAZPQ010000221.1 GCA_012797175.1 Bacillota bacterium
CACGATAAGCTTGTAAGTACCGTAGTTATGGTTCCGGATAAAAATTGATAAGAGATAGAAAACAGGTAACCGGGAGAGCTCTCAGGCAGCTGTAATGTTAAGCTCTCGGGTAGGCACAGCCGGCTGGATTGTAAAGGGACCACCGGCAATTTGGGTCGGCCGCATACTTGAATACCGGCAGAGTAAGCATTTGGTCCTTTTTACCTCAAAATGGACTTGACCCGCAAAAACGAGCAAGGCACCCTACGTTGTAATTTCGTAAAGTGCCTTACTCGGTTTCAATCTTATTCTTCCACATTCACTGTCACGCCGGATTTAAATTCCACAGTGAACTTGTCCTCGATCGCCTGGTTCACCACAGTTACCTGTTACTTTTTGATGGGCAAAGTTACCGAATCAAGAATTCTTTAATAAAATACTACGCGTAAAATTCCCCGAGTGAACTGTTGCAAAAGATAGTTGCAAAAACCGGGAAAAATTGCTTGCAAAAAACACAGGGTCTATCGGCAACTTATTGGTTAAGGGTTACAACTTGCGTTTACTTCCCCAATGGGTTTTAAGCTAGCAGGATTGTTTACTAAAATATAGAAGATATGAACTAATGTATGAATTTTGTTTGGAATTATCTGTCTAATAGAAAGGAGAGATTGTCGTGGACTCCATTTTAGACTTGTGTAAACCAAGGCCCGAGATCCTGGCTGGTACTTTTAATCCAGAAGTGTTTACAGCAGCACTTAGCCCCATTATTGAATTTTATCGCGGCAATAAAGGCATTGTAGATAATCCCTATACTGATGCAAGGTTTTTTTTCGAGGAGGCTACCTATCCTACCCAGGGGCTCTGTTCTGTTTTAGCAGAAGTGTTTGGACGCCTGGCCGGCGATCTGACTGTTCCGGCTATACATCGCTTGGAAACTGCTTTTGGTGGCGGGAAAACCCATGCCCTTATCGCTGCTGCCCATATCGCTTACAAGGGAACAGAACTTCAGGATGTTACCGCTAATATTCTACCCCGTAAATATCTTCCCGAACCTGGTTCCATCTCCGTTGTCGGTATAGGCGGTGAAGAAATTGAAGTGCACAAGCCCAGGGGCGAAGCGTTGGTACCCTATACCCTTTGGGGTGAGATTGCTTATCAGATAGGTGGCGAGGAGCTCTACCGTGAAGTGGAGGCAGACGTCAGCTCCTATGCAGCACCTGGAAAAACCTATTTTGAAAAAGTATTTGATGGTCGCAGGGTTTTGATCATGCTGGATGAGCTTGCTCAATACGCGGCACGCCTAGAGGCGGCACGGCCTGATGGGGCCAGCCAGCTGGCGGCTTTTTTAATGGCGTTACACGGTTACGCCCGCAATCACGCCGGTATTGCTATCCTGCTTACCCTGGCCAGTGCTACGGACGCTTTTAACAAACAGACGCAGCGCTTAGCGGAGCTTGTCAGCCAGGTGCGCGGTGATGAGGTCAGTGAGGATGATGCCCTGGGTATTGGCGAGAAAGCTGTTCGAGGGGTGACCAGCGTCGTAGCTCGGGATGCGGTGCAAATTATCCCCGTGCAGGCCAGTGAGATCTCTTCTGTACTGGCCAAGCGCTTGTTTGTTTTTGTGGATCGGGATAAAGCCCATGCTGTGGTTGATGAGTATATGGAAATGTACACCCGCAATTCCGCCTTCCTGCCAGAAGAGGCGACCAGTACTTATTTCAAGGATAGGATGTTGGCAAGCTATCCCTTTCACCCTACTTTGGTGGATTTTTTGAATAATAAACTGGCTGATGCCGAGAACTTTCAGGGTACCCGGGGGGTGCTTAGGGTTCTTGCCCTAGTAGTACGTAGTTTATGGGAAAAACAGCAGCAAGTTCCGATGATCCACACCTGTCATCTAGATCTACGCGCGGAGCGGGTAGTCAATGAAATTTTAGGGCGGACCGGAAGCTCCGACTTGCTTTTTATTCTCAATGCTGATGTGGGCGGGGTAGATACCGGCACCTTGGAGGGTGGCCTCAGTAATGCCGAAATGGCTGACCGTAAAAATCCTCATCCCCAGGGCTATCCGCTCTACGAATATACCTGGAAAACCGTTTTTTTGCAGAGCCTGGTTGGCCGGGAAGAGGGTATCGAATCGAAAATACTGGGGATCACTGAACCGGAAGCTTTATTCTCTGTCTCTTTTCCGGGGTTGACTCCCCCTCAGGTGCGCAAAGCCCTGGAAGCAATCAGTGAAACGGCTTTTTATCTGCGTTTTGAGCAGGGTAAATATTACGCCAATGAAAATCCTACCATCAACAGCGTACTGGCCCGCATCCGTAAAACAGTGCAGGGCGATCAAATTGAAAATCTGCTGCAAACGGCAGCACGTAAAATAATAATTGAAGATCAAGGGCCCTTCCATGTGGAACACGATGTTACCCAACCGGAGCATCTTCCTGATGATAAGAATAAACCTGTGTTGGGGGTTGTTTCTCTGGCAGCTGAAACTATTGATCTAGAGGCTATGGTGACCACTAAAGGGTTAAACAGGCCTCGGGAGCGGCAAAACCTGATCCTGCTACTGGTGCCGGAGACGGTTACCGTTAGGAGCCTGACTCAGCAGCAGGTTGTCAATAGCGAAGATGCGAAAATCAGAGAAGCGCGGCACTGGATCCAGGATCTGGCCCGCCAGGTAAAAGCGATGCGGATTTTGGCTGAGAAACCACAGAGTTACGGTGTGAATCCGCAACGCATACAGGAAGAAGGTTTCCGAAACCGACATGCCGAGCGGGAACAGGCGTTGGATACTGCCGTTGCAAGCGTTTACACCAGCTTATACTACCCCTCTGCCGAGGGTCATGTTGTGCGCAGGGAGATCAAAACCGGCGGCGGAGAAGGCGGTGCTCCTTTTATTGAACAGATTCGTAAAATCCTCATCACAGATGGAAAGCTCCTTACCGGCGAAAGCACGACCCAGGCGGACCTGTTGAGCCTGAACAAACTTATTTTCAGCACAACAGATACCGTCACGCTGGAGCAGCTGTGGACAAACTTCTGCTGTAAGCGGAGTTGGCCGGTGTTGGAGAGCTACAGCGCCTTTGAGCAGATTGTCAGGGCAGGAGTTCAAAAGGGGAGCTGGTACGTCTTTCGTATGGGTAGCGAAGAGAAGATTAAGCCGGAAGAGCTGTATCACCAGGATAACATAGTTCCCCTGAGTGTTACCTTACCGGCCAAAGGCTACAGCCTGATAACCCCTCAGGGGGCAAAGCAGCGCGGTTGGACGGAGACGGACAGGGTAGACCCGGCGAAAATACGCGCCGGCATAAGCCGGATAATTGCCCAAAAGGGTTTATCTACGGTGGAGAGTATCGCCAACGAGGTTGTAGAGCAATATGGAGAAGTAGGAACACAGGAAATTCAAGAGACTGTGTCCTCCCTGGTAAAAGAAGACCGTCTGTATGCTTGCCAGGGTTCCCCGGAGCAGGAGGAGAAACCCGACCTGATCTCCGGTGCTGCTGCTGTTCTCTATACCGCTCAGCCGGATGATGTGATTATTACTCCGGCAGAGGCTGCCCGGCGGGGCTGGATAACTGCTGAACGCCCCAGTTTAGATCTTATGGGGAAAGAAGGAGCTAAAAAGCTCTTGCCCCTTTTAGGCCGGCTGGGCAGCCTTTACAACAAGGGTGCCCAGTCTGTCATCGATTATCTAGAGCTGGTAGACCTGTGTCTGCCCGGGGGAGGCTTGCTTACCCTTCGCCTTGAAGAAGTGCCTCCGGAATCCATGAAAACCCTGGACGAACTTTTTGAGGTCCTGGACGGGCTCATCGATAAAGAGGAAAGTGCCGAGGCTTTTCTGAAAATTACAGATCCGGATGAAAAATGTCTTTTGATCCGGGAACTCCAAAAAGAATAAACGAGGTATGGTGATGACAGAAAAGAAAGCAAAAAAAAGCGCTACTTTAAACCAGGAGTATGTAACGCGAATAAAACCCCTGCTGAAGCAATCTCCCTGGGTTTTGCGCATTACCGAACATAAGGGTAAGCCTGTTCCTGTGATGGTGATTAAGGGTCGTTTTTCTCTGGACGGTGATCAGAAAAACGGAGGGAAAGAGCCGGGTAACTCTGTACTCAAGGAACAGGGGATGCTCTACGGGCAGTCCCAGCGTCGCTGTCTCCCGGTGGTGCGCGCTATCATAGGGCGTGTCTGTGACCGCGCCGGAATCCCCCTTGAACTGCAGCGCTTTTTAAACGGTGACCGCATTACTTTTCGGGGCAATCTTCCTTTAGACGAAGAGGCCGGTGCCAAGCTATCGCTTATTTTTAAACTTCAAGAACGGGTGCAGGACATGGATCGCACTGAGCTTCTGGCCTGGCGCGTAGAGCGCTTCAGCCGGGAGGAGGCCATCTACTGGCTGACGCGGGCAACCCAGTACGGCGCTACTGCCAGCCGCTGGGCGCAGGCCGGGATGCGGACCATGCTGGGGGGGCAGCCCGGGGATAAGGATCTTCAGCGGATGTTGGAGCAGCTGCGAAGGTAGAAAAGGAGGGGCACTGCATTTTGGTCCAAAATAACAATAAGGATCTTCGATTTATTGAAGCGGGATTCCCCTGCCACCAGGTAGGGGCCGAGACGCAAAGGGAACGGGATACAGGAAGGGCTCCGCCAATCAATCGACTTCATGTCTGGTGGGCCAGGCGCCCTCTGACACCCAGCCGTGCCGCTGTCCTGGGCTCTCTCTTACCGGCTGATACGGACCCAGACTGGTTTTTGCGCCAGCTCGGGATAGAAAAGGTGCAGGCTCTGGTTAACGGTGAGCAGTGGACGCTTACCGGCCGGCTTCTTGAAAAAGTGGAAACAGGTGAGGATGGAAGGGAGTGGCTGTTGGTAAACAATGACATTTTGAGAGCATTGGAAAAGGAACAAAACCGGCGAGGTAAGAATTTGGAGATTATTCAGGAGCTTTGTGATAAGGATCCTGAGTTGTCCAACCACCCGGTTATTATTCGCTGGAAAGAGGAGTCCCGTCTTTTTCCAAACCCTTTGCCTCAAATTGATAATCATATGCCGGTGCAAAGAGTGACAGCCGATCCGGCACACATAAATGAACGTATTCAATTTCGCAAGCTAAAACATATACAAAATATAGCTGGGAAAAATTTTAAATGGGACAATGAAGATCTTTACGGATATAATCGCGCTTTTATGCACTGTCCATCTATTACAACAGAGCGGCTAACAATACTTGACCCCACAGCCGGAGGTGGATCGATTCCTTTTGAGGCTTTACGTCTGGGACACCAAGTAATTGCCAATGAACTTAATCCAGTTGCGGCTGTAATATTATATGCAACTTTGAATTATCCGGCTTGCTATGGTAAAGACTTGATAAAGTGTATTGAGCAATGGGGGAAAAAGCTTATTAAAGTTCATAGTGATAAGATGTGGGATCTTTTCCCAGATGGGTTGCCTTTGCCAAGTTCCGAACGGTGTTTACTTGAAAAGCGCCTGAGTGAATTTCCTGATTTGGTTCAAAACCATGATAAAGAGGAGATAATGGATTATCTCTACGCCTGCCAGGTAACCTGTCCTCACTGCGGCGGTGAAGCTCCTCTGCTGAATACCTGCTGGTTGTCTAAGACGGGGGAGAAATGGGGGGTGCAGATTATCCCCGATGGACGAAAAAAAGGAGGCCGGGTGCACTTTGCAACCTACC
>JAAZPQ010000101.1 GCA_012797175.1 Bacillota bacterium
CGTTTACGATATTACAAGATCACATGCTGGCGGAGGATGCCACCCACACGGTTTTTCTTAAACTTATGGAAAATCCCATCAAAATTGAAAAAGTACCCTCTGACAAAAGAAAATCTTTCATCGTTATCATTACCAGAAATGTAGCTATAGATATGTATCGAAAGATCAAAAGAAAAAGAGTGACCTGTTTGCATAGTGATCAGTTGGTATTAGTTGATAATAAACCGTTGCCTTTAGAAGAACTGATCGGCAATGAAACAATCGAACATATGTATAAATTGGTCAAAACCCTCGACCGCAAATACGCCGATACATTACTGCTAAAATTCTTCTATGAATTATCAAACACACAGATAGCGATACTGCTCGGCATATCAGAAATAACTGTACGAGTCAGGCTTCACAGGGGCAAAAAGTTACTTGCCAGTAAGTTTGGTAAAGTATCCCTTTAGGATATAAAAACGCTCTTGATAAATATATATTCATCTCTTCATACCGGGGGAAGTTTGAGTTTTCCCGCAGAGTGGAAGCATCTTACCTATAAACGCATTATCGATGCAATCGGCACATGTCCCGCCCGAATAGCCGGTACCAGGCTACCGATAAAAGCAGCAAAACAACAGGCAACAACGCCTATGACGGCCGCTTCGTAGGGAAAGTTTTGTAAAGAAACTTCGATTCCTTGAGATAAAAAAGAGGCAGCAAGGGGAAAACCGAAAAGTCCGAAAACAATGGCGATGCAGGCGGCACTTAGAGCAACGATCTGTCCCTCTAAAACGATGATGGCAATTACTTGCAGACGGGTCGCCCCAAATGACCGGTGGAGAGACAGTTCATCAGAGCGTTCCCGAAGCGTAGCCAGACCAATGTTTAGAATACCCATGGCGCCCACAACTAAGCTTAATCCGGCAATTATCGAAAAGATCAACTTGATTGTTCCCAGTGTTTGGGCGAAATCGTCTGCCTGGTCTATCCGGCTGATTTCAGGAGATCTCTCAGTATCAAAAAAGCGAAAGTACTCGTTTCGAATCAAGCCGGTTAACTGCGCCTGGCTGGTCCCGCTGTCCGCATGAATCAAAATCTTGGGTGATACCAGCCCGGCCAACTGCTTTACCCAAGATTGAGTTAAGTCAAGAGGCGCATAAGCGTTTGGTTCTTTCATTCCATCTGTTATTACGCCAATAACACGGACATTCACTTGCTCATGGGTATGTCCCGGACTTATGGAAAAAGTCATACCAGTAGTTAACCCAAAATTCGCGCTCGTCGCTTTGTTGATTACAACCGGCAGGACAATATCCGACCCGGAGCCGATCCATTCGCCTCTTCTCACAGGAAAAGGCCGTATTTCCCGAAGATCACCCTTAACCAAAGTCATTTCAACGCTTCCACCGGGAAAAAGAGTGCTGTCTGCATCCACTGTCATTACAGCAGTCGCTTTGACAGGTGCCAGTACATTGTTCAGATGAGAGAGCAACTGATCTGCTTGCCCAAAAGCACGCCTCCCATTTGAAACATTTAAACTTAACGTCATAGCCCGCCCGCCAGTAAGAATTGCATTGGACATCACTGCATCTTGAGCTGCTCCTGCTCCGGCCTGAATCACCACAATTGCCAGTACACCGATAAACAAGCTTAAAGCGGTAAGGATACTTCGCCCCAGGCGCGACCGTACACCTAACCATGCAATTATTAATATTTGAAAGATCATAGGTTCCCATCCTTAAGCGCACCGTTAGACAGTTCAAGCACTCGTTCTATCTGAGCTGCAATCAGAGGTTCGTGTGTGACAACGACTAACGTAACCCCGGCTTCTTTTACCAAATTGAACAATAACCTGAGAATCATTGTCCCGGTTGAGCGGTCAAGTGAGCCTGTGGGTTCATCGGCCAGAATTACATGCGGATTGTGTACCAGCGCACGGGCGATCGCCACTCGCTGCTGCTCACCCCCCGATAGCTGATCCGGTTTATGCTTTGCCCGTTCAATTAGCCCCACCTTATCCAGGGCTTCATAAACAGCCTTATGGCGATCAGCTCTTCGCCCTGGCCTGTGTAAAAGGGGCGCTTCAACATTTTGAAAAGCAGATAGCCGGCTCATCAAGCAGAAGCGTTGATAGATAAAGCCGAAGGTTCTACCCCGCAGATTCGCCAATGCCCGATCGCACAGACCAACTGTTTCTTGACCATCTACACGATAAGATCCGCAGTCTAAAGTATCCAGCAAACCGAGCAACCCAAGAAGCGTGCTCTTCCCTGTGCCAGAACGTCCCAGTATAGCCAGGGATTCGCCGGGTAAAATTTTTAGCGATAGATCACGCAACAGTTGAAGGGTATCGCCGGAAGGAAGCCTGATTGATTTACAACAGCTTTGTAATTCGAGCATCTCTCACCCTCTATTGAAGATTGGTAATGCTGGGTGAAGGGAGAATGATCTTTTCACCGCCTCTTAGACCGCTGGTGATCTGAACATAAGAGCCGTCTGTAATACCTAAACTAACGTTACGCAGCACACGTTCACCTTTATCCTCCACATAGACCTGTCCCCGCTGGCTTATTCCGGCAACCGCCTCTATCGGTAACACAACGGCGTCTTTCACTTCGGCTGTTGTCAAGGCGAGGAGCCCCGGGGCTCCTTCTAACAGTTTGATCCCTGGGGGGACCGCCGCAATAACCACTACTCCCTGGTTACTATCTGTCACCTGAATTCCCCCAACCGGGGATGAATCTTCGGTTTCAATTTCACCATTACCGATCATATAGCCGCCTGCTCCGGGTACAAAAGGCGTCCCTAAAACAAGGCAATCAAACGGTCCGGGCCCGTTAGTTATCTCGCCCCGCGCTGATATAATACCGTCATAAAGCCTGTATGTTTTTTCAGGTGGAAGTATTGACTGAAGCGCGAATCCGAAATGCCTGACGTTCAAGATAGGAAGTCCTGCTTTAACCGTTGTTCCCGGTGGAACAAGCAAACTTTCAATCCTGCTGGATTGAGGTAAACAGATTGGTTCTGCACCACAAAGATCAACCTTCGCCATTTCGATACTTCCGTCTCTAGACGAAGAAAAATTAATCCAATCCCCGTCTTCCGGAAGTATTCCAATAGAGCCGCTATTAAGCCTGACGATAGTTCCGTCAAGGGGAGCAGCGATGCGATAGAGCGGATTAGCCACCACAATAGCCTCCAGCACCAGCACACTTGTAATCGAACGGATCTCTGCCATGGCTGTCTGTATTACCTGGTCTGATGACATATCTATCTGATGGGGCTCGCTTTGAGACTGTTTTATGCCAAGTTTAAAGGCAACTGCTGCAACAGCGCATACAGCCAGGGATAGGCCGAGGTATTTAGATATACGGTAAAATTTGGCGCCCTTTAGTTTAATCATCAAGTGCTCGTTCTAGTTTCATCGGATTTACAGAAACTTCATGCTGAAAACCGCTAGGATCACCAAGCTCAGCCTTCCTAATATATTCATAGTATAAACGTCTGCCGGCTTCATCTATCTTCTCTCTCATAAACTCACATTCTGGAATGACATTTTTAAGCATATTAATGGCTGCAACCTCACGTTCCTGGTCTCTATTCCGCTGCTCAAGCCATTCAACTTGCCACGCATATATCCAGTACTGTTGTGCAAACGAAACACCGCACCCTTCCTCAAAACTCTGAGCCCCCCCGGTATTAGCTTCGTCGGGAAAGAAAATAGCAGGCGGCAGCTCTAAATGTACCGTTGCATCCCTGTATTCCTTCTGAAAGCCGGCCTTGTCTAAATATTTTGTTTGTTTTTGGTTTTGACCGGCCGTTTCATTGGCTATTCCGCATCCCGAAAGGAAAATGGCTATGCATACCAATAAAATTGTTACTAACCTTTTCAACTTCAACCTCCTTTTAGTTTTTTTACTACTGCAAAGATTAACCTTAGCCGTTAAGC
>JAAZPQ010000102.1 GCA_012797175.1 Bacillota bacterium
ACCGCTGCGGTAAAGGTAAGCACCGCCAGGACTACCGCCAACACAAGCGTAAGTTTATGACGTCGCATGAAAACCCCTCCCGGATCTTAAAACTAAACCATTTATGGTTATACGCGTAAAAACTGGTCCATCGAGAAAGCGCTCCCCAGAATCCCCAGCCCGGTCCCCAGGGGAAGCAGGTATTTAACCAGTTCACCCATGATTATAGGAATAGGCAGCAGGGTTAAAAACATGAGGTTGTTCGCCGCGACCCACTCCAAAGAAGCCTGGTAGGTATAATAGAGCGCCCCCAGCGGCAAGGCCGCCCCCAGAAGCCCGATCATCAGGCCCTCCAGGAGAAAGGGCCAGCGGATAAACCAGTTCGTCGCGCCTACATATTTCATGATCATGATCTCGCGGCGGCGGATGAAGACGGTCAGCCTGATGGTGTGGGCAATCAGGAAGACTGCGGTGACAGCCAAACCGAGCATCAAGATTAATCCTACTAGCTGGACCGCCCGAGTCGCAGCAAAAAGCTTCTCGACAGTTGCTTCCCCGTAGTCTACATCGGCTACAGCCGGGTAGCCAGCCAGCTCTTCAGCCACAGCGCCGACCAACTCGGGATGTTTAGTCTTCAGCTCGAATGAATCGCGCAGGGGATTGTCCTCCCTGCCTTCGTAGCCATCGACAACATCTCCCATCTGCTTTCTCAGGCGCTGGAGAGCTTCGCTCTTGGAAACAAAACGAACCTCCTCCAGGGAGCCATGAGCGAGCAGCTTTTCGCGCAGCTCGTTGCGTTCAGCCAGGGTCGATTCATCGTCAAGATAGAGAACGATCTCGACCTGCTCTTTAACATTTTCGGTAATATATTCTAGGTTCAGGTTAACCATCATAAAGCCGCCCAGCATCAGCAAAGTGACCACGACCACCCCTACCGAGGCTATGGTCATCCACTTATTACGGCCAAGGCTGCGCAGGGCTTCGCCGCAGGCATAGAGTAAACCGTTATAGCGCACCGGCATAGGCCCCTTTCTCTTCATCCAGGGTCAACCTTCCCTGCTCCAGGTGAATAACCCGCTTTTTCAGTCGGTCGACAATTTCACGATCGTGCGTCGCTACCAGAACGGTGGTTCCGCGGAGATTAATCATCCGCAAAATATGCATAATTTCGAAAGAGATATCAGGATCGAGATTGCCGGTAGGTTCATCGGCAATGATCATGGCCGGGCGGTTGATGATCGCCCGGGCCAGCCCAATACGCTGCTGTTCACCACCGGAGAGGTCACACACTCTGGCATCGGCCTTGTCCGGCAGCCCCACCATCTCGAGGACATAGGGAACCCGCCGCCTGATGTCGCGGTTAGAAGCCCCGGTAACCCGCATGGCAAAAGCTAGATTTTCAAAGGCGGTCCGCTCTTCAAGCAGCCGGAAATCCTGGAAAACCATACCGATATTGCGGCGCAGGTAGGGAACCCGGTGCCGGGGCATCCGGGCCACATCGTGGCCAAATACCTTCAGGATACCCTTTGTCGGAATAATCTCCCGGATAATCATCTTAAGCAGGGTTGATTTTCCCGCGCCGCTTGGCCCGACAAGAAAGACAAATTCCCCTCGTTCGATTATAAAATTGATATTGCTTAAAGCATAGCCGCTGTTTTTATCATAGCGGTGATAGATCTTACTGGCTTCGACCATTTTTCCAACCTTCCCTGACTTAACATAAGCTTAATATTTGAAAACAATATTCGACACGGGAAAACTTATTCCTGCCTACTTATTAAATTATATTAACTTTTACCAGGGATAATCTGGATAGATGCCTTTAAATCGCGAAAAAAAGGCCATAACGCACAAGAGCGGGTTAGCGAATGCTTTATAGACTAAAGCGAGGTTTTTTGAAGGGTTTACCGGAGACAGGTTTCGAGAAAATTTTATCTTTAATCGTGGTTAATCCGGGCTGGCTATCTTTTTGAAGCCCTCACCGTGAACTTCACCGGCATTTCCGATGATTACAAAGGCCGCCGGATCAAGATCATGGATCAGCGCTTTAAGCCGGGTTACCTGCGGGCGGGAGATGACGCAGAGTAAAACCTCCTTCTTCTCGCCGGTATAACCGCCGCGCCCGGCCAACCTGGTTACGCCGCGGCCCAGATCCTGGAGCAGTCTGCGGTTAATCTCTTCAGCGCAGGTGGTGATAATTAAAGCCGCTTTTGCCGGGCTGAGGCCTTCTTGAATAAGATCGATCACCTTGGTGCTGATATAGAGGGAAAGTGCCGCGTACATGGCCGCTTCGGCCCCAAAAACAAAAACCGCCAGCCCGATCACCACCAGATCGGCCCCCAAAAGGCTCTGGCCGGTAGTGAGGCCGGTTAACCGGTTCAAGATCAGGGAGAGCAGGGCGGTCCCTCCGGTAGAGCCATGGCAGCGAAAGACCAGCCCCAGCCCCAGGCCCATGACGATCCCGCCATAGACGGAGGCCAGCAGGGGATCCTGGGTTGCTGCGGGTAAAAAAGGTGCGGTTAGCTCAATGGCTACGGGGAAGAAAAAAGTCCCCAGCAAACTGCGCATGACCTTGTCCGGCCCCAAGATCAACCAGGCCGCTGCAAAAAGGGGGATGTTTAACCCGACGATAGTTAACCCGGTAGGAATTTTAAAAAGATGGAACAAGATTACCGCAATTCCGCTAATACCCCCCGCGGCAAGCCGGTGGGGTATTAAAAAGAGATTCATCGCCGCCGCCATGAGCAACGCTCCGGCAACTACGCCTAATACAGCACCAGCTCTGGATTTTTTATCTCTGCTGCCCGGTAATTCCATTTAAGACTGGCCTTCCTCTGGTATTGTCGCTCTCTTTTGATAACGAGCCTGCCAGCGCAAAAAAGCCTCGATAAAAGGATCCAGCGCTCCGTCCATCACCGCCTCGACCTGCCCGCTCTCCATACCGGTGCGGTGATCTTTGACCAAGGTAAAGGGATGAAAGGTATAGGTGCGAATCTGGCTTCCCCAGGCGATCTCTTTCTGAGAGCCGCGCAGGGCAGAGAGCTCCGCAGCCTGCTCACGGCGCTGCATCTCCGCAAGGCGCGCCTGAAGAATGCGCATGGCCTGGGCCCGGTTGCTGTGTTGGGAACGGTTGTTCTGGCAGGTGACGACCAGGCCGGTAGGCAAGTGGGTAATGCGCACCGCGGAATCTGTTTTATTGACATGCTGACCCCCGGCACCGCTAGAGCGAAATGTGTCGATCCGGAGATCATCGGGATTGATCATGTATTCCTCTTCCTCTACCTCGGGGATCACGTCAACAGAGGCAAAAGAGGTATGACGACGCCGGGCGGTGTCAAAGGGAGAAATCCGGATGAGGCGGTGGACTCCCTTCTCGGCCTGGAGGAAACCGTAAGCGCCGTGCCCGCGCACGATCATGGTTGCGCTCTTGATCCCGGCCTCCTCACCGGGCAGCAGGTCAACCAGCTCTACCTCCCAGCCTTTCTGCTCGGCCCAGCGGGTATACATCCGCAGCAACATTTCGGCCCAATCTTGCGACTCCAGGCCGCCTGCCCCCGGATGTATGGAGACAATGGCATTGCTAAAATCGTAATCGCCGCTGAACAGCGTAGCCAGCTCCAGCCGGTCCAGAAGCCGGGCGCTCTCGTCAAGCTTGGCTCCCGCTTCCTGAAGCGCCTCCTGTCCATCCGCGGGATCTTCGCCGGCCAGCTCCAACAAGACCTCGATCTCTTCCAGCTTGTCTTCAAGCTCTTGCAATGGGCGAAGCTCTTCACGCAGAGCCCCCAATTTTTTCATAAACTCCTGGGCCCGGTCCCTCTCTTCCCAAAAAGCAGGATCGGCTGCTTTCTCTTCCGCCTCTTTTAACCGGGCCTTTTTACGGGCATACTCAAAGTGAAGCCCTCATTTCAAGAAAGCGCTGCCGCTGCCGGGCCAGCGCCTCGGTATATTCCCTTAGCATAATCGTCTCCACCTTTGTTTCGGCTGCCACGCCTTTTTACGGACAGTCTTACTGTACCGGTCTCTTTCAGGCGCCGCAGCACTTTTTATATTTTTTCCCGCTGCCGCAGGGGCAGGGTTGATTGCGACCAACTTTTTTGGCCACAGTGATCGGCTGCCGTTTCGCGGGCGCAGTTTCATCTTGAGGGCTCTCCCGGCGCTCTCTCTCCGCCCCACCGTTACCGACATCCAAACGCGGCCGGATTGCCGCGACCGGACCGGCCACGGCGCGACGGCGCGGCGGCGCGGCCACCCGGACCTGGTAAACCCCACGGACAACCTCTTCCTGGATAGCCTGGATCATTCCTTCGAACATGTCAAAACTCTCCAGACGGTACTCCACCAGGGGGTCCCGCTGCCCGTAGGCACGTAAGTTGATCTCCTGGCGCAGCTCGTGCATCTCATCGATAAAGAACATCCAGTGGCGATCTACCGTGCGCAACAAGATAACCCGCTCCAGCTCCCGCATGACCTCAAGGCCCAGCTCCTGCTCGCGGGCTTCGTAAAAAGCACTTGCCTCTTCGAGGAAGAGGCTCTCGACCTCGTCTGGCCTCAGGTCAAGAAGCATCGGCACGGTGACTTGGCCACGGCGCAAGAAGGAATTTTCTCCCGCCTGTAACAGGGCGCGGGCCTCTGACTCTTCGAGGTAATCCTGCTCGTGGAAATA
This sequence comes from Bacillota bacterium, assembly GCA_012797175.1. GTDB lineage: Bacteria > Bacillota > Dethiobacteria > DTU022 > DTU022 > JAAZPQ01. Next base: position 4,643 of record JAAZPQ010000102.1, read on the forward strand.
CTCCTGGAGCATGGCGGGAATCACCTCGCCGACCATGTAGAAGATCTGCTCGCGCATGTCCGCGCCCTCCAGAACCTGGCGGCGCTGTCCGTAGATCACCTCGCGCTGCTTGTTAAGAACATCGTCATACTCCAGCAGATGACGGCGGAGCTCAAAGTTGCGCGACTCCACCTTTTTCTGGGCCTGCTCGATGGCCCGGCTGACCAAAGGATGATCGATGGGAATATCCTCTTCGAAACCAAAGCGGTCCATCAGAGAGGCGATATTATCAGCACCAAAAAGGCGCATCAGGTCGTCTTCCAGAGAGACAACAAACTGCGATGAGCCGGGATCGCCCTGACGGCCGGAGCGGCCGCGCAGCTGGTTGTCAATCCGGCGGCTTTCATGGCGCTCGGTGCCGAGCACGTGCAAACCACCCAGAGCAATCACCTCGGCACGCTCCTGCTCAACTAGGCGGTCGGCTTCCGCCATCAGCACCCGGCGGCGCTGCTCCCATTCATGGTGCTGCTCCGGATCAAGATCATGCTCCTTTGCAGCAAATTCTTTCTCGAGCCGCTGCTTTACCTGGAACTCCGGGTTTCCCCCAAGAATGATATCGGTGCCCCGGCCGGCCATGTTGGTCGAGATCGTCACCGCCCCCTTGCGGCCGGCCTGAGCGATGATCTGCGCTTCGCGGGAATGGTTTACCGCGTTAAGCACCTCGTGAGGAACACCCCGCCGCTGGAGCATCCGACTGAGCATCTCCGACTTGTCCACGGAGATGGTGCCCACCAGTACCGGCTGACCGAGCTCGTGACGCCGCTCGATCTCATCTACGACTGCCTGGAACTTAGCCCGCTCGGTCTTATAAATCATATCCGGCAGCTCTTCCCGAATCAGCGGCCGGTTGGTCGGGATCACTACTACGTCCATGCCGTAAATTTTACAAAATTCCTCTTCTTCGGTGGCCGCCGTGCCGGTCATGCCAGCCAGCTTGCCATACATCCGGAAATAGTTCTGAAAGGTGATCGAGGCCACGGTGCGGGTATCGGCCTGCACCTCGACCTTCTCCTTGGCCTCGATGGCCTGGTGTAGTCCCTCGGAGTAGCGCCGCCCCCACATCAGGCGGCCGGTAAATTCATCTACAATCACCACTTTGTCGCCCTGGATAACATAATCGACATCTCTTTCATAGAGGGAATATGCTTTCAGCAGCTGGTGAATACAGTGCAGCTGCTCACCGGCGCCGCTTTCTTCTTCTTCACCGGGATTCCCCGGAACGGCGGCGGAATCAGGGACCGTTTCAAATCCAAGCAACCGGGCTAGCTCCGGATTGCCTCGGACCAGTTCACGGTAACCCTGCTGTGAGATCGAGACAGCCCGCGTAATTTCATCGATGGTAAAGTAAAGCTGTTCGTCAAACTGGTTCAGTCGCTTCTCGGTCATTAGAATCTGCTTGGTCCGCTCGACCAACCTCTCCATGCCCCGTTCCTTGAGCAGCTTGAGCAGCTTCTTGTTTTTCGGAGCACCGCGGCGAGCCAGGAGCAGCTTTTCAGCGGCCTCCTCTTGATGACCCTGCTCCATATATTCACGAGCTTCATTGAGCAGATCGGCTACCAGGCGGTTCTGTTTGCGCAGTAACTGCTCCACATCGCTGCGAAAGCGGCTGTATTCCTGCCTTGTCTCTAGGCGGCTGCTGATAATCAGAGGCGTCCGGGCTTCATCGATGAGGATGCTGTCAACCTCGTCGACGATGGCGTAATGGAGCTCTCTCTGGACCAGCTCCTCCTGGTATAAGACCATGTTGTCGCGCAGGTAATCAAAACCAAGTTCGTTGTTGGTGGCGTAGACAATATCGGCCCGGTATGCCTCCCGGCGCTCTGCCGGGGTGAGATCATGCACCACCAGCCCCACCGTAAGGCCGAGAAGTTTATAGATCGGTCCCATCCATTCGCTGTCGCGGCGGGCCAGGTAGTCGTTTACGGTCACTATATGCGTCCCCTGACCGTTTAAACTATTCAGATAAGCAGGCATCGTCGCCACCAGCGTCTTCCCTTCGCCGGTCTTCATCTCGGCAATGCGCCCCTGGTGCAAAACAATACCGCCGAGGAGCTGGACATCATAGGGGCGCAGCCCCACAGTGCGTTTTGCCGCCTCCCGCACCAGGGCAAACGCTTCCGGAAGAAGTTCGTCCAGGGTCTCGCCCCGGTTCAACCGCTCTTTGAACCGGGCGGTCATCTCCGGGAAATCAGCCCGGGCCAGCGACTCCATCTTATCTTCCAGGGCGTTTATCTGCTCTACAATTTTCCACAGGCGGCGCACCTCTTTTTCATTAGCACTGCCAAAGATTTTTCTTAAAAAGCTGGTCATGCGCACCACCCTCTCTTTCAATAACGATTTCCCACCACGGCAATGAGAAAGGAACCCCGGGGTTCCTTAAACGCAGTCTTATTTTACCATACGGGTTGTCATTAAAACAAGCCCGCCCGGCGAAGTCTTAAAAAAAGCGCAGGCTCAACCGGCAGCTTCCCTCCGCGCCGGATCCAGCTCACAGCTAAGCGCCCAGAGACTACCGGATACGAGGGAATGGCCGCCGAGGATCACCGGAATAGGGCTCTGTACCGCCAGGCGGGTAAACTCTTTCAGCCAGGGATGCTCAATCTGCTCCCAGAGACCGAGGTCGGAAAGGTAGCGCTCCCGGTCGGTAAAATTATAGTTGTAGTGAGCAAAGAGAACCCGGCTGTCGATAAAGGCGCAGCGGGCTACCTGCGCCAGGTATTCGAAAAAATTCTCCAAGCCGGCCTGCTCGATCAGAAAACCGAGCAGGGAGATCACGGTGCCATCATCTAGACGTCCCAGGGCTTTCATGCCGCGCTCTTCGGAGAATACCCGCAGCCGTAGCTTTAACAGCGCATTCAAGCGCTCGATAATCGGGGCCCCTACCCGTCCAATCAGGGCCACATCCTGATAGCTGTCTTTAAGTACCTCCTTGGCTCGCTCCAGCCGTGAATAATCGAGCGCGAGATCGTCAAGAACAGCCCGCGCCCGCGGCCCGGCAAAAGGGCCGGACCCCAGGACAAGAATATCCGCCGGTGTATCCAGGTCAAAGAGCAGCCCCAGGGTTTGCGGCATCAGCTCCAGCTCCATACCACACCGGTCACGCAACGTCATTGCCAGGCTATTGTCCATATCCGGCAAGTCCGTATCGGCAAAACTATCCGGAACGGTAAAGGCGATAATGTCGGCAGATTGGATATTATTTGCATAGAGTAGACTGGAACTGCCGGCCAGTTTTCCGCAGATCTCTTCCAACTCGACAGTAGTGATCAGGGGACATCCTGCCCCGCTAAGATAAAATACCTTTTTTAAGTCTTGAGCCAGGACCAGCCTTTTCAGCTCGTGCCCAAAATGGAAGGAATCGGGATGCTGCCGGTTCAAGATAAATTCTGTCCCGGTAGCACGGGCCATCCCGGTCAGAGCCGGGTTGTTCGTTATTAGAAAGATCTGTCTGACCGGCCCGATCCGGCTTAATTTTTCTAAATTGTCATACAGCAGCGCCTGCCGTACCCGAATGATCATCTCTTCAACCGGGCTAGCCGCAGCCGTCCCTTCAAAGATAACTACATCAACACCCTCGTCCATTGGCAAAAGACCTTTCTACGACGTAAGATATAGTAACCCTCTCTCTACTTAATTCTAAGACCCGTATTCCGGTTCGATAAGGCCATAATCGCCGTCTTTCCGCCGGTAAAGAACATTTACGCTTTCAGTTTCGGCATTGGCAAAAACAAAAAAATCGTGTCCGAGCAGGTTCATCTGCATGATGGCCTCTTCAAGGTGCATCGGCTTCAGGGGAAAACGCTTTGTTTTGACAACCCGATCCTTTTCAGCTTCTTCTTCTTCTCGCATTTCTGGGGGCAGCAGTTTTTCGTTCATTGCGCGGATACTCTGCTGCCGTAAAGATCTGTTCAGCCGGGTCTTATACTTAACCAATTGCTTCTCCAGCTTGTCGACAACCTTATCTATGGAGGCATACATATCCCCGGTAGACTCTTCACCGCGTAAAATCAGGCCGTTTAAAATTACCGTTACCTCCACAATATGCTTATTGCGAATTACACTCATCACTACCTGGGCCTCTTTAGCCTCTTTAGGACGGTCCAGGTACTTGGTTAGCTTGCTTATTTTTTTCTGCGCATAATCGACCAGGGCTTCGGTTACTTCAATATTTTTCCCACGAACGTTAATCTCCATATTGATCCTCCTTTTCTGCCTTTTCTTATCAATACTATTCCCTAAGCTGTAAGAAATCCCTTCAGTGCAGTAGAGCAAAAAGGAGCTTCTTAAGTAAGACGCAGGGTAAAAGCAGCTACGGCGCCAAAAACGATCAGCCCCTGTTCATGGAGCACTTCGGCCGCCTCCTGCATGGTCGCCCCGGTGGAGTAAATATCATCTACCAGCAGAGCCCTCTTTCCCGGGCGGGGTGCTCCCCGGTAAACAAAGGCACCGCGAACATTCTCTTTACGCCGACGATAGGAAAGACCGCTCTGGGCCGCTGTCGGCTCCGGCTTGGCTAACAGGGGGAGTAAAGGTATCTTAAGCGTCTCTGCGGTAAAGCGGGCCAGAAGACCAGCCTGGTTATAGCCTCGCTCGGCCTGGCGCCGGCGGTGCAGCGGCACGGAAACAGCTAGCTCGGGCTGCCAGCAGGTTTCTTCTCGAATCTGCACTCCCAGCCAATTTCCCAGGGGTCGGGCCAGGCCGCGCCTTCCCCCGAACTTGAAGCGGTGAAGCATCTGCCGCCAGTCTCCTTCGTACCAGGAGAGGGCAAAGAGGCCCTGCAAAGGAGCTGTATCCACCGCGCAAGAGCAGGACAGCCCGGGCCGGAGAAGCTGCCCGCAGCGCGGGCAGATCAAGCCGGCCGGGGTAAAGAGAGCCCGGCAAGAGCGACACAAGGGGACCCCTGCAGCCGGTGAAAGCAGCATTTCGCAGGTAAGACAGCGGGGGGGATAGAGTAACCGCCAAAAAAACTCTGCGCGGCACCGGGCAGGCGTCCCTCCCTTATTAGCCGTCTGTGCTCCCGGCAATACCTTCACCTTCCTGACGTAAGCGGCTGTCGAGATAGCTGTGACGCTCCTCGGCACGGTTGTTACGTATGGCCATGGCCAGGGCTTTCTTAGTCCCGACCAGAACGACGAGCTTGCGGGCACGCGTAATTCCGGTATAGAGAAGATTGCGCTGCAACAGCAGATAATGTTGGGTGATCACCGGCATCACGATGACCGGGTATTCACTGCCCTGACTTTTGTGCACCGAAATGGCATAAGAGAGGGTTAGCTCATCGAGTTCGCTGAAATTATAGACTACGGGTCGGCTCAAAGCAGCATCGCCATAGGTTACGGTCAGCTCACCCGCTTCAAGATCGAGATCGCTAACCAGCCCGATATCCCCATTATAGACCTCTTTCTGGTAATTGTTCCGGATCTGCATCACCTTGTCACCATGACGAAAGACTGTTCCGCGCACAGTTACTTCATTTTTGCGCCGGTCAGGGGGGTTCAGCGCCTTCTGCAATAGGATATTTAGTCTATCTACCCCGGCGGCAGTCCGGCGCATCGGTGTAATTACCTGTATATCCGCAACCGGGTCAAAGGGTCCGTAGTTGGGAATCCTTTCACGGCACAGCTGTACCACCTTCTGGGCTACCAGGTCGGGAATGGCTTCGTTGATAAAGAAGAAGTCCTTGTTTTTTGCGTTGAGGTGCGGCATCTTCCCCCGGTTAATCCGGTGCGCATTGACCGTAATCAGGCTCTCACGGGCCTGTCTAAAGATATGGTTTAGACGGACAGCAGGAACAGCTCCGGATTCAAGGAGATCCCGCAGGACGTTACCGGCCCCTACTGCGGGAAGCTGATCGACGTCGCCGACCATGATCAGGCGACATCCTGCAGGTATTGCTTTAACCAGTTGGCACATCAGCATCAGGTCAACCATGGAGGCCTCGTCGACAATGAGCACGTCGGCCTCCAGAGGACGCTTTTCATGGCGCAGAAAACGAAAGCCTTCACCCTCGATGTAGCTATATTCGAGAAGACGGTGAATTGTGAAGGCCTCTTCACCGGTAGCCTCGTTCACCCTTTTGGCGGCCCGCCCCGTGGGAGCAGCCAGTAAAACGGCCTGGTTTAAAGAATAAAAAAGGGAGAGAAGCGCCCTGATAGTGGTGGTTTTACCGGTCCCGGGTCCGCCGGTAATTACCAGCACTCCTTCGTTTAAGGCCTGCTCTAAAACCCGGCGCTGTTCCCCGGTTAACCCGCTCTCTTTTCCCGCCGTCGCTTCAAGGACAGCCTTACTCTTTTTACGGTCCCACTGCCGCGGAGCAGAGGCCAGCTTTTTCAATCGCCGCGCCACCTCTTTTTCAGCATGGTAGTAGGAGGCTGCATACACGATCTCGCCGGCAGCCGTATCTTCACAATAGATTTTTCTATCCCCGGCCAGCTGTTGGAGATGGTCGGTTAACGGTAAAGAGGGTCTGGTTTTTCCCGGGATTGCCAGAAGCTCGTTCACCCGCTCCGTAAGAGTCTCCCGGGGCAGGTAGACATCACCTTTCCTGGCGGCGTCGCAAAGCGCAAAAAGCAGCGCCGCGCGCACCCGGGCCGGGGATTCAGCGGAAAGCCCCATCTGGCGGGCAATGCGGTCCGCAGTTTTAAACCCTATCCCCAACACCTCTTCGGCAAGAGCATACGGGTTCTCCTTAACCCGATCAATAGCCTGCGGACCATAATGACGGTACAGACGCAGCGCCTGTCCCACCCCGATACCATGCCCCTGCAGAAAAATCAGGACATTCTGCATTTCGCGATACTTTTGAAAACCTTCGAGTATCATCGCGGCTTTTTTCGGCCCGATACCGGGCACCTCCTGCAGCTGCTCCGGCTCCTGCTCCATTACCTCCAGCGCGGCTAATCCGAATTGTTTCACGATCGCAGCGGCCGTGACCGGACCGATCCCCTTGATCAATCCTGAGGAGAGGTAACGTTTTAAGCCCTCCTCGGTAAGAGGAAGCATCCGCTCCCAGCGCTCTACCGCCACCTGGCGCCCATAGCGGTGGTGTACCTGCCATCTCCCGGTGATCCGCAGGCTTTCGCCCTCCTGCATCGGCGGAAAGTTACCCACGATGGTGACAGCATCGCCGCTGACGCAGCGCAACCGGCCCACCAAGTAGGCACTCTCCTCATTGTAGTATCTAATCTTCTCCAGAGTTCCTTCGAGCTTCTCCAGATCCTCCAGTAAAATCTCCTCCATCACTGGCCGGTTATTCAATTTTAGTACTCGGTACTGAGTTACTAACCAGCGTTTTCTCTTAACAAGGGTACCCGATCGAGCCTTTCCCACGGGAGGTCCAGCTCCGGGCGGCCGAAATGGCCATAAGCTGCCAGCTGCTGGTAAATTGGGCGGCGCAGGTCAAATTGCTCGATGATCGCCGCCGGGCGAAGATCGAAACATTGGTCAATCAGCTCTTCAAGACGTGCCGGCGGCAGTGAAGAGGTGCCAAATGTCTCTACAGTTATGGATACCGGTTTGGCTACCCCGATAACATAGGCTATCTGCAGCTGGCATTTACGAGCCAATCCGGCGGCGACAATATTTTTGGCCGCGTAGCGGGCAGCATAAGAAGCAGAGCGATCCACCTTGGTAGGATCCTTTCCCGAAAAAGCACCGCCGCCGTGTAAAGCAGCGCCGCCATAGGTATCCACAATAATCTTCCGGCCGGTCAGCCCGGCATCTCCCTGCGGCCCCCCGACCACAAACCGCCCGGTAGGGTTAACCAGAAAGCGGGTCTGCGCGGTGAGCAGCTCCGGGGGAACGGTTTGCCGGATGACCAGTTCAGTAATATCCTTCTCGATCTGTTCTAGGGATACCTCTTCGCTGTGCTGGGCGGAGATTACTACCGTTTGCAGGTGATGCGGCTTCCCGTCACGGTAAGCCACGGTTACCTGGGACTTGCCGTCGGGACGCAGGTAGGGAAGCAACCCCTCTTTACGAACAGCGGCCAGGCGCTGGGCCAGCTTGTGGGCTAGAGAGATCGATAGCGGCATCAGCTCCGGTGTTTCGTCGCAGGCATAGCCGACAACCATCCCCTGATCACCGGCCCCGATTTGGTCGTAGCTATCACCAGACCTTTCTTCTTTTATCTCCAGAGCCTGATCCACTCCCAGGGCAATATCCGGGGACTGCTCATCAATAGAGGTGACCACGGCACAGGTATCCCCGTCAAAACCATACTTGGCCCTGGTATAGCCAATTTCCTTCACCTTTTCCCGGATTATTCTGGGGATATCGACATAACATTTTGTCGTAATCTCTCCACAGACAAAAACAAGTCCGGTAGTGACCATGGTTTCTGCAGCAACCCTGGCCAGCGGATCCTGCGCGATAATCGCATCTAGAATCGCGTCGGAAATCTGATCGGCCAGCTTGTCCGGATGCCCTTCTGTAACCGATTCGGAAGTAAAAACATAGTTTTCTTGATTCATTTAAAAAGTCTGCCTCCTTAAGTAAAATAAAGACCCCTTCGAAGAAGAGGCCTTCAGCCACCTCTCATCTTCCAGGAGAATTCCCCCCTGCGGCAATTAGCACCGTGATCTATTCAAGAATCCGGTTGCTGGGATTCATCGGGGCCGTCCCTCCTCCACTCTTGATAAGAGCCCGGCTTTTTTTGGCGCCGGCAATTATAAAATACACCTTTTCCGGAAAAAAGTCAATTAAAGGCCTTCATCCCGGTCCACAAGAGCAAACATAAGTTCGCCCGAGGCAACAACCTGGCCGTCAACCCTGGCCTCCGCTTCGGCCTTGCCAATCCCACCGCGCCGTCCGGTTAAAGTAGCCGAGAGCTCCAGACGGTCACCGGGGCGAACCGGGCGCTTGAAACGAAAGCGATTGATCCCGGCAAAGAGAGCCAGTTTCCCCGGAGACTCTTCCGCGCTGAGCAGCGCCACCGCTCCGACCTGGGCCAGGGCTTCAACGATGAGCACCCCGGGCATGACCGGCTCACCTGGAAAATGCCCCTGGAAGAACGGTTCATTGATAGTAACATTTTTAAATCCGGCCGCGCTTTTGCCAGGTACCAGATTGGTAACCCGGTCAACTAGTAAAAAGGGGTAACGGTGCGGTAAAATCGAGAGGACCTTTTTAATATCCAATCCTGAAGATGACATACCATCACTCCTTTCAAAAGGCAAGAAACAGGAGGGCAGAAACCGGAAGGCCTTACGCCGCCGCGCCCGGGAGAAACAAACAGGAAGGTTGCCGGTGCCGGTTTCAGGAGCTATTCCAGGCTTCCTGCAGAGCGGTGATGACTTCGCTATCGTTAACCTGCCTGAAATCCCGGTAAAATTGTCCCACGGCGGCGAAATGTGGCGGCGCCTCCAGGTAATAAAGTTCGTCAACTTCCCGGCGTAACCGAGTGATGGTTTCAGGTGGACCGACGGGAACCGCTAGAACCAGCTTCCGCGGGCGACCCTGCTTGACCCCTTGCAGGGCAGCACACAGGGTAAACCCGGTTGCTACCCCATCATCGACCACGATGACCAGCCGCTCTACAATATCCGGCGGCGGGCGCTGGCCCCGGTAAAGATGGAGGCGGCGGGTGATCTCAGCCTGCTCCTCCGCGGAAACTCGCTCCAAGTATCCATCCGGCATCCGGATCTGTGCGACCAGGGCTTCATTGAGCAGCAGATGGCCATCTCCGGTAACAGCGCCGATGGCCAGTTCGGGCCGACCGGGAGCGCCGAGCTTTCGAGTAATGATCAGATCGAGCTCTCCGCCAAGGTGCCGCCAGAGCGGCAGAGCCACGGATATACCCCCCCGGGGCACCGCCAGTATCAGCGGCGATTGCCCTCGGTAAGCGCTTAACTTTTTAGCCAGAAGTTCACCGGCATGCTGACGGTCTTCAAAAAGCACGTCCTGGCCTCCTCCGAAATCTTTTTACAGTTCCAATGTCTGAAACAGCTTTGTGGCCGCTTGTACCGCTGCTGCTTCAGGGGGTAGCTCCAAAAGTGGCCTTCCCTGGAGATCGAAGTCCATGATCGTGGGGTCGAAGGGAATCTCTCCCCATACTTCAAGACCGGTCCGGGCGATCTCTTTGCTTAATCGCTCCATCTCGCCAGCCCGGCTGCGCGAGATAACCAAGCCCATTCGCTCCACCTCCAGCTGAACATTAGAAGCGATCTCGCGAACCCTCCCCGCCGAGCGGATTCCCCGCGCAGTAGCATCGCTGGTGATCAACAGCACCTCGGCCTGGGGCAGGATCCGCCGGCTGAGGTGCTCCAACCCTGCTTCATTATCCATAACCAGGTAGTCATAGTTCGCGCTCAATTTTTCCAGAAAACGACGAAGCAGGTCGTTGGGATAACAGTAGCACCCCGGGCCCTGCGGGTTGCCCATCACCAGCAGGTCAAAATGAGTCGTCTCGACAAGGGCCCTGTTCAGATGATATTCGACAAAAATATCTTTGGTCATTCCCGTGGGCACACCGCCCGGTTTTTTAGTTGCTTCTAAAACCATAGTCATGGTCTGCTCAACCGTGAGGCCGAGAGCCTCATTAAGGTTGGCATTGGCATCGGCATCAACGGCGAGGATGGCTTTCTCCGGGTACTTTTCCTGTAATAAGCGAATTAATAAGGCGGCCAGGGTAGTTTTTCCGGTGCCCCCTTTACCTGCAACAGCTAGACGTTTAGTCATCTTTTACCTGCCTCCTGATCTAGAAATACGGTAGTAGCAAAGAGCCGCCCCGCGACTGCCTCCTCCAGCTGGGCAATGGTATTACAAGGCCACATCTCTACCAGTTCAGCAAACGCTTGCACCGAGCGGTAGCGAGGCCATTGCTCCGACGGTAACGGGTTCAGCCAGATCACCTGCCGGACCCGCTCTTTTAATCTTTGCAATGCGGGCAGCGCTCGATCCAGCTGGACCGTTCGCGTATCGCTGGCTATGATGACGATGGTCCGGGGAGTCAACAGCTCGCCATAACTTTCGGACAGCTCCTTCAGCGCAACCCCGATATTAGTTCCTCCACCCCAGGATTCACCCTGTAAGACCACGCGTTCCAAGATCTGTTCCAACCCAGCCTGATCTTTAAGGGCAGGGGTCAAGTATTCCAGTGTATCGGCAAAAGAGAAAATCTCCAGGTTTGAGACCGCCGCCTGCAAGCCGTAGATAAATTGCAGGACAAAACTGCTATAACGCTTCATCGAAGCAGAGAGATCGCCAATAAAGAGCAGCGGCAGCTTCGAGCGACGTTTCCGTTTATATTTAAGTAAAAAAGGCTCTCCGCCAAAGCGCATATTGGCCCGGACCGTGCGGCGAAAATCAAGCGCTCCGCGGGATGCGCCTCTCTGGCGCCGGTAGACCAGCTTACGGACCAGTTGCCGGGAAAGCCGGTCGATCAGCGCCTTTGCTGCCGGCAAATCGGCCTGGCGAAGTTTCCGGATATCAGACTCGCGCAACCGCTTGTCCGTATCACCGGCTGCCATGGAGCTGCCGCCGGCTCCGCCGGGCCCGTCCCCTTTAGCAACCTGTTCCTTCCGGCTATGCCAGTATCGCAGCTGCCCTTTAACCACTGTTTCTAGAAGAGGACGCAGCGGCCGTCTTTCTTTTTCAGCAGCTTCGGTTTCTTGCACAAAACGGCGCAGGTTCCGCCGCTGCTCATCGGGCAAGGATGTATAGAGCAGCATCTCCTCGGTTGATAGCGGCAAAGGCTCGCCTTTAAAAGAAAGCTCATCAGCCGCCTCTTTTAGCTTGTTCGCTTGTTGCTCCCTCTGCCGGGTTACTTCACGAAGCTGCTGCGCCTGCGCTGCCTGCGGAATAAAATAGCGCTCAAAAGATTGATCAAAAATCTCCAGGTCGCGTTGGTTTTTTACTAGGGTAGCCCGGAGAGCGGTTTTAAAAGCAGCCCGATCGGTTATATCGACATGATGGAGGGCCTGCAGGGCATCAAGCAGCTCGGCCGTGCCCAGGACAAGCCCTTCAGCCCGCAACAGCGCGGCAAAAGCAGCCATGTTCTCTTCAAAGAAGCGTTCCGGCGGAGCCGTTAATAACATTTACAGTCCTCTCCCAGGTTGGCGGGTTGCTGCAATAGCTCTTCGATGCCTTTCTTGCCAATTTGCCGGTGGAAAAGCAGCTGGTCCTGCCGGTTTTTTAACAACAGGTTGAGGGTATCATTGACCAGGGCTCCGTCAATTCTCTTTTTCCCCAAGGCTACCAGTGCACGGGCCCAATCTAATGTTTCAGCAATAGAAGGTTTTTTACGCAGCTCTTCTTGGCTGCGAATATGGGCGATCACCCGGGCAATCTCATCCGCAAAATGCTCCCCCACTTCGGGAACCCGGGATCGGATTATCTGCGATTCCCGGGCTACATCGGGAAAATTAAAGTAGAGATAGAGGCAACGGCGCTTCAAACCATCGGAAAGCTCACGTTCGTTGTTGCTGGTCAGAACCACGACCGGTATATTTTCTGCATGTAGCGTCCCCAGTTCGGGAATGGAGATCTGGAAGTCGGAGAGAACTTCAAACAAAAAAGCTTCGAATTCAGGATCGCATTTATCTACTTCATCAATCAACAGGACCTTTTTTTCCGGTGAGCGGATCGCTTTTAGAAGGGGTCTTTCCAGCAGGTAAGAGAGCGAAAAAAGATCTTCTTCTTCAAGTTGTTTTTCCTGCCGATGGCGGTCAATCTGAATTCGCAGCAGCTGGCGCTGGTAGTTCCACTCGTAGAGAGCTCTGGTCTCATCCAGCCCCTCGTAACATTGTAGGCGAATCAGCTCTGTCTTTAAAACCTTCGCCAGCGCTTTCCCCATCTCGGTTTTACCTACCCCCGGAGCACCTTCGATGAGCAAGGGTTTCTCCAACTTAAGAGCCAAGTAAACGGTAAGGACCGTGCTCTGATCACAGATATAACCAACATCAGCAAAGCCTTGCCGCAGATGGGCCAGATCTACCTGCACGATAAACCTCCCGATTATTATATTAATCTTTCCGATTGATCATACTATATAATTTCTTTGGCGGCAAACGGTTCGAGATAACCGGGAACACCGGATAAGTTTATTCTCATCGGATAGACAGACAAAAAAAGAGGCGGGAAGAGAACCCGCCTTAAAGAATCTTTCGCCTTAATTTTTACACCAGCGGCTGGACAATTTGGCGCCTCTGTTTTTCCTCCTCAATTTCTGTCTCGATCTCCAGAATTTTAGCAAGGATCGTCGCTTTCTCGGCGCCTTTGGCGATCACATATTCCCGTAAAAGATTTTCCCGTGTCTCCGTCAGAGTCACTAATATGTCAGCCATCTGCGGCCAACCTCCTTCAAGTAGAGTTATGCCTTATTTTGAACAATTTCGACATAATTATTCCTGGCGCAGAGCACGGGTTTATTAAAAGCCCTTTAATTTCATTTCGACAGAAATTTGCAATTATGACATAATCAAGATGAAGTTGCCGGAGTATGGAATGGAGGTTGTAGAATTGTTCCAATTTCAGTTTCTATTTTTTATCCCTCTCGCGGTCGGTCTTATCTTTCTGCTTACCTGGCTTTTCGAGTGGCTCTGGAATATCACTATACCCCAGGTCTTCAATTTGAAGACGATTACCTACTGGCAAGCTTTCAGACTGTTGCTCATTGCAGGCATCCTTTTCGGCCCCGCCAGAATTGTCATGGGCAGATAAGTAGATCTTAACAGGGGCGACAGCCGCAAAGGCCACCGCCCCCCAATGTGGAGCCGGCAAGAGGACTCGAACCCCCAACATGCTGATTACGATTCAGCTGCTCTACCAATTGAGCTATGCCGGCTTAAACCATCATTATTATAACTGAAAGCAGGCTCATGCTCAAGTATTTTACCGGGCTGGTCTTGACAAGGAGAAATTTCAGCCATCCCCTCTGCTTATATCCCTGACCGCATGCGCCGCTAAAAAACCGGGCCCCGATAGAATAACAGCCGCGCAGTTAATAGGGGCAGCTGTTACCCGGGTCGAGCGGTTGGATCTGGACCTGGCCCCAAAGCGCCATCCTTTCACCACAGATGACGACGGCACCGGTCACCCCCTCAATGCTCCGAGCAAAAGCTAGTGCCCGCTCCAGGTCGGCGGGGCCCTGCACCAGGTTGCCGACGGCAGTTGCCGCAGCATCGGCCAGGGCGGCAGAAGCAGAGAGAACCACCGCGGCATCGGCCCGGCCCCGGCTAAAGGAATGACCGATCGTGCCCGAAGCGGTACAGATACCGCACGGTTGGGTATCCGAATCGACAAGAAGTGCAATTTTATTGCTCAAAGGCGATTTTCCGGCAAGAACCGCCACCTTTACCGCTTCGACAACTTTCATGAAAATATCGCCGCCGTTTTCGACAATAACCTCGGAGTGCTCCTGGAGCAACCACCGGCCGACAATTTCTGCCAGAGCTCCCGCCACTGCTGCCATCGGTCCTACCCCGGCAATATTCCCGGCACGGGCCATGCTTAGAACAATTCCCGGGACCGGCCCTCTCACCAGGTAAGGTTCCCGGGTAACGGCAAATTCAGGATGGGCCTCAATATAGGATTCCAGCTGCCGCCTGGATCGCCAGACCAGCTGCTCGATCTGGCCGGGCAGCGCTTCGTTAAAGCCATCCGGGGGTACGGCTATCCACAGGTCGGTCTCTTTAACCGTCACCGTAAATGTTTTGAATCTCCTGCTCCCGGCGGCTTGCCGGTAGAGACGCCGTGTGCTCATTCGCTATTTTCAAGCAGCGTCTCCATCGCCCGGGCAGGACAAGCCTTCAAGCAAAGCTCGCAGACAATACATTTATCCTCGTCAAAGCTTACCGTCATCTCGGGGCGCCTTAATCCAAGTGCACCGGACGGACAGATCACGCTGCAGGCGCCGCACTGCGTGCAGCGCTCCTCATTCCAGATGATCTGCTGCTTTAAATTCATAATCTGCAGCCCTTCTTTCTGGAGCCAATCGATGGCACGACGGTAATCGGGTTCACTGCCGCTCAGCTCAAGCATAAGCCGACCCTCTTTTTTCGGGTTAATGTCGGCCCGCAGTATATTTACCATCAGGCCAAAGTCCTTGACCAGGTGATAGATAAAGGGCTGCTCAACCAGGGACGGGGGAAAACGAAAAACAAGTTTCTGCCTGACGGCCATTTATATTCCTCCTCGATGGGGATTGCGCTGAGGCAACGGTTGCAGCTTGATCCCCGCCTCCACTGAAGGCAGCGGCGCTACCGGGCGGGTCAGAGTGAAGTTCCCCGCCATAATCCACTCTTTCAAGGTGGTTGCAATCTCCCTGGCTCCGGCATAGCTGGAGAGGGATGCAGTCGGCACCTCGCGATCACAAATCTTAACAGAGCCGCTTTTCAGCTCGGCATAACTGACCAGGCCGAGGTCCCTCTCCTCCCGGTAAGGATAATCCCTGCTGAAATCGACCACCGGAGCAAAAATCTCTTCATCCTTGACCGCGCAGTATTGCATGATCTCCTCATTGAGAATGGGGATGGGGATACCCAGGCCTACCTGTAAGGTGGCACCATAGCCAAGAAAACTAAGGCCCCTCAGCCAGCGCCAGTGCATCTGCTTCAAATCGCCGACCACTGCGATCGTTGCCGCCGAGGTTTTCGGCACCTCGTTCTCTCCTCTCTCCACCGAAGGATTGTGCTGGGTGCCGTGCCAGGCCACATAACCTCTGCCGCCACCGAGAAAGATCCGCGTCCCAATACCGATCGTTTTTAACAAGGGATCGTTTAGCAGGGGGCTGAGCTGGCCTGCCGAGCTGTAGTTGGCATTTCCCAGCCGGGGCTTTAAGATCCCCATGTACGTGTAAATCGTCTTCTGCCCCAGGTTAACCGCAACGCTGTAATTTTGATAAGCATTGCGCGGATTGTAGAGAGTGGCTTCGTTTATTTCAGAGAGGCGAAAGGTGGTCTCGATCTTTTTTAGGGGGTAGCAGTCGGTGCCGTAGCCGAAAGCTTCCAACCGGATCTCTTTCCCCGCCACCAGATCCTCGATCACGTGACCGCCCCCGTAGAGAAATTCACCGGGATGATTCCGGTTTCGCGGATCGCCCGGAGGTAAAGCAGTGGCCCCCAGATAGGCGTCTACTGCCGCCACCCCGGCATAGGCTGGGACAGTGTTTAAATATACTTCGTTCATCTTGATTCGCGGCTTAGGATGGCCAAAATTTAAAAAGAGGCCGGAGGAACACATCGGTCCAAAAGTACCCGTGGTCACGACGTCTACTTTAGCCGCCGCCCCGGCAACTCCCTTCTCTGCAACCAGTTCCACCACCTCTTCGGCAGTCAAGACAACTGCTTTACCGCTACGGATTTTCTGATTAATCTCTTCATAGGTCCTCTCTATCCCCATGCAGAGCCACCTCCTCCGATCTTTATTAGTAGATTATATCATTCTTTATTCCTTGACAAGCGTCTTCAGGAGCTGCAGATTAGCAGACCCTTTAAATTAAAATTACCGGTAAATAAAAAAGAAACCGCTTCATTAAGCAAGAAGCAGTTCCTTTCAGGCAAACATCTTTTGAGCTCCGGTTCATTCGGCCATCAGTTGCTGAAGATAATCTTCGAAAACAGTAACGTAATTTTCGGGATAAACCAAAAAGTTAAAGGCCTCCTGATTCTCCTGGAAAAGACGGTAGAGTGGAAAACCAGTAATCAAATTTAATTTCGGGACCGAAGTTACCGGGCAGCGCTGCAAAGAAGGCAGCTCCTGATAATTAGGGTTGGCCACAAACTCTGGACCCTCCTCAGAATAAAGTTCAAAATAAGCACCGCCACCAGCTTCCCGGATGGGCTCATAAATTGAGGAGAATTCTCTGGCCACCCAGTTGCTCATGATCAGGTAATCGTCTCCGGGGTTAATCGTAATATGACCGAAATGAGGGGGAATCAGCACCTTGTCACCTGGCTTTGCCGCGATCAGTATTACTGATTCCAGCTGCCCGGGGTGCTCCGGTTGGGGGCGCTGTAGCAGGTAATGGGCGCGCCCGTGCAGCACCTCGTATACTTCCGGATAGGTCAGCCCTGTTCCCGGTTTCTCCGGGTGATAGTGCCCCGCCGTTTTCACATATTCGCCTCCCAAGGTGCCGGGAACAATAACCGTAATATCGTAGCGCAACCCCTTCTGCCTGATTAAATCGCAATCGTGGGCCAGGGCTACTTCTCGGTACATATAGTAAAGCTCTTCTATTTCCGCAGACTGGCGATCATAAAGCACCTCGTACATATCCTGGCGTCGACGAATATCGGAAGGCGGTACACTATGCTCTGCCGTCTCATCTTTAAAGATGATCTGCTTCGCTGCCGGATCCCATAGCAGCGGCAAACCGCTCTGCTTATGTAAATCAATCACACTTGCTCTACTCCTTTTCATCTGAACGGCACCGTGTCTACAGCACCCCAGATCGATGGAAGAGATTCCAGTCAGATCTCCTCATCATTTATTATATGATTCGGTCCGGCTACTGTTGTCATATATTATTCACGCTCGGCAATTAGTGCTGTTAAATCTACCACGCGGCATGAATAGGCCCATTCATTGTCATACCAGGCGACGACGCGCACAAGATTGTCTCCCACAACCATGGTGGAAAGCCCGTCAACTGTAGAAGAGTAAGGATTGCCCCGGTAATCAATTGAGACCAGCGGCTCATCGCTGAAGGCCAGGTATCGTGAACCGGCGGCAGCTTCTTTAAAGGTTTCGTTTACCTCCGCCGGCGTGACCTCACGCTCCAGCTCGGCAACCAGGTCAACCAGAGAAACACTTGCTGTAGGCACCCGCACGGCAAATCCGTCAATTCTACCTTTCACCTCGGGGATAACCAGCCCTACCGC
>JAAZPQ010000103.1 GCA_012797175.1 Bacillota bacterium
GGTGCGTATTTCGGTACATCCGGACAGTGAAACCGGTGGCATCCGGACAGCAAACCGGAAGTACCCGGACACCCTGTCAGCTAAGCTGATTAACATTAAGTGCGACAGCTCCAATAGGTGTTAAGGGAGTTTTTGGGGTTGGTGCTTCGTGGGTCCCCTTAACTGATTAGCGCTTAGTAAGCTGTCTTTCTATCAGAATTGTACACCACACTTCCTGTCCACTCAATGCTAATCCATAGTTTTTAGTAACTCTATCTTTTTCTTAGCCATCACCTCCCGCATAGACTTCTTGGAATTTAGGGCAAGGATGTAAGAGTTGTGAATGATTCTGTCCATAATCGCATCCGCGATAGTTGGATCAGGGAATAAATCGTACCACTTGGTATGGGTAACCTGCCCCGAGAGTATGGTAGAAGCCTTGTTGTAGCGGCTTTCTGTAATTTCCAGAAGGTCTCTACTCTCCTCCAGGGTATAGGATTTTAGCCCAATATCATCCAAAATTAAAAGTTTGACTTTCTGCAGTTGTTTTAAAAACTTTGAATACCTGTAATCATTTTTAGCATCCTGTATTTCCAGAAGAAGCTCCGGTATGCGGTAATATTTGACGGTGTATCCCTGCCGGCAGGCATTGTTGCCAAAGGCACAGGAAAGATAAGACTTACCTGACCCTGTCTTGCCGGAGATGACAATGTTTAGTTTCTGCTCCAAAAAAGCACAGGTTGAAAGAACTTGGATGGTCTTTTTATCGATGCTCCGATCGACCGAGTAGTCGATATCCTCAATACATGCATCCATACCAAGGGCAGCCTTTTTTAACAGCTTTTTAATGCGGGCATTCTTTTTTGCAATCCACTCCTTTTCAACCATCAGACCGAGCCTTTCTTCAAAGGATAATTCCCTGAGAGTTGAATCGGGATCTTGTAGCATTGCCGCCATCACTTTTAGTTTCATGTCTTTTAGTTTCTCTACCGTGGGGTTATTAAGCACGGATGCCACCCCCCTGGTAGGCTTGGCATCCCCTGATATTTCCATGGTGAATGATATTTTCTTCTGCCCCAACGGGTTTGTTGGCAATTTGTTTAAGTATGATGTTTAGATACTTGTAAGAGCAAATGTTTTTTTCAATAGCTTCACGGCTGGCCTTCTCCATGAGTTCTACCGAATAGCTCTTGCCAAGCCGCATAATGCCCAGGCAGGCCCGATACGCCTGGATGGGGTATCTAATTCCTTCCAGGATGTTTTCAATTAACTGACGGGTGTTAGGACCAACGTTTTCAGCCCAAGACAAGAAACGCTCCGAACTAAGACCGCTGACCGCTTTATGCTCTTCCGGCATATGTTCCGGTAGGGTAACGTAGCGTTGATACTCGTTGTAATTCTTTGGATGGACTGCGATCCTTTCTATGCCAACATAGACTTCAATCATTCTTGAAGTGACCCGGATAGAGCAGCGCTGGTTGGCGTAAGAATAATGGCAGCTGTAGAAGAAACCATTGTGCTCTACATGGTAGTTAGACTGAATTCTGGCTTCCAGCCATTCCGCATACTCGTATTTTGTTTTCGGCAATGGTTGAAGGCAGGGTTTATCGATTTTTTCAAAGGCCGTTTGGCGGTTACCTTTTCGCTTTTGGAACGGCCGGTGAACAAGTTTTTCAAGCTGCTCCTTAATAGCTTTATTAATCTCATCTAGGCTAAAAAACTGCCTATTTCTTAAGGGAGCGATAATTCTCCTGGAGACAATCCCCACCATATTTTCATCTGCCGCCTTATCTTTTGGCTTTGCAGCTCGGGCGGGGACCAAAGTGGTCCTGTAGTGCTTGGCCATTTCATGGTAACTTTTATTGAGTACAGGGTCCACTATATCTGGAGCTGCTACGGCTGTTTTCGTGTTGTCCGGAATTGTAATCATAGGAACACCACCATAGTATTCAAAAGCCCGCACATGAGCATCAATCCAGTTTGACATTTTCATATCCCCATAGGCATAGACAAAGGGGTAGCTACTTGCCGGCAAAACCGAAACAAAAATGTAGGCAGTCCGCTCTTCTCCGGTACCCGGGTCAGTGTAAACCATGGTACTGCCAGCCCAGTCCACTTCGATCTCTTCACCGGCTTTATGTTCTTTATGCAGGGAGATGTGGTTTAAATTTTTAAATTTCCGGTAACGGTCACAGAACTGCGTGTACATAATTCCATCTGGGTGTTTTTCTTTGTACTCCTCCCAAAGAAGCAACAGTGTTACGTTCTTTTTCTTCATTTCGTAAAAGATGTACTCCATATCGGGTTCGGGAGGCGATTCTTCCCTTTTTACCGGTGGATAAAGGGCTGACATTAACTGCTTGTCTGTAAGTTCAATGGGCCACGTTATGCCCACTCTTTCAGCCCTTTTGAGCAGCTCTGAAACTGTGCTTTTACCGCAATTTACCGCTCTACCAATATTCCGCAAGGATAATTTAGCTTCGTATTTCAACCGCAGTATTTCTCTTGCTTTGAGCATCTCCAGTCTCCTCATAGTTAGCCCCTTTAATCGTTTTGATTAAAGAGTACCAAATGTTTTACCTACACGACAAGGTGTCCGGATGTGCCCGTTATGCTGTCCGGATAATTCCGAAACAGCGTCCGGATGTTTCCGGAATGGTTGTCCGGATCCGGCCGAAATACGCA
>JAAZPQ010000104.1 GCA_012797175.1 Bacillota bacterium
CAAACGCAGGGACAATTGAAAGGGGCGGCGGCGGAGCTGGCCGCGGCGCGGCAGAAGCTGGATGATGAGAGCGCAAATCAGCGGGAGCAGCTGGCCGAAGCCGGCGTGAAGCTGGACGGGGCCATCGCCAACCTGAACGCTCTGCTGGCCGAAAAAACTATTCTCGAGGCCCAGAAGGCTGCCTTTGAGAAAGAAAAAGAGGGGCTTGCCCAGCTTGCGGGGTTGCAGGAGTTGTTTGATCGGTTTCCTGGCAAGGTCGCCGACCTTTCGCCGGAAACGTATGCGGCGATCATGAAAATGCTTTCACCTAGCCTGCCTGAGCAGCTGCGTGGGCTTTCTCAGAAAGAGATGGCGAAGATGCAAGAGATGGCCGCCGGCGCCCCTGCCCGTATCGCTGCCATTGATACCGAGCTGCAGAATATCTCGGTGCGCCTGGCGACCATTTCGGCGATGCAGCCGCAGTTGGAGAAGGCCCTGAAAGAGGCGACAGCCGGCTATCAGCAGATCGAATCGGGCAAGGTTACCCTCTCGATCGAGCTGGCCGGGGCCCGGCTACAGCTGGAAAACAGCCAGGCCGAACTCGAAAAAGGATTATCCGAGTTGGAGAGCGCCCGCGACGAGGCCCGTCAGCAGGCAGATTTAAACAACATGATCACGGCTGAGACAGTGAGCAATATCCTTAAAGCTCAGAACTTTACCATGCCGGCGGGCTATATTCAGAAAGGAGAAGCCGGGCATGTCGTGAAGGTAGTGGGGCAGTATGATTCCGTGGAGTCGCTGGAAAATACGGTTCTCTTCTCCCTGGAGAGCGTGGGCGATATCTGTCTTTCCGACATTGCGGATATCGCCGTGGTCGACAATGCCGCTCAAACCTATGCCAAGGTAGACGGCAACGATAATGTAATCCTCACTTTCCAGAAACAGAGCACCGCCTCTACCGCCGAAGTGGCCGGTAAAATTAATGAGCTGGCCGATGAGCTTAGCGAACAATACCCTGGTTTGCATATCCTGGCGCTGATGGATCAGGGCGAATATATTAATATCTCTGTCAGCAGCGTTCTACAAAACCTGCTGATTGGCGGCATTCTGGCCATTATTGTGCTGGCTTTCTTTTTAAAAGACGCCCGGCCCACCCTGGTGATCGCCTTTAGCATCCCCATCAGCCTGATGTTTGCCGTTACGTTGATGTACTTCAGCAATGTCTCGCTTAATGTCATCTCTCTTTCCGGCCTGGCGTTGGGCGTGGGGATGCTGGTGGACAACAGCATCGTGGTTATGGAAAATATCTACCGCTTGCGCCATGAGGGGGTCCCGGTGTACAAAGCGGCGGTCCAGGGGGCCAGGCAAGTAAGCGGCGCCATTTTTGCCTCTACCCTGACGACAGTCTGCGTCTTTCTACCTATTGTCTTTACCCAGGGGATGACCCGGCAGCTGTTCACCGACATGGGCCTGACCATCGCTTACAGCCTGCTGGCCAGCCTGGCCGTGGCTCTCACGGTTGTCCCTACCATGGCTTCAACCGTGCTGAAGAGCACCTGGAAGAAGCAGCCTCGGTGGTTTGAAGCCCTGGTCAGCGGTTATGATAAACTTATCCGTTTTTCCCTGGACCATAAGGCCCCGGTGATCGGCGTCGTGGTGCTGCTGTTTGCCCTGAGCATCTACGGTGTAACCATTATGGGAACCGGTTTCTTGCCAGAGATGGATACGCCTCAAATGAGCGCCACCTTGACCATGCCAGAAGGATGCGATCAAGAACAGCTCTACGCGATGAACGATGAAGTGATGACGCGCATCTTGGAGATTGAAGATGTGGCCAACGTCGGCGCTATCTCCGGCTCATCCGACGAGGCCGGCATGATCGATTCCGCCGTGGGAGATACCTTTTTTTACATCCTCCTAAAAGATAACCGGGCCATGACCAACCGGGAGATAGAGCGGTTAATTCTTGAAAAAACCGGCGATCTGGATGCCGAAATCTCTGTCTCCGACTCTAGCCTCGATATCTCTGTTTTGGGCAACGGCATCGAAGTTGTAATCAAGGGCCAGGACCTGGATCTCCTGGCCGCTGCTGCAGAGGAGATAGCCGGCCTTCTCCGGGAAACAGAGGGAACGGTGGATGTTATAACGGGCTATGAAGACGCAGCTACCGAGACCCGGATCATCGTAGACAGAGACGCCGCCATGCGCGAGGGGCTGACCGTGGCCCAGGTCTATCAACAGGTAGCCGCCGCCCTGGCCACCGAGACGGAGTCGACCACCCTGACGGCTGGAGAAGCAGAGTACCCCGTAATCGTGGTTGCCACAGATCGCAGCGAGATTACCCGCGACAATATCAGCGATTTCAAACTCACGTTTAACGGGCAGGACGGCACCGAGAAAGAGGTGCTTCTGGGCGATATCGCCGAGATTGTCGAGATGAGCAGCCCTCTGGCCATAACCAGGGAGAACCAGTCTCGCTACGTTACTGTCACCGCTGCGATTGCGGATGGCTATAATATCGGCCTGGTCAGCCGAGAATTTGAAGACAACCTGGCTTCTTATACCCCTCCCCCGGGCACCAGCCTGGAGGTGGCCGGTGAAAACAAGATGATTAACGAGGCGATGCGAGATATCATCTTAATGATTGTCCTTGCGGTTATCTTAATTTACCTGGTTATGGTGGCCCAGTTTCAAAGTTTACTATCTCCGCTGATCATCCTCTTTACCCTGCCCCTGGCCTTTACCGGTGGCTTGCTGCTACTATGGGTCTGCGGCCTGGAGCTTTCTGTACCGGCGTTGCTTGGTTTTCTGGTCCTCGCCGGCATCGTGGTTAACAACGGCATCGTCTTTGTGGACTATGTAAATCAGCTCCGCCTGGAGGGCAAAGATAAACGCAGCGCTCTGATTGAAACCGGCTCGACGCGGCTCCGGCCCATTTTAATGACCGCTCTAACTACGATATTAGCGATGAGCACGATCGCCTTGGGTTTCGGTAGCGGTGTAGAGATGACCCAACCGCTGGCCGTGGTCACGATCGGCGGGCTGACCTATGCCACGCTTCTGACCCTGCTGGTGGTCCCGATCATGTATGATTTACTTCACCGCCGGCCCTTGAATAAAATCGATACCGGCGAGTAGTTCACGGGGCCAGGCCCCGACATTTATTGATTATGCCTGCAGCTTGCCCTGCTCTTTCCGGCCCGGCTTTGGCCCGGCGGGGAGACTTATGCTAAGATATATAGAGGGTAACCGGCAGACGAGGAGCTATTCCGCTCCGCGGAATATTCTAGGTATCGTCAAAACAGCACTATGTTGACAGGGGATGAGATAGTGAACTACAGAAAACTGGGCAAAACAGGCCTGCAGGTATCGGAGATTGGATTCGGCGGGATCCCGCTGCAGCGGGTTAACCTCGATGAAGCAGTGACAGTGGTTCAAGAGGCGCTTAAGCTGGGGATCAACTTTTTCGATTCGGCGCGGGGCTATACAGACAGCGAAGAGAAGATTGGCCGCGCCCTGCAGGGGGTCCCCCGTAGTGAAGTGCTCCTGGCAACCAAGTCCGGGGTGCACACCAAGGAAGAGATAAAAAGAGATATCGAGATCAGTTTGCGCAATTTTAGAACCGATTACCTGGATCTGTACCAGCTGCATAATCTGCGCGGTGAAGAGAAGGTTGCGCAGATCTTCGGTCCCGGAGGCTCCTGGGAGGGGCTCAAAGAGGCCCAAAAAGAGGGCTGGGTTCGTTTTGTGGGCATCACCGGCCATCTTCCTTCTTTGTTACTGG
>JAAZPQ010000105.1 GCA_012797175.1 Bacillota bacterium
AACGACGGCTCTTCTGGCCGGCGATTTCTGTGTAAAACTTCCCGGCTTACCTGCTTCTTCAGGGTTCTCGCCGAGCAGGCGGCAATATCCCCCCAGTGGAAAGAGGCGCAAGGAATAAGCGGTCCCCTTTTTCTTCCAGCCAAAAATTTTCGGGCCAAACCCGATAGCCAGCTCCAGTACCTGGATCCCGTTGGCCCGGGCGGCAAGGAAATGACCAAATTCATGAAAAAATATCAGGAGACCGAAGACGAATATTGAAGCAATCAACGTTTTCACCAGTATCAACTCCCATCTGTCATCCCATCTGTCAGCTGATCGAGCAGCTCCCCGGCCCGGAGGCGGGCCCATTTATCCGCCTCCTGCAGCTCGGACGGTCCCGGCCGATAGACCACTTCATGCCCGTCCATAACCTGTGCAATGAGCCGCGGAATATCTGTAAACGCAAGAGCACCCGCTAAAAACTGCTCCACGGCCACTTCGTTGGCCGCGTTCAGGCAAGCAGGCATAGTTCCGCCAGCCTGCAGTGCCCGGCCGGCCAGGTCGAGGCAAGGAAATTTATCCCTGTCCGGCGCTGTAAAAGTTAACTCCTGCCCGAAAAATTTAAAGCGCGGCCAGGGGTTCTTCTTCCTTTCAGGGTAGCTTAACGCATATTGAATCGGCAAGCGCATATCTGGCGGACCCAGCTGGGCCATAACCGTGCCGTCAACAAATTCAACCGCCGAGTGAACGATGCTTTGCGGATGAATAACCACCTCGATCCGGTCGAGCGGCACGCCAAAAAGCCAGTGCGCCTCGATTATCTCGAAACCTTTATTCATTAACGTTGCCGAGTCAACGGTTATCTTTGGCCCCATCCGCCAGTTGGGATGGGCCAGCGCCTCGGCAGGCGTAGCCCGGGCCAGCTGTTCCGGTTCCCAATCACGGAATGGCCCCCCCGAGGCGGTCAGCCAGATCCGGTGGACCTGGGAGAGAGGAGAGCCGCCGAGAGACTGCCGGATAGCGGAATGCTCGCTGTCCAGGGGGAGAATTTGCTCCGGGTCCAGGAGCCCCCTTCGGGCCAGTAGCTCACCGCCGACAACCAGGGCTTCTTTGTTTGCCAAGGCGACGGTCTTTCCTTCTTCAAGGGCGGCCAGGGTAGGAAGAAATCCGCTGAAACCGACCAGGGCTACCACAACGAGGTCGGCCGCGGGCCACCGTGCCGCCAGGAGCTGCCCTTCGGGGCCGGCCTCAACCCGACAGTGCAGATCGTGCAAATTGCACTCCAGGGCGGCAGCCGCGTCCCGCTCGCTCAAGACAGCCAGTTCCGGTTTGAACCGGCGCACCTGGTGCTCGAGCAGCTCGCGGTTGCTTCCCGCGGTGAGGGCCACGATAGCGTAGCCTTCGCCCAAGTTTTCAACAACTTCGAGGGTCTGCCGTCCGATTGAACCGGTCGAACCCAGCAGCGCTATCTTTTTTAGCATCTTTTTTCCCATCCAGACACCAGGTACCCCTCCCTAGCCAATCAGTTGAGTATAATAATAGACCAGGGGGGCAGCAAAAAGAAGGCTGTCAAAACGATCCAGAATTCCCCCGTGTCCCGGAATCAATTTTCCCGTATCTTTAACTCCAAACTCGCGCTTCATCGCTGATTCAACAAGGTCCCCCAGCTGGGCAAAGATGGCGATAACTAGCCCCAGCAAAGCGGCCTCCCCCGGTGTTAAACGGATCCATGCGGGCAAAAGAGATGCCGCCAGGAGGGCCAGCAAGACGGTTCCGCCGATTCCACAGAGGGCGCCCTCCACCGATTTTTGAGGGCTGATCTTCGGAGCCAGACGCCGTTTACCCCATTTTATACCGGTAAAGTAGGCCAGAGTATCGTTTGACCAGACCCCGGCAAAAAGCAAATAGGTAAAAGTCAGCCCTTGCGGCAGCTGGCGTAGCAGGACCAGGTAACCACAGAGTCCGCCAAGATAGATTATACCCCATAAAATCAGCGCTGATTCCCTGAAGTCTGTCTTTTCAAAATAGAGCAGGACAAATAGAGAAAGGGCCATCAGGATAGCAAGAATTGCAGGGTAAATCAGCTCTTGCCGGATGAGTGGGCCGAGATAAAGCATGGCGATGAAGACGGTTACCCCCGCGTAACCGAGAAAAGCAGGAAGATGATAGCCCTTGTTTTTAAGCATGGCCGTATATTCATGCATCCCCAGGTTGGCTATCAACAAAACGAAACCGGCATAGTAAGGATCTCCTAAGTAGACTAGGCCCAGAATAACGGGGATGCCGACGAGGGCTGACAGAATACGCAAATGAAGCACCGGAAACTCACCTCTATTCCCCGGAGATCTTACCGTAACGGCGCTCTCTCTGTTGAAAATCACTGATGGCCTGGAGCAGGTGCTGCCTGCAGAAATCAGGCCAGTAGACCGGGGTAAACCAGAGCTCGCTGTAGGCCAGCTGCCAGAGTAAAAAATTGCTAATCCGGTGTTCACCGCCAGTCCGGATAAGCAGATCCGGGTCAGGTAAACCTGCCGTGTAGAGATAGGCGGCAAATGTAGCCTCGTTGACAGACGGCTCGATTTTACCCTGCTGCAGATCCCGGATCAGCGCCTGCACCGCCCGGACAATCTCCATCCGTGCACCGTAGTTTAAAGCAAAATTAAGAACCATACCGCTGTTCTTCGCGGTAGCCGCCAGCCCTTCGTTAATAGCCCTTCTGACCTGTCCCGGCAGTCCCTCCGGATCGCCGATCAGCTGCACCCGGACATTGTTTTTAACCAGCTCCGGCAACTCCGTCTGCAGATACTGCTCCGGCAAACTCATTAAAAAGTTGATCTCCTGGGCCGGCCGGTGCCAGTTTTCAGTAGAAAAGGCGAAAAGAGTAAGCACTTTGATCCCCAGGTAATTACTAAAGCGAACCACGTCACGTACTGTCTCTACTCCCTGGCGGTGACCGGCCGAGCGGGGCAAGCCTCTTTCCCGGGCCCAGCGCCCGTTCCCGTCCATGATCATGGCTACATGCGCGGGGATTCGGCGGCGGTCGATCTTTCGCAATATCTCCTCTTCCCGTGGTTTTAGCTGCATCGGCTTTCTTTCTCACCTTTATCTTCAGTAATAGCGGCTCCCCGCACAGGAAGAGCCGCACGTAAAATCCCCCGACCTCCGGGTTTAGGGAATATCAGCCCGCAAGACCTATACTTCCAAAATCTCTTTTTCTTTCACCTGAAGAAGCTGATCAATTTCGGCAATTTTTTCGTCGGTCAAATCCTGGATCTCGTCCTGGGAACGCCGCCATTCATCCTCCGAAATATCGCCGGCTTTCTCGAGCTGTTTCAGATTTTCGTTAGCCTCGCGGCGGATATTCCGGATACTGATCCGACTCTCTTCAGCCTTCTTCCGGACATGCTTGACCAGCTCGCGACGCCTCTCTTCGGTCAGCTGGGGAACCGCCAGCCTGATAACATTGCCATCGTTGACCGGGGTCAACCCCAGGTCTGATTTTAAAATAGCTTTTTCAATATTTCCGATGGAGCTCTTATCCCACGGCTGGATGACAAGAAGCCGCGGTTCCGGGGCGGTGATTCCGGCCAGCTGGATCAACGGAGTAGGCGTATCATAGTAATTTACCTCGATCCGGTCAAGCAAGGCCGGTGTAGCCCGCCCGGCCCGCAAAGTTGCCAGTTCGCGTTGAAAGGCAGCGACCACCTTATCCATACGTTCACCGGTATCGATATAGATCTCCTCAACCATAGATTAACCACCTTTAATTAGGGTTCCTATTTTTTCCCCCATAATCGCTCTTCTGATATTCCCGGGATGCAGGCCGAAAACGACCAGCTGAATCTGGTTATCCATACAGAGCGAAGCCGCCGTAGCATCCATCACGCCGAGACCGCGCTTGATCACCTCGAGATAGCTTAACTCGGTAAAGCGGTTGGCATCCGGATAACGCAGCGGATCGGCATCGTAAACCGCGTCTACCTTTCCCTTGGCCAAAAGGATCACTTCAGCCTCTATCTCCGCCGCCCGCAGGGCAGCCGTAGTATCGGTTGAAAAATAAGGATTTCCGGTTCCCCCGGCAAAAATAACCACGCGCCCTTTTTCCAGGTGCCTTAAAGCACGGCGCCGTATATAAAGCTCGGCCACCTGTCGCATCTCCAGCGCCGATTGGACACGCGTATCAACACCGTTTCGCTCCAGGGCATCCTGCAGCGCCAGGGCATTGATGACCGTAGCCAGCATCCCCATGTAATCGGCCGTGGCCCGGTCCATCCCGGACTGCTCCGCCGGGGCACCCCGCCAGATATTGCCGCCACCGACCACGATGGCGATCTGCACTCCTAAAGGCAATAGCCCTTTAAGTTCTCTGGCAATGTTTACCATCACATTACCATCAATCCCGAACCCTTTTTCCCCGGCCAGGGCCTCACCGCTTAACTTCAAAACAACCCGTTTGTAGGCAGGTGTTTCCACTCTAGAACCCTCCAAATCTATTCGACAGCTTTAAACGGCAATCCTTTTTTTGATATTAAAAAAGAACACCGGCGGTGTTCTTTTTTTTAAGTTCTTACCCGGCGGTACAGTTATTGCTGCTGACCGCCTCTTCGCCAACGGCAAAGCGGCTAAACCGCCGGATGACAATATTTTCACCTATTTTGGCAATCAATTCGGAGAGCAGATCGCGGATGGTGCGATCCGGATCTTTAATATAGGGCTGCTCAAGCAAGCAGTTTTCCTGGTAATATTTATTGATCCGGCCTTCGACAATGCGCTCGATTATCTTTTCCGGTTTTCCTTCGCGAAGAGCCTGGCCGCGTAAAATTTCCCGCTCTTTTTCCAGCTCGGAGGCAGGAATATCTTCTTTGTTAATATAGCGTGGGTTGGAAGCCGCCACTTGCAGGCAGATGTTACGTGTAAATTCGCGAAACTCATCATTACGGGCTACAAAATCGGTTTCACAGTTTACTTCGACGAGAACGCCGATCTTGCCGCCGAGATGAATATAAGAATCCACGATCCCCTGCGAAGCCACCCGGTCGGCCCGGCGAGCGGCGGCGGCAAGTCCCTTTTCCCGTAAAATAACCACGGCTTTATCTTCATCTCCGCCGGCTTCCTGGAGCGCTTTTTTACAGTCCATCATCCCGGCGCCTGTTTTTTCGCGCAGGGCTTTCACTGCCTTCGCTTCAATTTGCATCCTGATCTCCTCCTGTTACCTGTTACCGTTTGCCTTGCCCGCAACATCTTGCGACGCTACATCAACCGTAGCGCTCTTCGCCGGCAGCTGCTCCTTCGGCTGTCCGCTATCGTCCGGTACGGTCGCCTCTGCTTCGCCGTTAGATTCAACATCCTCTTCCGCTTCGGCCTGTTCCGCTTCCAAAAGATGCCGGCCTTCGACAACTGCATCGGCCAAGCACGAGGTGATCAGCTTGATCGCCCTGATGGCATCGTCGTTCCCCGGAATAATATAGTCTATCTCATCGGGATCACAGTTAGTGTCAACAATGGCGATGATGGGTATGCCGAGCTTACGCGCCTCAGCAACGGCGATTCTCTCTTTACGCGGATCCACTACGTAGATGGCATCGGGTAAAGTCTTTAAGTTCCGGATCCCACCAAGAAACTTAAGCAGCTTGGCGTGCTCATGCTTTAAAATAAGGACCTCTTTTTTAGGCAGCAGGTCGAAGGTGCCGTCTTCTTCCATCTTCTCGAGATCATGCAAACGTTTGATCCGCTTGCTGATGGTCTGAAAATTGGTCAGCATTCCCCCCAGCCAGCGCTGGTTCACATAATGCATGCCGCATCTTTCGGTCTCCAGCCTGATTGACTCCTGCGCCTGCTTTTTTGTCCCTACAAAAACAATTTGACCGCCCTGGGCAGCAAGATCGCGGACAAAATTGTACGCTACATCCATCAGCTTAACGGTCTGCTGTAGATCAATAATGTAGATGCCGTTACGCTCGGTAAAGATATACCTTTTCATTTTAGGGTTCCAGCGTCGTGTTTGGTGCCCGAAGTGAACCCCTGCTTCGAGCAGCTGTTTCATGGTTACAATAGCCAAGAAAATTCCCCCTTTTGGTTAAACCACCGCTCACCCTCATAGCCTTTCACGCAGCCGCAGGCGGCCGACCCGGTAAAGGCTCCGGGAGCGTGCGTATTTAAATTGTCCGTCGGTAGTATAGCATAGATACTGCCGGAAGGCAATTCCGAGGTGACAGGGGGACGTTTCTCCTGTCACCTTTCTTGACACCTAACTGATCGATTAAAGGCAAACGGCCTGCCACCTGTACATTATTACTCTTCTTAACCAACCACCTACATCTCCAAGGCCTCCTCTCAAAAGACGGCGACCTTTTAAATACTTGGAAGCAAGGAGTTCATATAAGCAAGCCCTGCCTCGCTTTAATCCGAACAGCAAAATAAAAACCGAGTTGCCTATTGGTATCTACGCCTGAGACGAGGATCAACCCGGAACATTGGAGGTAGATCTGGTCGAGCGCAACGGTAGTTCATCGCTGGCCCATTTGCTTATACTCTAATCATGGTGGAGATCGGCACCGGCTACAGTCGTCGCCGGGCGGTATTGGACTGCGGTAGCAGAAAACAACTGTATGCCCGATTCAGAATTTTATTTAAAACATCTGGTAACGGTATCCTTTAAACTTTTTACCAGCACTTCTTGATATTTTAATTTATCATAATCTTTGTCATCAGAATCGCTATTTCTTGTAACATAACCAAAGCATATTTTGGAAGTCGCATCCTTGACCGGTATTGAAACAAGGTTGAATGGCTCATTATCATCATCAAAAAATTTATGAGCGACAGCATACGCTTCAGTAGTCGATAATGTTTTTAGCAAGGTATGTCTATCGCGTACATATATTAACCTTGCCGGTTTCTCTACACCTATTAACTCGCATTCTTTTTCAAGATTCAAAACAGAGTCCATAAAATCACTGTACGTTACACAGGGATAACTTTCCATTTGATGTCCGCTTAATAAATCATAATTGGCCAATTCATGATTTATTGAAACAGTAACGTAAACTGGAACAGAATCTATGTTAATAATCTCCAGATTTTTATCTTTTACATATTTTTTAACAAAATCTTCTTCGCCGGTTAAGTACACCACGATACCTATATCTGCGATATTATAATATACCTGGTCTATCACCTCTACTATGCCTGTCTCAAAAAATGACAATTGATAGTGTTTTTTTCTCATCATTTCCTGGCAGAATATTTCAAATGCCTTTAATGCAACCTGGGTTCTTGTGCTGCAAATTACAAACTTGTTTGTCTGAATCTTTTTGCTGTATTTTTCTTTTATTGATTCTGCTTTTATAAGTAAAGGTTGGGCCATTTCAAGGAATTCTTTTCCTTCATCAGTTATTAGCGAACCCATTGACGTCCTATTAAATAATTTTATACCGAGGCTGTTTTCCAATTCTTTTATGCAATAACTCAGGTAAGGCTGGGTGATATATAAATCTTTAGCCGCTTTATTAATGGAACCATGTCTCATAACCGCTTGAGCATATTTAATATGTTGTAAGTTCACTTAATGCCACCCTCTAAAAAATACCGCTTCATATTCCATTTAGGGATTCTTGCGCAAACGGGCCAGATGCATCACTACCAGATTAACTATGACAATAGTGGTTCTCGCGGATTTTCCTTATGGTTTCCTTACCGGTCACCTCCGCTGTTTTCTTGATCAGTCGGCAGCTGTCGTTGTCATATTCTAAAGTGCTATCCCCTGTATTTTGCTGGCTATCTGTGTTTCGGCACAGTTACCTCGACTTAATTGCAGTATTTTCTAGGAAAACTACATGAAACAACCCTCAAATATTCTTACAATATGTATCGTATCATAAGCCAGCGATCAAGTCTATGTCTTGAACCTGGTAGTGATCTATCTGGCCCGTTTCTACAGTGGCCTTGTTTTCAAAGAACGTTGTTCGTCTTTTTTTTATCGTATTAAGCCTATACCCATATCACCTTCTCCTTTTTCAACTTCTCGATGTCCTCCCCGGTGTAGCCAAGTTTCTGCAACATGGCCGCAGAATGTTCACCGATCTGAGGATCAAGGGGGTTTTCACCCGGTTGAACTTCAGCTTTGATTTCAGAGAACTTAATCGGGTTATTAAAGGTTTTTACCGAACCAAGTTTTGGATGTTCAATGTCGACAACCATGTTACGGGCGAGCAACTGAGGGTCTGAGAGTAGTTCAACAACACTTTTTACTTCCCCACAGGGGACAGCCATCTCG
>JAAZPQ010000106.1 GCA_012797175.1 Bacillota bacterium
AAGGCCCAGGGGAACCAGCATGGCCACGGCGACATCTTTACGTAAAAATCCGACCAGAAGCGAGGTGACAGCCTCTTGAGGCAGGCCAAGCAACCCCCGAAAAAAAGGAGCAAAGACGACGGCCAGAAAATCGATTACCCCGGTAATGTGCAGTAAATTTATGAGCAAGATCCCTCCGAAAATAAAAGGGAGCGCTTCGGTTAAGAAGTGCTGCAAGCGCATACCCAGTTTCTGCACCTGCGCCTTAAAATTCGGCCATCGGTAGGGCGGTATCTCGACAATCATGGACGGGGTGTATCCGGGAAGAACGCGGTCCAGAAAGAGGCCGATGACCGTCCAGATCAGAAAAAGCATGGCTAAGATGACCCCGAGATAGGCCCCGCCGTAGCGGCCGACCAGCCCGATAACCATCGACATCTGGGCAGCACAGGGAACGGCCACTGCCAGCATGGTGCTAACAATCAACCGTTCCCGCCTGCTCTCAAGATTGCGGGCGGCAAGCACCGCGGGGACATTGCAGCCAAACCCCAGAAGCAACGGGATCACGGCAAACCCGTGCAAGCCGAGACGGTGCATCATCCGGTCGGTCATCACGGCCAGGCGGGGCAGGTAGCCACAGTCCTCTAAAAATCCCAGGACGAAGTAAAACATGACCAGGTAGGGCAGCACTACTCCGAAGACCACGAAAACACCGGTGCTCAACAGGCCCATCGATTCTTCGAGGTAGATCTGCCCCCCGTTAAGATTACCAATAAGCAGATCATGCCAAAAACCGACGCCGCCCAGCGATCGGCTGAGAGAGTAGAGCAAGGGCAGATAAACCGGTTCGAAGAAGAGACTCTCCAGCAAATGTTCCAGCCATTTACCACAACCGATAATAACCTTAAAGGCGAGATAGAGCCCCACTACCGCGATGGGGATCCCGGTTAGCGGGCGGATACTGGCCAGCTCCAGCGCTTCGAGCCAGGTCTGGCGACGGCGGGTCACCCGTTGCACCTTTTCAACAACTGAACCAATCCAGATCCAGCGTTCATCAGGAGAGAGAGCTTCTCCTTTACCACGCCTGGCTTCCGGCAGGGCGGCAACCAGCTCTGGCAGCCCTTTACCGCTGATCGCCACTGTCGGGATCACGGGAACGCCTAGCAGTTCCTGCAAACGGGGAATATCTAGAACGACCCCTTTTTGAGCCGCCTCATCGATTAAATTTAAGGCCACTACCAGGGGAACCCCTCGCTCGAGAAGCTGGCTCGTCAGGTAAAGATTACGTTCAAGGTTGGTAGCATCGACCACGTTAACCACCACGTCTGCTGAATCGACCAGGTCAGTGGTAACCTCTTCGGCCCGGCAGGTCGGTTCAAGGCTGTAGGTACCCGGGGCATCGAGAACCTCCCAGGTCTGCCGGCCCACCCGGAGTTGCCCGCGGGTAAATTCAACCGTGGTCCCGGGATAATTTGAGATTACTACCCTGGCCCCGGTTAGTTGTGAAAAAAGGACACTTTTACCCACGTTGGGATTGCCTACAAGAACTATTGTTTTTAGTGACATATTTCAACGCCCCTTTATCAATCCGACGGGCTACTCTTCTACCTCCACCAGGATACGGTTGGCACGGCCGTAGCCGAGAGCAATCCGGGAACGGTCTATCTCCACCACTACCGGCCCTTTCTGAGAGATAGCGCTTAGCTTGGTCACTTTTTTCCCGGGATAAAAACCGAGAGCCTGCAGCCTGGCCACCATACCCCGCCCTCCGTGTATCTCTTTGATGCGGCCCGATTGACCTGTTTTCATTTCTACCAAGGAGATTACTTTCAGTTTGCTCACCTCGCTGATAAGTTAACCATACCTAACATCTGTGTAGAAAAGATAAACCCTGTTTCATTCATCCTTAAATTCCTCTACATCGTTGAAGTCGCTACAGTAGCCGCCTCTGATCAAAAAGCTCACCAGCCGCTCGATTGTCTCACTGCTGACCGCATGTTCCATGCGGCAGGCATCCACCTCCGCAGTTTTATGATCCAGCTTCAAAACCTCGGTGAGAAAACTGCGTAAAACCTCGTGACGGCGCTTGACCACCCGGCCGTAGTAGCGCCCCCGTTCAGTAAGCTCCACGGGGCCGTAGCGATCCTGAATAACGAGACCCTGTTCGCGCAACTGGCTTAAAGCCTGGCTGACACTGGCCTTGGAAAGATTGAGCCGCTCGGCGATATCAGTGACCCGGACAGTATCGTGCTTTGAAGATAGATTTAAGATCTCTTCCAGGTAATTCTGCATCGCCGGGCTTAGCGGCAGTGGGCTCACTGCAATCAGCTCCCCCAAGTTAGGTTTGCCTAACTATTTATACACCATCATTGCCTCCATTGTCAAGGGCTGAATGAACCTGGACTTAAAGATTCAAGGTGGAAAACCGACCCCGGCTAGGTTACGGGAATTAGGGAAAACTTAAGAGGTTTAGCTTATGAAGAGACTAAATAAAATGCAGCCTGAGCGCTTTAACCATCTACCGGATCACGGACCACTGCAGATTTTTCGCGCTGGCGCTGGGCAAAAGAGACCAGCAGGATGCCGCACTCGTAAAGTATTAACAGCGGGATCGCCATCATGATCTGGGAGAATACATCCGGGGGGGTAAGCACCGCTGCAATGATTAAAATAATGACAATGGCAAACTTGCGGTTCTGCCTTAGAAAAGTAGCGCTAAGTACCCCGATACTGCCGAGGAACCAGAATACCAGCGGAATTTGAAAAACAAGGCCGAAGGCGAATAAAAACGAGGTCACAAAAGAGAAGTAGCGGCCGATACTCCACTCAGCGCCGATATCGGCAGAGGCAAAACTGAGAAAAAAGTTCATGGCAAATGGAAGGACAACAAAATAAGCAAAGGTCAGCCCCAGGAAAAAGAGCAGGTAGATAGCCACCGTTAACAGAATAGTCCCCCGGAGAGGTTCTTTTCTTATCGACAGAAAAATTGCCACTAGCTGGTAAATGATCAGCGGTAAAGTGAGCAGTGCACCGCAGGCCAACGCCAGGCGTAGATTGGCCATGAACGCCTCGCCGGGGGTCAGAAAAATAATATTTACCGGCACTTCTAGATCGACTGGTAGTTCGAAGAAAGGAAACTGCTGGATAAACAGTTTAAAAAAACTAAATATATCTGGCGTAAAAGTAGGAAGGAGCAAAATATTGCGAATCTGATCGATAAAAATATAGCAGAACACCGCTCCTGATAAAACAAACAGCAGGATTAGAAGCAACCTTTTACGTAATTCTCCCAACAGGCGGAGCCATGTTTCCTGTTTCATACCGTCACCCGAACAAGTGTTATTTTTTTCCTTTTGACGAGTTCTCCGCTTCTTGCTGCTGCAGCATCTCCTGATAATCTTTCGCCGCGTTGTAAAGGTCACTTTCCGGAGGCTCTGCTTTTAGGATTAAGCCCAGCTGCTCCCTGGCCGCTTCCGTATTTTTCAGGTAATTACCCAGCAGCACGGCATAACAGTAGCGGTCAAGGCTGTCCAGCCCGGCAGTAGCTGATAACCTCTCAAAATGCCCTTTCAGCCAGGCGATCTCTTCGCTGATGCTCTCTTCCGGCTGCCCCGAGATTTTCATAAATTCAATCAGCCTGATACTGGAAGCGGAATCCGGCGTCTTATGAAGCAGCTCGCGTAGAGCGGAGATCTCTTCTGCTATAACCGCGTCATCTTCTTTGGTCTCATGATAGGCATAAAGTAACTGGAGGCGGTGCCCCGGGTTTTCCGGCTCCAGCTCCACCAGTTCATGGCATAATTCTTTTATCCTACCCTGGTAACCCTGCAGAGCTTCGGTATCAACGTTATCGCTTAGTTTCTCGATCTGGATTAGGAGACTGTAATTCTGGACCAGCTCGCTTAACACCGCAGCGGTAGGCCCGTAGTCGTCAATATATTTTTCCAGCCTCTTGATCTCGTCCAAACAGTAGTTCCGCATGGCATCGGGATCATATTGCTGGTCCGCATTACCAGTGCCATTATTGCGGCGATCCAGTAAATAGTCCGCATAGAAGGCTATCGCGGAGAAAGCCATGGCCAGAGCCAAGACCGTGGCAATGATCGCAACCCACCGCTGCTTCCGATCTTTAAACTTTTTATTTACCTTATTCTTAGCCAAGATATCCCTCTTCCTGAGGTAATATGGATAAATGTTTCCAAACTTCGATATATTATTATATAACTTATCTGCTATTCCTTCAACAAGGTTATTCAACCCAATCCGTGCGGGTCTCCTCTTCGGTAAACCTGACCAGCAGGCGGCCACAGTTTTCACAGTAGACCAGGGCCTCGGGATCATAAAGAAAGCCCCGCTGTGCCGACGAGATAAATACGCTGCATCCCTGGCAGATATCGTTAATTACGCGGGCAAGGCCCCGGCCCTGGTGTCTCCGGGCCAGATCCCGGTAGAGCTGCATCTGTTTCGGTTCAATCCGGGCAGCCAGCAGCTCGCGCTGTTCCTGCAGCTGGTCCAGTTCATTCCTGAGGCGAGCCAGCTCTTCATCCAATTGCCGCTGTCGCTCCTGCCGCTCTGCCGCGGCTTTATCCCGCTGGCCGGTTAAACCATGAGCCAGCTCTTCTTGCTCTTCGATCGCCTCCATCAAGCCAAGAAGCTTCTCTTCCAAAGTAAGCTGGTTCTGCTTAACCGAACGCAACCTGATCTCCATCTGCTCGAGCTCCTTGATATTTTTTACCTCACCGCTGTATAGCCTCTGGTGTAGCTCCTTGTACTCCGTGGTGATCGCTTCTAGATCAAGCTCCCCCCTTTTTAGCTTTTTGCGCTGCTCTTTAAGGCTCTGCTCCGCCCGGTTAAGCGCCTCTTCGGCCCGGGCCAAACACTCCTCTGCTGTCCCGGCTTCCTGGCGAAGGGGATTATTTTCAATCTTATCTTCAAGCACCCCGATGGCGAGGTCAAGTTCCTGTAGCTTCCATAAACGTTTCAAAGACAACTCCGATCACCTCTTTTACCATAAAAAAGGGGGGCCTTACGGCCTGCCCCTACATTAACAGCCATTCAGACGGCGCCGTTTCTGCTGCCGCCACGGCTGTCTCAAAGCCGTCTTCGCCAAGAGAAGAGCGAAGATAGGCCGCGAGATAGTCAACTACGGGCTGTTCGGTTCCGCTGTGCCCGGCATCGATCAATGCCAGGCCGTAACCCTGGGCTTTCTTAAGATCGTGATAGCGAAAGTCGCCCGAGATAAAAAGCTCGGCACCTCCCGCCACGGCATCTTCGATCAGCGAGCCGCCGCTGCCGCCGCAGAGGGCTATTCGGCTAAATCTTTGATTTGGCGGGGCCCAGCAGCGCAGCATGTTCAGGCCCAGCTCTTTGCGGCAGCGCCCGGCAATCTGAGACAAAGTCTGCGGGCTCTTTAACGAACCGATTAACCCCAGGCCATGGGGCTCCCCCTCGAGAGCCAGGGGATAGAGATCGTAGGCCGGCTCTTCATAAGGATGTGCCTCCAGAAGAGCCCGGAGAACAGCCCGGCGGCGCGAAACGGGTAAAATCGTCTCCAGCCGGACCTCTTCAACCTTCTGTAAGCGGCCCCGGCGGCCGATGAAAGGGGTGCTGCCTTCGAGCGGCTTAAAGGTCCCGGTACCGGAAGCCTGGAAGCTACAATGGCTGTAGCAGCCGAGCGAACCGGCTCCTGCCACGGCCAGAGCCTCGAGCAGCTTCTCTTCGTATCCAGCAGGAACAAAGAGAACCAGCTTCAACAACTGCTCATGCCCGGTGATCTCTAAAACCTGCCGGCCTTCAGCGGCCAGGCCGATCCGTTCCGCCAAAACATAATTCACACCCCGGGGAGCGATATCGAGATTCGTATGAGCACTATAGACGGCCAGCCGGTGGCGGATGGCCGTGGCAACCAGGGCGTTTTGGGGCACACTTTCGTTTACTGCCCGGAGCGGCTGGAAGAGCAGCGGATGGTGAGTCACGAGCAGGTCGGTCTCCTTGGCAAGCGCCTCTTTTAAAACCGCCTCGTCCAGCTCCAGGGCCACCAG
>JAAZPQ010000107.1 GCA_012797175.1 Bacillota bacterium
CCGGACGATTGCTGCCCTGCGGCAGCTTGGCCTGGCCCTGATAGCCCCCTGCCATTGCAGCGGTATCCGGGCAACTGCTGCACTGCACCAGGCTTTTGGGAAAAGGTGCCTCGAGCACCAGGTCGGCAGTATTTTTAAACTACCTCTTTGATCCGGGTCAGCCCAATCAACTCTTTGACGAACCGCTATCCGGCAGCCCGTTGTTGCTTCTGAACCGCGCCTTCTGCCTGCCATTGTAACCGGGTGCCGGTTCAAGTATAATATGATAAAATTAAGAAAAATTCAGCTAATAATTCAAAAGGGAGAGCTGTGAGCCCCGGCGTACCAAAACTTCACCGGGATCTCATTTCACTGCAAGAGAGGAGAGAAGTTTTAATATTTCTGTTTAAAAAAATATTGTAGGTTAAAGGAGCCTGGTTATGAACAAACCGTTTTTTGAAGAAGTATTACCCCAGCTGTTTCGGGCGGAGATTCCTCTGCCGCGTAATCCGCTCAAGGCCACCAATTCCTACCTGATCAAGTCCAGAGAGCGCAACCTGATTATCGATACGGGAATGAACCGGGAAGAGTGCATGACGGCGTTCTCGGCGGTGTTAAGGGAGCTGCAGATCGATTTGGCGCAGACCGATTTTTTTATCACGCATCTGCATGCAGATCACCTGGGACTGGTCAGCGAGCTGGCGAAGCCCTCTTCGCGCATATTTTTCAACCGGCTTGATGCCGCCGTCGTCACTTATGGCGATTTATGGAAACTACTTTATAATGCGGCTAAAAAGCACGGCTTTCACGAGGAGGAGCTGAAAGAGGCGTTGTTCAAGCATCCGGGATACCGCTATAGCCACAGCGGCCCGATTAATTTCGAATACCTCCATGAAGGGGACCGGCTTACATACGGCCCCTATACCTTCACCTGCGTTCACACACCCGGCCATACTCCCGGTCACCTGTGCCTCTACGAGCAGTCTCAAAAGCTGTTTCTTTCGGGCGACCATATTCTTGGTGATATTACCCCTAATATCTCAGCCTGGGAGGATAGTGAAAACCCTTTGCAGCAATACCTGCAAAGCCTGGACAAAGTATCTCGGATGGAGATCGAGCTTCTTTTGCCTGGCCACAGGCGGGTTGTCTCTGACTGCCGGGGGAGGATCGAAGAACTGAAGAAGCATCATCACGAAAGGTTGGAGGAGGTCTCCTCGATCATCAGGGCAAAAGGGCCCAGCAATGCTTATGAGATCGCTTCACATATGGAATGGGATATCGAGGCTTCAGACTGGGAACATTTTCCCATAACCCAGAAATGGTTTGCCATCGGGGAAGCGATTGCCCACCTTCACTATCTCGAAGAGGTGGGAAAGATCCGGCGAAAAGAACAAAACGGCACCGTTCTCTTTTATCCCTAAGGAGCAGGGGGACAGGTAACTTGGCTTATTGCTAACCGGAGACGACAATAAGTGGGGCTGGACAGGAAGGGAATTGATGAATCAGGCAGAATAATGCTTATATACAAATTTAGAAAGAGGTGCCGGTGTTGATCAATATGGTTTCAGTCTCCAAGGTCTATAAGCCTGGCAGTGCGCCGGCAGTGTCCGATGTAAATCTTCATATAGACCAGGGAGAATTTATCTTCCTGGTGGGTCCAAGCGGAGCAGGGAAAACAACGCTAATCAAGCTTATTTCCCGAGAGGAGATGCCGACCGCGGGCCGAATTTTCTTTCTCGATAACGACACCACTATCTACAAGGAGCCGGAGCTGCTGCGTCACCGGCGGCGGATGGGCCTGGTTTTCCAAGATTTTCGCCTCTTAAAAAGTAAGACCGTTTATGAAAATGTAGCCCTGGCCCTGGAAGTAACCGGGCGGCCGCCGCGGGAAATCAAAGAGAGGGTGCCGGCGGCTCTGGCCCGGGTCGGCCTGGCCGGGAAAGAGGGCTCTTTTCCCAATGAGCTTTCCGGCGGGGAACAGCAGCGGGTCGGTATCGCCCGGGCTATCGTCAGGGAGCCCCTGGTGATCCTGGCGGACGAGCCTACGGGCAATGTAGACCGGGAGACTGCCTGGGGGTTAATGGACCTTTTTGAAACCATAAACCAGGGCGGGGCTACGGTAATTATCGCCACTCATGCCTGGGACCTGGTTGATTGCCTGAAAAAACGGGTGATCACTCTGGAAAAGGGCCAGGTCATCGGAGATGAACAGCAAGGGAGTTATAACCATGCTCATTAATTATTTAAATTATTGTTTCCGGCAGGCGGTTATCTCTGTTTCCCGGAACAGGTGGCTGGCCCTGGTCTCCGCTGGCATGATTGCCGTCTCCCTGTCTATTCTGGGCGGATTTCTTCTGATGGCGGTAAATACAAACCAGGTTATGCAGAATATTCAATCGAACCTGGAGGTCGCTGTTTTCCTTGATGATGCCGCCGACATCCCGGTTTTAGAAAAAAAGATAGAACAGCTGGACGGTATCTCGAGCTATAGATTCGTGGATAAGCACCACGGCCTGCAGGAATTTGGCCGGTCACTGGGTGACGAAGCCCTGCTCGAAGAGTTAACCGGTGAACGCAATCCCCTGCCCGATCTTTTTCGGGTGCGCGGTGTTGAGGCCGGATTGATCCCGGCCCTGGCCGACCAGATCGAGCAATTTCCGGGGGTAGAGTCGGTCGATTACGGCCGCGAACTGGCACAGAGCATCACCCGGATCTCCGGCTGGCTAAACAGTTTCTCTATCGGCATAAGCATCCTGCTGGCAGTGGGGGCTATCTTTCTTGTCGGAACGGCCATCCGCCTATCGGTGGCAATCCGTCAGGAAGAGATCGGGATCATGAAGCATTTGGGAGCCAGCAACTGGTTTATCCGGCTGCCCTTTTTGCTGGAGGGCCTGGCGATAGGATGCACGGGAACCCTGGTAGCGCTGGCTACCCTGGGGCTGGGCTATTACCAGTTTGCCGTTTTTCTGCTTCAAAAGTCGCCGGTTTTCTTTTTGCAACCGGTAACAGCGCCAGCGAAGCTGGTCCTTATATTTTTAAGCCTGCTACTCCTGGGAATAATGATGGGAGGCTTAGGCAGCATTTTTTCCATTCGCCGGTTCTTGAAAGTGTAGTTTGGAGAGGAGATTGAGTAAACATGCGGCGTCTTAGGCCAGCTTCGATTTTTAGCTTAGCCCTGGTAACTATATTCTTAATCTTTAACGGTTATTTTGCCGAACCGGTGGAAAGCCGCGGCGATGATCATTCAGGCATTACCGAGATCACTGAACTAGAAGATATTATCAAGGCCCTGGACGAATCAATTGAAGCCAGCCAGCGAAAGATGGATCGGCTGGCCAGGCAAATTGAGTCTACGGAGAAGCAGATTGAGCAGGCCGAAAGAGAGATTGCCGCCGCCGAGGTTAGGCTCGACGAGAGCACCCGGCTTTTTGGGATGCGGGTGCGAAGTGCGTATATGAACGGAGGTCTCTCTTACCTGGAGATTCTCCTGGAGGCAGACAATTTT
Organism: Bacillota bacterium; assembly: GCA_012797175.1. Classification (GTDB taxonomy): domain Bacteria; phylum Bacillota; class Dethiobacteria; order DTU022; family DTU022; genus JAAZPQ01. The sequence continues at coordinate 3,485 of JAAZPQ010000107.1, forward strand.
GGTGACCTGATCGTACGGTCGGCTTACCTGAAAAAAATTATGGACCGCGATGCAAAGCTGATCGCCTCCATCAAGCGCGAGCGAGAGCTGATCGCGGAGAGAAAAGAGACTATCGATCAGCAGCGCCGCGAACTGGTTGCCCTGATGGAGCAGGCCAAAACGGAGCATAAGACAATGTTAGCCCAGCGGCGGGAGAAAGAGAAACTGCTGAAGGAGGCTGTTGGAAAAACAGCCGGCTATAAGCCGGTTTACGGCGTGGTTATCGATAATAGCACTTCGGCCCGGCCCCAGTCTGGACTTGCCGTGGCCAGCCTGGTTTATGAGTTTGAAGTTGAGGGGAGAATTACCAGGTACCTGGCCCTCTTTTCGGCGTTTCCTTCCCAGGTCGGACCGATCCGCAGCGCCAGGACCCACAGCATCATGCTGGCCCTAGAAAATAACGTTCACTATATTTATGCCAGCGGAAGCGGCGACGTTCGGGATACTGTTAAAAAATGGGGGTTGAGGCATACCAATGCTCTTTTTTCAGGCAGCTCCTCCATCTACCGGAGCAGTGCCCGAAAGGCACCGCATAATCTTTACGTCAACCTGGCCCGGCTGGGTGCGGAAGCGCCCTCCAGCGTAGTCCTGGTTCGGCCCGCTTTGCTAGAAAGGGAAGGAGAGCCTGGGTCTACGTTCTCTATGGAATACAATTCGTCCACAAGAATAAAATACAGCTACCGTCCAGCGACGCGAGACTATCTCCGTTACCTGAACGGGCAGGTTCACCGCGATGCCTCCGGAAAAGAGATCACGGCCCGGAACATTATCATCCAGTATGTCCCTCACCACATCGATCCCCAGGGAAGGCCTACACCTAACCTGATCGGGTCGGGAGCGATTGATTTTTACTCCATGGGGCAGCATTTCCGGGGCACCTGGCGGAAAGAAAGCCCGGCGGCTCCGACCCGCTTCTATTACCAGGATGGAAAGCCGATCGAGATGGTTTACGGCCGTACCTGGATCCAGATCGTCCGCCCTCGCTAAGACGGCTTATTCAATTTCCAGAACGACCTTGCTCAACTCTTTGGGCCGCTCGAGCATCGTTCGGAAGGCTTCCGCCCTAGTTTAATAAATTTAAAAAAGCGCCTCTTTACAGGTGCTTTCGTTCTGTTTTCTATTCTACGTCCGGGTTCCCCACGGGAACCGGTTTTGCTATCAGCCGCAAAAGTTAAAGTCTTTTCGCCCGATAGGCTCTTTCCAGGTAAAATGGCCGTCAGAATAAGGCTCGCCATTTACCGTTACCAGGACCGATTTTACTGTAGGAAACTCGGTGGCGGTGTAAACGATCGATTGGGCCAAGATAGTGCCGCCCAGGGTGCCGCCCGGGCTGTCAGTGAGCAGCTCCGAAGAAAAATCGATTAAGGCCACCCCGTTTTCAATTTTCAGATTGAGGATTTTCACTGTTGCCGGCAGAGTTTTCACTAGGTTGCCTTCTCCGGGCAAGGGCCCCCGGATCAGCTCTTGCAGGGCTAGCCGCAGTACCGCGGTGGTATAAGGAAATTCACGTACCACCGGGCTGAGATAGCCTGTTTGAGAGGGGCTTTCATTCTTGATCGCTTGCTGATCGCCGAAATAGAGAGTAATTTTAACCCTACGTCCTTCTTCTTTATCTTGCTTATCGCCTGAAAAGGTTTCGCCGGGAGCTGTTTCTCCATTGGGGCCGGTGTTGCTCTGGTCACCGGAAGGTTCTCCGGAGCCATTACCGGTTTTGCCAGGATCCGGTGCCACATCTTTCTGAAAGAGGGAGCAGCCCCCGACCAGGACCGAAAGAAAAACGGTTAGCAAAATAACGCTTAACAAAACGGCCCTCTTTTTCATTTTAAAAGCCTCCCCTTAATTGGCGAAGTAGATTGCTACCACCGTTCACATTATAGATCGGCAGCAGATTCAAAGTAAAGATAATTTTCCCGGCTGACGGTTATTCAAAAACCCAGGGGCCCGGGGTTTTTCTCGAAGGACCGCCAGGGAGGCTGTATGCGAAGAGATACTGCAAATAATGCCCTTGTTTTCTTGTCCAACGCCGATTTTCTTTATACGGGCCTGGAGGAGCTGTCAATATTCTACACGAACAGCGAAAGTATAACCATTAAACCAAAATATAGGGACAAACCATTGATAAAGCGTAGGAATATTGTTATAATTTATTTAATTATAAATTTTATTTCTACAACTACCGGTTAAATAAGGCAGGTGGAGGAACCGATGCTTAAGACTAAAGAAGAGTACCGGATGATAATTAATAATATTCAGGACGGTTATTTCGAGATTGATCTTGCCGGCACTTATACCTATGCCAATGCGGCCTTATGTGAAATCTATGGCTATTCTATAGCGGAAATAATCGGCATGAACTACCGGGAACACACAGACCAGGTTAATGCACAAA